>JBBTTM010000064.1:0-14587 GCA_038064255.1 Patescibacteria group bacterium | reverse complement strand
GGATAATGCAAAACTTATTGCTACACTGAAGTCTCTTCGCGACCTTGGAAATACGGTAATCGTCGTAGAACATGATAGGGAGATGATTTTGGAAGCTGACTATCTGGTAGATTTTGGACCGGGAGCTGGAGAACACGGCGGGGTCATAATAGCAGAAGGTTCGATTGAAAGTGTCATGAAAAATAAATCCTCTATCACCGGGGCATATCTCTCTGGCAGACGCAGTCTCGACCGATTTTCCAAGCATCAAAAAATTCTGACGAATGAAACCAAATATCTCACTCTTCGGGGTGCGAGTGAAAATAATTTAAAGAATCTAGACGTCTCATTTCCCCTGGGGTATTTTGTCACAATCACAGGGGTATCAGGTAGCGGAAAGTCGACACTGATTGTAGAAACTCTCTATAAAGCATTACAAAAAGAAAGAGGATTTTTAGCAAAGGATGTACCGGGAGTATATAAATCCTTAGAAGGGATAGAGGCTTTAGATAAGGTAGTGCTGATAGATCAGTCTCCTATCGGCAGGACCCCGAGGAGTAATCCCGCTACGTATACCGGAATTTTTTCTCACATACGTGATGTGTTTTCACTGCTTCCTGAGGCGAAATTACGCGGCTACAAACCGGGAAGATTTTCGTTTAATGTAAAGGGCGGCAGATGTGAAGCATGTGAAGGCGAAGGACAAAGAAAGATCGAAATGCAGTTTCTTTCGGATGTCTATGTCACGTGCGAAGTGTGTCACGGAGCACGGTATAATATAGAGACTTTAGAGGTACTGTATCACGGAAAATCCATAGCAGGAGTATTAGACATGACCATCGAAGATGCGTGTGATTTCTTCATCCACCATCCTCTCGTTCGTGAGAAATTAGACACGTTAAAACAAGTAGGTCTTGGGTACATGCACCTCGGCCAGCCTGCGACGACACTCTCTGGTGGGGAAGCCCAGAGAGTAAAACTTGCGACAGAGCTCTCCCGTAGATCTACCGGCAAAACTCTGTATATACTCGATGAACCGACAACCGGACTTCATTTTGGAGATCTGGAAAAATTGCTGGAAGTACTATATGCACTTCGGGATAAAGGAAATAGTCTCATCGTCATAGAACATAATCTGGATGTCATAAAAAATAGTGATTGGCTTATAGATTTAGGTCCTGAGGGTGGAGAAAAGGGTGGGTTACTCATCGCCTCAGGAACTCCAAGGGAGATTCAGGATACTATTCATTCATATACAGGACAGTGCCTACGGGAAAGCATACATTCATGAGACTGTTTCACGCTCTAGTACTTATTGCATCGTTTTTTATTTTTGGTCAGCATCCTGTGCTGGGAGCGTCTGATTTTTTAGCAAATTATGATATATCGTATGCAGTATCACCAAGCGGAAAAACAATAGTTACGGAAAATATTACACTCGTAAATAAAACTTCTGGTACATACCCAAAACAATATGCTATCACGTTTGATTCAAGCGACATTAGAAATATAATTGCGTATGATCCAAAGGGAGTAGTAGCGGTTGATATAAAAAATACTGAAGGTAAAACGACACTGATTTTGACATTTAATGTTAAAGTTATAGGTCTTGATAAAACGCTCCCTTTTTCTCTACGGTTTGAAACCGATTCAATCGCGCGAAAACTAGGCTCAATCTGGGATATATCGATTCCAGGGGTGCCTACGGACGAATCTATCGGGCTATATGACGTGAGATTATCTGTGCCAGATTCATTTGGCCAGAATGCCTATATGACTCCCCTTCCTTTGAGCGGTATGCATTGGAACAAGGAGTTACTTTCCCGGGGAGGTATATCTGCGGCGTATGGAGAAAGTCAATCATACAGCGTATCGCTTTCATATCATCTGGTAAACTCATCCAATGCGGACAAAAGCATGAGTATTACTCTTCCGCCTGACACTGCATATCAGCAGGTACTTATATCTTCTCTCTCCCCGGAAGCCCAAAAGGTTGAACGCGATCAGGACGGAAATTGGCTCGCTCGATATACGCTCAAACCCTATGAAAAGCTCGACATTACTGCGAAGTTATTTGCATCTGTATACCCATACCCGCGAAGTTCCTCTGGAAAAGAGAGTATCGATCCGTCGAGATATCTCTCCGAAAGACCATACTGGGAAGTTTCAGATCCCCTCATAGTTTCTCTTGCTCAAAAATATAAAACTCCGGAAGATATATATACCTATGTGTCTACGTCACTTTCCTATGATTACTCACGAATATCACTTGGCAATGATAGATTTGGTGCTGTTGGATCGCTTGGTACGAACCAGTCTTCCTTATGTAACGAATTTACCGATCTTTTTATCGCCATAGCAAGAGCATCGGGTATCCCAGCACGAAGAGTCGTCGGATTTGGATATACCACAAATCCAAAGATACGACCTCTGTCGCTCATCGTAGACGTTCTCCATACCTGGCCTGAATATTTTGATGAAAAACGAAGTATATGGATATCCATAGACCCAACCTGGGCAAATACTACCGGAGGAATCGATTACTTTAAAAAGCTTGATTTTTCTCATATTGCATTTGCCATAAACGGACTATCGAGTAGCGAACCTAAATCCGCAGGCATGTATAAAGATGCAGCTATACAGTCAAAGGATGTCATCGTGACGCTCTCGGAAGAGAAGCCCGAAAGTGCACAGTCTTTGGCTTTGGTCCTCTCTTTTCATCTGCCGCAACAGGTTGTTGGTGGCACTCAGGTTCGGGGGTATCTTGATGTTCGTAATTCTTCCGGTGTATCTTCAAAAATAGACGGAATAAAAATTGAATCACTTTCTCATCTTGTGAGTTTGTCTCATAGCGTGACAGATATTCCACCATTTGGAAACATTACAATCCCTATATCATATACTGTCCCGTTTTTTCCGGGAGAATCAAGAGACTTACTCACAGCTCGGGCAGGAAACACCAGCACAAAGGCAGAAATTATGTATATTTCAATGACCCTCATTGTTCTATCATTTCTTGTACTTCTCGTTTTGGGAATTCTTTTCATCGTACTCTATAAGTTTCGACAGTCAAAATAACAGGTATGGAATATACAATAGACAGATGGAATACTATATCCTCAGGGTCAGGAATCTATCAATATTTTGATTCAGAGAATAAGCTTTTGTATATAGGAAAGGCTAAAAATCTTAAAAAAAGAGTCAGTCAATATTTTATAGATACACATCAGTTAAGCGAGAAAACCCGGATACTTGTGTCGCAAATTTTTCGTATATCCACTATCGAAACAGAAAGTGAATTCGATGCAGTACTCCTGGAATCAGAGCTTATACGTAAAAAACAGCCGAAATATAATATCCTTTCAAAGGACGATAAAAGTCCGCTGTATGTTCTTCTGACACTTCATGAAGAATTACCACACGTGATGTATGTCAGAAAACATGACAGTGACACACTGAAGATATCAAAAAGAGATGCTATTTTTGGGCCATTCCAGTCGGGTCGTTTCATCCGTTCGCTTCTTCGCTCACTTCGATACAGTATTCCTTTTTGTCTACAGAAAAAGAGAAATGGAAAAGCATGTTTCTCGTATCACATAGGCCTTTGTGCACCATGCCCTTCGGAGATATTTGACATGAAAAATAGTGAATCTAAAATAGAGCGAATACGTGCATACAGAAAGAACATATATACACTCAAAAAGATATTATCCGGACATTCAGTATCTGTACGAAAGGAATATGTAAAAGAGATGAATGTGTATTCCAAAAATATGCAGTATGAAGAAGCTCTTACCGTTCGTAGACACATTGAAGCTCTCGATACACTGAATCAAAGAAGCTTCGATCCTTCTATGTATATGGAGGGAGATCAAAAAATAGACGATATATTCCATCTTGAATTAGACAGTGCCATGAAGCTTCTCACATTCTTTGGACTACACATTCAGGCGCTTCATAGAATTGAGTGTATTGATATTTCAAATACCCAAGGGTCAAACGCAACGGGGGCACTAACTGTTTCCATAGATGGACATGCAGTCCCGAGTGAATATAGAAAGTTTCGAATACGATTAAAACAATCTCCCGACGATGTTTCCATGATATCCGAAGTTATGAAACGAAGATTAGCACATACTGAATGGAATTATCCGCAATTGTTTGTTATAGACGGTGGAAAAGGTCAGATTTTAGCTGCCCTGAAAATTTTGGATGAATATAAGAATGAAATTCCAGTCATAGGTCTTGCAAAACGCCTTGAGACCATTCTGTATTATCATCGTGATACAAAATCATTTCAAAGTGTGCGTCTTTCATATAGCAATCCTTCTTTGCATCTGTTTCAGCGTATCCGTGACGAAGCGCATAGATTTTCAAAATCATATCATATTCTTCTTCGGTCCCGTGGCATGAAACTCGCTTGAGAAAGCAGTCCAAATTTGCTAGCATACGAGAGTGAGATACCTATTAAAACTCTTTGTCTTTCATGCGTTTGCACTTTGGCTTACGACTGAAATATATTCAGGCTTTGTGGTCCGGGGAGGGTGGCAAACAGTTTTTTTTGCGGCACTGATACTAACATTGCTCACTCTTCTTGTGAAGCCATTATTAAATATACTTTTTATCCCGGTAAATCTGCTGACATTTGGTCTTTTTTCGTGGTTTATACATGTCATAGTTGTCTATATTCTTACAATTCTGGTCCGGACAGTATACGTACGTCCATGGGTATTTGTGGGGTTTTCTTTTGAAGGATTTATCATACCGCCTATAGAGATTTCCTATCTGGTGTCGCTTGTGGTTTCCACTTTTCTCATTACTGCTATATCAAATGTACTATTTGAGCTGACGGAAGGCTAAGCCGCTTCGATGTATACTATGATTTTATTGAATAAAATTGAATGCGGCATAAGAGCTCGTAATCGTCCCGCCTAGCGGGACGAACGATCACTAATATGAAACAATCTTCGAATAAAAATATCGTGTGCATCGGTGGTGGAACCGGTACGTTCGTCGTTCTCAAAGGGTTAAAAGAGTTTTATACGAATCTTTCGGCGATAGTCACTATGAGCGACAGCGGCGGAAGCAATAAGCGCATACGCGATGAATTTGGTCTTCTTCCGACCTCAGATATACGTCAGTGCCTTGTCGCGCTTTCGAGTGAAAATGGCGGAGCAGGTTTACTTCGTAAACTATTCATGTACCGGTTTGAAAAAGGACAGGGGATATCCGGAATGACGTTTGGTAATTTATTTATGGCTGCTCTGTCAGATATACTTGGCTCTCAGGAAGAAGCAATACGGCAAACTGGTAAGGTCCTCAATATCAAAGGCCAGGTTATTCCTGTGTCATTTACAGATACGAATTTGGTCGCTGAATATGAAGACGGTACCACAATTAGCGGCGAACATTTTATAGATGAACCTCCTCATGACGGTAAAACAAAAATCACCAATATTTATCTTACACCGCATGCAATTGCAAATCCTGAAGCATGTCAGGCTATAGAAATGGCTGATCTTATCGTTCTTGGACCCGGAGATCTCTACACCAGTCTTGTTCCGAATCTTCTTGTAAAAGGCATATCGGACTCACTGAAGCAATCAAACGCTAAAAAAGCGTATATCTTAAATCTTATGACTAAATCAGGACAGACATACGGATACAAAGCATCTGACCATTTAAACGTCGTTGAATCATATACCGGGAGAGTTGATTCGGTGGTGCTTCACGTTGGTGAATTTCCCGCTAATGCGCTCGAGGTGTATAAAAAGTATAATGAATTTCCGGTCGAAGATGATCTGGGTGGTGATCTTCGAGTCGTACGAGGAGACATTGTGAATAGGAACATAATTACAAAATCTCACAGCGATTCATTGGTACGAAGTCTGATAAGACATGATAGCACTAGACTTGCGGCACTTCTTATTGATATGGTAGAAACAAGGATGAACGTATGAAAAATATTATTCTCATCGTACATATGGTTGTATCCTTATGTCTTATTGCTCTCGTTCTTCTGCAATCAAGTAAAGGTGGACTCTCGAGCTTTGGTGGAGGAGAGCTTTATCGAACAAAACGGGGTGCAGAAAAAATTGTTTTTGTCCTTACCATCATCGTTGCTTCATTGTTTCTTGTGACGTCCATCGCGAATATTCTCATTCGCTAGAACGTCCCTACCTATGTTCATCATAAAGAAAGCACGTGTTTTCTTCTGGATAATCCGAATTCTTGCGACTAAGTATACAAAGGCTCTTGTCAGCGGATTTATCATAGGATTTTTCACGACACTTTTGTTTACTCAACTTATCCCATTTTTTAAAGTCACCTTTTTTGCGCCCATAGAACGTATCGGTATAGTGGGGGAATTTACTCCATCGACACTTCCCCGTTCATTGCAGGATACACTTTCTGCGGGACTTACGAAACTTGCACCGGACGGAAGCGCGAAAGAGTCCCTCGCCATGTCCTGGGAAGCGACAGATTCCGGAAAAGTGTATATTTTTCATCTCCGCTCAGATCTTTTATGGCATGACGGTAAAAAAGTAGAAGCGAAAGATGTAAATTATAATATAAAAAATGTTACATTTACTCCCATAGACGAGAAAACTTTACGCGTCGTGTTATCTGAATCGTATAGTCCATTTCCGACAGTGGTTGCAAAGCCGATATTTAAAAAGGGACTCGTAGGATTTGGTCCATATAAAGTATCGTCGATTCAACTTTCCGGGGATAGCGTACAGTATCTTTTCCTGACAAATCGCTTTGAGCGACTTGGCGTTTCCTATGAATACCGGTTTTACAAGACACAATCTCAGGCCGTATCAGCATTTAAACGTGGAGACATAGACCGGATAGACGACCTTTCTGACACCGCGCTTTTATCAAAGTGGGGGAATTCAGTATTGACGGAACATGTTCAAAAAGACCGCATGGTGACACTTTTTTATAACACGAAAGATAGTATGCTCCGGGAAAAACAAGTTCGTCAGATGTTATCCTACGCTGTACCGGATTTAGGGGGGGAGAAAGCGTATTCTCCTATAAGTAAAGACTCATGGGCATATACTGAAAATATCCGTAAATATACGTTCAACATCACTCAGGCCGAAAAAATAAAAAAATCTCTCGGAATTGCCACATCTTCTTCTGAGCTCACACTGACGACTTTCCCGGGGTATATCGATATAGCCTCAAAGATAGCGTCTGCGTGGACTACTCTCGGTATAAAAACTTCCGTTCAGGTAGAAAATTCGCTCAGCGGACCGTTTCAGGTTCTTCTGGGAGTTACGATTATTCCTCCGGATCCTGATCAGTATCCCTTCTGGCATTCAACACAAAATGAGATGAATAAAACCGGATATGTCAATCAAAAAATTGATAAACTCCTGGAAGATGGCCGGGGAAAAGACCTGAATACTCAGATGAGAAAAATAATCTATCAGACGTTTGCGCGGACTATAACAGAAGATGTCCCTGCGTTATTTTTGTATTATCCTTCAGTGTATTCGATACACAGATGATTTGATTGCTTTTATAAAGAAATCAAATCATTCATGTTATACTACTTTTTGTGAAAAAAATTATCATTTTAATCATTTGCATTGTGGGTATTATCGGTTTTTTCTGGTATAAAAAATCGTCCGCCAAGGTTACGAAAATAGAAAATACTACAGTACAGACAAAGGATCTGGATGAGACGATCAGTGCTTCGGGAAAAACATACGCAAAACGGAGTGTTGATCTCAAATTTCAAACTTCCGGACTACTCACATACATAGGAGTCAGAGAAGGAGATCGCATAGAAAAAGGAAAAATTATAGCCCTACTTGATTCCCGTGAAGTTTCGAAAAATTTGGAAAAAACACTCATCGATTATTCCAAGCAAAGAAACGACTTTGAGGAACTCTGGAGAGTGACGTATAAGGGCATGAAACTCCCGCAGGATGCTCTGACAAATACAGTCTCAAGGATCCTTGAAAAGAATCAGTGGGATCTCAACCGCTCTATACTTGACGTAGAACTAAAGGCTTTAGCATTAGATTGGTCCAGGCTCGTATCACCTATTTCAGGAATAGTGACACATGTAGATGTAGCGGTCGCAGGTACAAATATAACTCCTGCAGGAGCTATTTTTAGCATCGTTGATCCTGACAGTGTCGTCTTTCAGGCAAATGTGGACGAAACGGATGTTGGCACTGTACAGGAAGGAATGATGGCAAATGTATCGCTCGATGCATATAGGGATCAAACATTCCCGGGTGAAATTACCAGTATTGCATACGCTTCCCAAACATCAAGTGGAGGGGCCACTATATTTCCTATCGAAATGAAATTTGCATCCTCTTCTGCACTCCGGGTCGGCCTGAATGGTGACATTTCGATAAAAACAAGAAGCATCAAAAATGTGCTCGTTGTACCAAGAGAGTCAGTACGGGGAATAAGCGACCGGTATGTTATACGCGTCGTCGGAAAAGACTACAGGAAGACTCCGGTGACTATCGGTCTCGTGACAGAGAAGGAAACTGAAATCCAAAGCGGCCTTGCTCCGGGAGATATAGTTGTGACCAAGGGCTTTAGCGACATACCCATACAGTAGGGTATCTGATCATGAAATCTCATATACTTTTGTCCGTCTCGCACGTTTCCAAGGTATACACCATGGAAGGTGTTGAATTTGTTGCACTACAGGATGTTTCACTCACAGTATCAAAAGGTGAATTTATTGCGATAATCGGTCCTTCAGGCAGCGGGAAATCTACACTTATGCACCTGATAGGGTGCCTCGATACACCGACAAGAGGCATATTGTCTTTTGATGATGCCGATATATCAAAAATATCAAGCAGAGATCTGGCTCGCATCAGAAATCAAAAAATAGGATTTGTTTTCCAGCAGTTTAATCTTCTGCGGAAAACATCTGCACTTTCAAATGTTGAACTTCCGCTCATCTATGCAAATGTGAATGCAAAGGAAAGAAAAGACAGAGCTATCGCTATGCTTTCAAATGTTGGTTTAGCCGATAAACTTTCAAATTTTCCTTCGCAACTATCCGGAGGGCAGCAGCAGCGTGTAGCAATAGCAAGAGCACTAGTTACCAGTCCGCTGATACTGCTTGCAGATGAGCCAACTGGAAATCTTGATAGTAAATCAGGCCGCGAAATTCTCGATATGTTTCAGGAATTGAACCAAAATGGACATACCATCATTCTTGTCACCCATGATATGAATATCGCAAGGGAAGCCAAAAGAATTGTTCAGATAAAAGACGGTTCGATAGTATCTGACAAGAAAAAATAATATATGAATATCAGTGTATATTTTAAATTATCTCTGAATAGTCTCCGGGCAAATAAAATCCGTTCGATTTTAACTATGCTTGGCATCATTATCGGTGTCGCATCTGTTATCCTCCTTGTTTCTATAGGAACAGGCCTTCAGGCTTATGTGACAAGCCAATTTACGTCTCTTGGTTCGAATGTCGTATTTGTACTTCCGGGAAAAGTTGATTTAAAAAGAGGAACACAGGGAAGACCGTTGACTCAGGTTAGTAAGTTTGAACTTCAGGATGTAGCTGAGTTGAATCGTATTGGTGGACCTATCAAACAGGCAAGTCCGATGATTCAGACTCAGGGGATTCTCCGTGCACATGGTGAATCTGTCAGTGTACCGATTATCGGTGTGTGGGAAAATGTGTTTGATATTCGAAATTTATCGGTTCACGCGGGAAAACGTATCGCACAAAGTGATGTTGAGCGTTCAAGAAAAGTTATAGTGTTGGGTTCTGATACTGCAAAAAATTTATTTGGAACGGAAGAAAATCCATTAAATCAAACTGTAACGATAAACGAGATACGGTATACCGTCGGCGGTGTATTGGAGAGTAAAGGAGGAGGTGGCATAGGGGCTAATCTTGATGAACAGGTCTACATACCTCTCTCTACAGCGCTAAGACAATTTAACCAATCCAAACCCGCTATTATTCTCGTTGAAGCTTTAGACCAAGCATCGGTCGAAGATGCTTCAAGCGTAACAAAGAAATTATTATTGAGACGACTCAAAGAAGATGATTTTACAGTTCTCGAACAAAAAGAATTATTGTCAACGATAAATCAATTTTTAGGAACCATTACCCTAGCCCTAGGCGGTATCGCCGCGATTTCACTTCTGGTCGGAGGTATCGGTATTATGAATATTATGCTCGTGTCTGTCACAGAACGAACACGTGAGATTGGGCTACGAAAAGCTGTCGGAGCTCCACCTGAGGCGATTCTGATACAATTTTTAATTGAAGCGGTAGTACTATCTCTTGTAGGTGGAATTATCGGTATTTTACTCGGATCAATCGGAGCTGTATTACTCAGTAGGGTAATACAAACATCTGTTTCACTCTGGTCTGTTGTATTATCCTTCTCTTTTAGCGCTTTTATCGGCATAGTCTTTGGAGTCGCTCCAGCGATTCGTGCCGCACGACTTGATCCCATCACTGCACTTCGATACGAATAAATATACAGGTTGACAGGTACCTCGAATAATCTTACACTCAATTTAGTAGATAGCTTTTTTTGGTAATAGTTTTTTCTCAAGCAACGAATATCCCTGGCTCATGTTTCAAAACATGAACAGAAAGCCGCCTTGGGTTTTCACCAAACGAAAAAACGTATGCTGGATATCAATTTTATATCATCGCTGGAACTTGCCGAAATTCACACTCATCTTGGATTTAGCGTTTCTCCGACTATGCTCTGGGAAATAGCACATAATCAGGGTCTGAAACTTCCGACAAAAAACTATTTTGAATTTGAAAAACTTGTCACCATGTATGAATCAAAAGGATATGAAGAATATCTCATGCTTTTTGATCTTACGGAAAAAATACAATCTTCCCCTGAAGCACTCTTTTTAGCGACTGAAACTGCAGTATCAAGTGCATATCGGAAAAATAATATCACCACTCTTGAACTTCGTTTTAATCCTATCTTGCGGAGCCGTAACGGCGAGCGGGATCTTGATCATCTTATCGTTTTTGCCATACAGGGAATGGAACGAGCAATGCTCAAATATCCCGTCAGAGCAGGTCTTATCCTTATGATGGATAGACGTTTTACGTTAAAAGAAAATGAAGTCATAGTAGAAAAAGCGATAAAATATAAAAATCGCGGAATAATCGGTATAGATCTTGCAGGGCCCATTCAAAGGACTGAAGGAAGCAAATCTTTTCATCCTAAAGACATAGTATCCTGTGTCCGGCTCGCAAGAAAATACGGACTGGGCGTAACGGTTCACACCGGAGAAACCACATCTACGGATGAAATGTGGGACGTAGTCCGTGACCTCGAGCCTGATCGCATCGGACACGGCATTGCTTGCGTCACGGACGAAACTCTTATGTCTACGCTTAAAGAAAAAAATATAGTTCTGGAAACGTGCCCTACTTCAAATTTGCACACAAAAGCATTAAAAAGCATCGAGCACATGAGAGACATGTATAAAACATTAGTGACACATGGAGTTCCTTTTACCATCAATACGGATGGACCTGAAATGCAGAGGATATCACTTCGCGGGGAGTATAGAATGCTTTTTGAAAATAATATTCTGACTCAGGAAGATCTTATTTCGGCAAATACACTCGCACATAAAGCTTCGTTTCTAAGGGTTCGTTCACAAATACCTTCATAGGTATTCGTGATTACGACCTTTGTGCCGCTATACAGTAAAAAAATAGTATCGTACTATAAATGGAAGCGGCCTAAAGAAAGGATAAAGTATGAATAAACAATCTATACTCGAAAGCAAGATTGTACGCCATGAAGCACTCACATTTGACGATATCCTTCTGCTTCCAAATTATTCTGAAGTCAAAAGGCAGGATACGGATATTTCGGTACATTTGCATCCGAAAATCCGCCTACCGCTCCCGGTTCTTTCCTCTCCTATGGATACGGTGACAGAAGAATCTATGGCTATCGCCATGGCTCTCGACGGTGGACTTGGGATACTTCATAGAAATGTGAGCGTAGAAAATCAAGCATCTATGGTACAAAAAGTAAAACAACACAAAGGTAAAAACAGAAGTGAATCAAGTGTAGATTCCGCTGTAGATGATAGTAAGTCACTTCTGGTCGGCGCAGCAGTAGGAGTCGGAAGCGACACTATGGAAAGAGTTGACATGCTTTTGAAAGCAAAAGCGGATGTCATCGTCGTAGACAGTAGTCACGGATATACCAAATTTGTCATCGATACTGTAAGAGAAATAAAATCGAAATATCCCACATGCGTTCTTATGGCAGGAAATATAGCGACCTACGACGGAGCACGGGCACTCATCGACGCCGGCGCTGATATTCTCCGTGTTGGCATGGGCCCCGGAAGTATCTGTACGACGAGAATCATAAGCGGCATGGGTGTCCCTCAGATATCCGCAGTATCAGCGGTTGTACGTGCGACAGAAGGATCGAAGGTGACTGTTGTGGCTGATGGTGGTATACGTCAGATCGGTGATATGGCAAAGGCTCTGGCTTTTGGCGCTTCAGCAGTCATGTTGGGCTCGCTCCTCGCACGGTTTGATGAATCTCCCGGGGATGTAAAAGAAATAGACGGAAAAAAATATAAAGTGTACAGAGGCATGGGTTCTCTTGCCGCTATGAAAAAAGGCGGGGCAGAACGATATGGACAAAACAGGAACACGGATGAAAAAAAACTTATCGCCGAAGGAGTAGAGGGGTATGTATCGTATCAGGGCAGTGTATCGGAATATCTCTATCAGATTCAGGGAAGTTTACATACGTCTCTGTATTACCTCGGATCGAAAAACCTTGAGGAGTTCTTTGAGAAATCGCGTGTTATAAAAATTTCAAATGCCGGGTTACTCGAAAGTCATCCGCATGATATTGCGATAGAATCATCAGGAGGAAATTATAATAAAAAATAAATAGAGATTGCTTTTTTTGTAGATATGATTATTATAGTGTCATGACAAAACTTTCACTTGCTAACCAAGATACTAAAATCTTTACCCTCATAGAGGATGAAAAACTTCGGCAAAAAGAAGGACTGGAGATGATCCCTTCGGAAAATTATACCTCCTCTGCAGTACGGGAATGCATGGGTTCGATACTCACGAATAAATATTCCGAAGGATATCCGAAGAAAAGATACTATGGGGGAAATGAAGTAATCGATGAAGTTGAGATACTTGCTCAGGACCGTGCTAAAAAACTTTTTGGTGTCCCCTATGTCAACGTCCAACCGTATTCCGGTTCTCCTGCTAACCTTGCAGTATATCTTGCTACCTGTAATCCGGGTGACACGGTGTTGGGCTTAAATCTTCCCGACGGCGGCCATCTTACACACGGATGGAAAGTATCTGCTACGGGTACTTTTTATAAAGGTGTCATGTATCACGTGGATGAAAGCGGAAAAGTTGATCTGGATGAAGTATGGCGGCTTGCAAAGGAACATAAACCCAAATTAATATGGACGGGAGCAACGGCGTATGTATACCAATATGATTTTGAAAAATTTGTTGAAATTGCTGAAAGTGTCGGTGCGTATTTCGCTGCAGACATAGCTCATGTCGCGGGATTAATAGTAGCGGGTGTACATAAAAGTCCCTTTAAATATGCTCATATTGTCACAACCACAACGCATAAAACTCTTCGGGGGCCACGAGGCGGTATGATTATGGTGACGCATCAGGGATTGAAAAAAGACCCTGAACTTGGAGACAAAATAGATAGAGCGATTTTTCCGGGTCTTCAGGGAGGTCCACATGATCACCAAACTGGAGCTATAGCCGTTGCGCTCAAAGAAGCTGCAACTCCTTCATTTCGAAAATATGGTGCACAGATAGTAAAAAATGCAAAAGCTCTTGCTGTTTCACTCATAAAACGAAATGTGACCCTGATCGGAAACGGAACGGAAAATCATCTGCTTCTTCTCAATCTTGTACCAATTTTTGGTCCCGGAGGAGGTGTAATCGTATCAGATGCTCTCGGAGTCGCTCATATCACAGTTAATAAAAATACGATACCGAAAGATCCGTCTTCTCCGTTTTATCCGTCAGGTGTGCGCCTTGGCACACCCGCACTTACAACCAGAGGCATGAAGGAAAAAGAGATGAAAATCATCGGTAATCTGATCGCAGATTGTATTGACGCGGTTAAAAAATACAGGGTCCCTGCGGATAAAGAAGAAAGAACAGAGCTTCTTAAAAAAATGAGAAAAGAAATTGCAGTAAACAAAACGCTTCTCGCAGTGCGGGCAAAAGTGAAAAAGCTTACGCGCGGGTTTATCATCCCCTAATCTGACAGAATATTGTTACTGTTCAGTCTTCTGATATTCATTGTATTGTTCGAGGTTATGTGCCGAGAACTATTTTCTCGGATAACTTCTCGCTATGCTCGAAGGATATATTCTTTGCCAACTCCTGAACATTTACCCAACGTATCCTTGATTCCTCCGTTCAGCCTTCTTATAATAAAAATACGAGTTCAAACATGGAATCCCCTACAGTTATTGTTGAGAGAGAGAGAGAGAGTAAATAGCTCCCCGGGTTTTCCCCTGCCTGCGCAAGTAGGCCGTCACCATACGCTTTTCTTTGGTC
>JBBTTM010000063.1:0-13564 GCA_038064255.1 Patescibacteria group bacterium | reverse complement strand
TTTTGAATATACTGCTTGGTATCGCAGGATTTATCGCGGACAGCATACTCACTGTGTATGAGCGTGCCTGGATTTCGGATGTATCATCGCCGTGGCTTCCCGTTGCCATAAGTGTCATATTTTCTGTCGCGATAGCGCAGGTCATCGCAGGGATTATGAAACACGTTCTGGCTAATCGGCGCGAAGGGAAAATGATGATTGATCTCTCGCGCGAAGAATTTCCCACGCCCAGAATCGCAAGCACTGCATCTGAGACTATATTTGCATCTCTGTTTGGTATTCTGATGCTTGTGCCTGCATACGTGCATGTACTCATGGCGAGCAAGTTTTCATGGATCATACTTCTGGCTGCCGGACTGAGTATCATTGGCGTCGTCGTAACCACATGGATTCTTTGGAAAATCGAAAAATCAGAAAAGAAAAATCGAGGAAACGCAATTTAATACAACCAATTCACACATTTTCACACGACCCTTCGGGTAGCAACACCACTCGAGGGGTCTTTTTTTGGCCATTATCTCCGCAAGGACTGTCCTTGCATGGTGATATACCTTGAAAGGTTGAACCTTTAAAGGTGACATCAAACTATGTCAAAATATATACGTATCTGTATTTGCATATTGGCTCATTGGCTTATTTGTTGATTTATTGATTTGACTATTTGATTATTCCCATGGTACGCTCTCCCCAATCGCACCTGGCCCCGCCTGCCAACGCCTGAGCGCGTCCATAGTTGAAGGACTGTTATTTACTGGAGGCAATTCAAATACAGATTGACTCCACTTCACTCTCGGGCGCAGCGATGGCGGGCAGGCCGCGTAAAGCCTTCAATTGCTCTTTTCCAATTGAATAGGTGCGTTCCCACTATCACAGTAGAGTGTTCCGGTATTCCTCGTGATCCGCATATAGCGCGACCATGGCATACCAATACTCTGCAATATAGGAGCTCATCATGAACAACAATAGTTTTACTTCCCGAAGAATCTCAGTTGTACTTATCAGCCTTCTGGGCATCGTGATATCTGTCGTCTCGGCTGTATGGCAAAGCCGCCAGGGATCAGATATTTCAAAGGAGTTTTTTACCGTTCTTCCATACGGATTTCTCGGCGCGAGTATCGCCATGATACCGATTTCCTGGGTGCTACATCCGATTCTACACGACACCTCCAACTCTATGGTTGACGTGGTTCCGCACACAGGAATCGGCGCTGCACTGTACATGCAATGGCAGAATACTTTTCTTCCGTGGTATCTTACCCATAGCGATGAATCTAATGCCACGATTCTCTATATCGCTGCCTATCTGGTACTTGCATTGAGTCTATGGGTAATATCTGCATCACTTTTTTCCATGCTCACAGGAATAGATAGGACGAAAAGCGCAGGAGCGATGCTTTTTGTCAGTATCGTACTTACGCTCCTCTACCCTGTCTATTACATGGCTACGACACAATCGGTGACGTTAGGACTCGCGACACTCTTGGCGGTACTCATCTTTGTCTTTTTCGTCATCATCGTATCAATCGTCTATGCACTCCGCATGACGAAGGAAATAAATCGCGCACCGTAGGAAAAAGGATCATGACTTTTCAAAATAATCAGCCAAGGGAAGTGCATTCCATGGGACAACAACACATCGCCGTTGCTTTTTTATTCGTCCTTTTCACTGCGTGCTCATGCATTGGGATCATGAACATCGCATTTGCACTTGTGAGAAGCAGAACAGGAGGATGATGCCAGGTTCAAAATAAGAAATAAATCGTTCGCGTGAAATCTTTTGTATACAAGTAATAATCAAAAAAAGGAGCTACTTTACACCATGAAAACGACAAGTACTCTCGGAGTGCTCGCCACTATTGGAACATTACTGTACATGATTTTTTCAGGAACCGACGATAAATCCCGCGACATAGAAACGATCCTGATGATCACGCCCATTGCGGCTGCAATCCTGTCATGTATCGGGATAGTACTGTGCATTGTTGCAAAATTATTTAACCCAATGCATATCTGGCTTGAACATCTGCGTGAATGCATATATGTACTCGTGATCTCCGTCATCCTCATCATCCTCTATGATCTGGTATACCCATTGTTCATAGGGCTTGTAAAACCCACGGATGTCAACACGATCGGCCCTATTTCGATCACGGCTATCTTGGCAGGGTTCGCGCTTTGGATCACGATGTCTCTTGGATACATTGGCGTTACAGATTCAAAAAACGCGTATATGACGACGCAGATAGTTTCCTTTGTAGGTATCACACTTGCATTTCTCTATCCGCTCGCGCGTGCGCTCATGATGAACGAACTGACGCTGATAATAGGCCTATGCTTTGGGCTACTCATTGATTACGCCTTCTGGTATATGTGGCATTTCAATCATGGATAAAAATCCACGATGATAAAAGCTTAAGCCTAAGCTTTCTTTACCCTACCGGAACCGTCAGATTAGCGCAAGACATTTCTCTCTAAACAATTTCATACCCGCGAGGAGAAATCTACAGAATGTAGAGATCACACCAGCGGGAGTTTTTTTAGCCTCATAACTTGTCAACTCGCGTGCGATCGATCACGACTTGACACCTTCCAGCCTCAATAAAATGAAATTTCTTCAATAATTTGTAGTATTTGATGATTTGTTGATTTGTAGTATTCGTTTATTGGATTATTGTCTCGCGAAGCGGGATCCTGCTTCGCAGGAGATATTAACCTATGTTATAATCCCACCAATCGCATAGGATTGCGATACACTTCACTTTTTGCACCTTTCCAATTGAATTGGAGACATACGCTAAATGCGTGTATGTGTTGGTGCATATATCCAGAAAAGAGAACCTGAAGGAGGTCTCTATGGACAAATCTAATCTTCATACGTTCCTACAACAAAATCGTTCGGGCTTTTTTGGCTTTCTTTTCCTGTTCGTACCTGCCATCACCGTATATGTGCTTGCGCTCGACATGAGCAAGGGAAATATCTTCGTTTCGATAATCTGTTTATTAGTAACCTATGGTAATTCCCTTCTGTACTACATACGGTTTGAGCGATGGGCCATGGAGGAGTCACGGTTGTATTGGGATTCGCAGGTGTATGAGATGGTGTTTCTCGTCACAGCGACCTGCTACAGTGCGACTATTATCCTTCTTTCGATCTTGCCCGGAAATCCGCTGTTTGACATTTGGAACATGGGTCCGTGGATCATCATAGCATCGTTGTTAATCTATGCCGCGCGGCTAACAAACCTAAAGAAATACCCGCGAAACGAAAATGCAGACGTATCGAAAGAACGGATAAAATCACTGTTCATCCTCGTCATGATGGTCGGCGCAGGACTCGTGCATGCATTCGCGGTGCTGTCTTGGGTTCATGTTTACATTGGAATACTTCATCCGATTGTTGAACTTATCATCGGTGGAGTGTTCGTCACTTTCAGCGTGTTACTCGCGTTCAACCGCGCCATTCGCCCATTCCGCTTTGGAGGAGGAGGTTTGTCATGAGAACCAAATATCTCGCAAATTTTCCGTGGCTGGTTGAGGATATGACTCTTCAGGTCATACTCTCATTGGTCGAGTCATTCTTTGTCCATCAGGTACTCGGTCAGACCGATAGACTAACGCTCGTGTTCCTTGCAGCACTCGCGGTGGCTTTCATCATTGTTATTGATGTATCGCTCCTGCTCATCATCGCTCTGTACAACACCAAGCTAACTCACGACCATTTCTATACAGAATTGGTCTGGCTCGCCGGCGCATTTCTCTTAACTCTGGCAATGATTTGGCATGAAATCATCGGCATTCCACCCTTGTTCTGGATGGTTGTTGCCCTTGTCTTGCTTTGGACCATCCATAAGCTCTGGTCCACTGAAATGGCGATGATTGGTGTTGCCCCGCATCCGCCAACACAAGGACGCGTGACGTTTATACTATGGACATCAAGCTTTGTGTATGTGCTCGCGACGATGACGGCCTCTCAGAACGTGCTCAACGCTCACAGCATCTATCCATGGACGATTCTTACTGTCCTTTGGTATGCTGTCGGCATCACTGTCGCAATCGGTCGCAAGAGACGCAAGGCTTTTTCGCCATCTCCGAGTCGTCCGATTGTCGAATCTGATCACTGATCGCCAGCACCATTTCTCGCTCTCAAAGATTCTGGCCACCTGCGGTCACCACACTTCGAGCGACAAGCTTTTGAAACATTTCTGCCTACGACCCTTCGGGTACTATCTCTCACGAGAAACCGACGGGTCGTTTTTTTGCCTAAATACTCTAACAAGGACTGTCCTTGCACGTCTTGCACGTCAAGCGAAGCGAGATATCAAACAGTATCAAACTATAAAATTTCCACATCCTTTAAAGGCCTGGCCTTTCAAGGGTATATTAAATAACTTCATGATTAACACGTATTTGTATTAGTTTATTGGATTATTTGTTGATTTGCTTATTTGACTATTAGATTATTCCCATGGTACGCTCTCCCCTACGTTCTTATCTATCGCTCTTTTACAATCTGATATCCCAATCTTTCCCCTGACCACACTCACGTGATCAGATAAAGAGAACGATGTCATTACCAATATGAAACTTCTTCTTCGGATACTGCTCATTTCTCCGCCTGTGCGATATATTTAAATTTTGATCGTAACAAATTCAATGAACCATCACCTCTAATCACCTCTAAGGTCTCACCTTGGAGTTAGCTTGCTAATTCAATCAAATCACTTTTCCATCCGATACGTCTTCGTCACCCACCCAACTGGCGGGTCACGAACTATCGCGTGGGAAAGAAAAAACAGGAACAAAATAAAATGAAGACCAACAATTTCGCTAAAAGAATTCTTCAGACGCTACTCGTGGCAAGCCCGTTCATAGGATGTTTGACAATAAGAGTTGCATATGACCCTGATCTGCAAATGCAAATTCTTGCACTTGCCGTGTTCTGCATTCTCAGTAATATCGCAGGCATTGTAATCGGGCCGGTAATTGCGCTGATGCTATATTTTATCTTCCGATCAGAGCAGTCAGGGTAAAGCAAACGCAGAGCTATCGCTTTTCTGCCTGATACGTCTTCGTCACCCACCCAACTGGCGGGTCACGAACACGATTGCGTGGGAAAGATACTATCTAAAAGGAATTCACCATGATGCCTCACCCAAGAAAAGATACTGTGATCAGTATCATTTCGATCGCAGTATTCTTTGCAGTAATTGTGTCAATCGCAATGACGAAACAGAAAAGTCTCCTTTCGTTTCTTGCGAACATATCGCTCTGGTTTCCGCTGTTCACAGCCGGAGTATCGATTGGTATGCTTGCTTATGGCTTTCACAACGCAAGCAACCGCGGATGGGAACAGGACTTTGAGATGATAAAAATGAGCGTTGCCGTAACCATACCGTCGCTTCTACTTACAATAGAAAACTGGGTCGTTCTACCATTGGCACTTTTTGAAATGAAAAGTCATACTGGAAATGCGCCATGGATTCTTCCGAGTGTACTTGCTACGATACTGTTTATTGTGCACACTAGCCTTGGTTTTTGCGTTATGTTGCTTAGCCATGACAAATACCGTGCACGAATACCCACAGGGATTGCGAGCATCGTCCTCGTGCTGAATCTGCCGTTTCTTTTGCTCCTCGACGGCTTTGATCGCACGCTTGGATGGATAATGGTTTGGGCGGTAGTGTTGTATCTTATCATTGCATGCGTTGCCATGTACCGCTATTCCCGACCAACATCAGATGGTGCGCCATGACGAAACTCACCCGCCTCAGGCCGCTCATCAAGGCGATCCTTGGGAACAATCTCACCGGCATGATTGCCTCGTGGCTCTTTGTCTTTCCTGCTCCAGTCGCGATCTGGCTCGGATGTGCGCTTTTGGAAGATAGCGGTTTCCTACCGGAACCTGTCGCAGTCTATTTTGTCGTCCTTCTTCCGATCCAGATGGGTATAGTCCTCATGATTATATTTCACCGGATCAAAGCTTGGGCAGACATTCCCTAACCCCCCCTCCTCTTTTTTCTCTCAATTATGTTTCCCGAACCGTCGGAAATCGAGAGAAGAAGGAGTGAGGGGTGTTTTTTTGCACCTCAATTCTGGAGCATTCCAGCGCCTTGCCCGAGAGGACCTCTTGTGCACGTTGCTATGACGACCTAAATCACATTTCTCGCCGTATTTGTATCAAACTATATACTTCAGTATAATAATCAGTCATATGTCCATGCACGAACATCTTCCTCTCTATTTTGCAGCAGCGACTGACTCTGGATCTGCAATAACCCATGCGGATAAAAAAGTATCAGAAGAGTATCTTGACCCCCGAAGTGGTTTCATCGCCTTTGCGACCGCCTTGGTCAATATGGAAAAACATTTCTATATCGAAGAACTGGCAAAGACAGCCCACGAAATTCCAATGTTTGACACTCCGCCTCCGCTCGATGAACTCTCGGAACTCCTCGGAGCATCACAAAAAATCCTTGAAAAACGGTCTACTGAATTTCAAAAATACCTTTCAAAGCATACCGTGAAAAACCCCAAAGACGATCCCGATGTTTTCCAAATAAACCAGGCCAAAAAACTCGCCTCCATGGTCTTTTTCGATGCGCTGATCTTTCAGCTTGCAAACGAAGTTACAGTACAGGATTTTTTGACCGACACTTTTTCAAAAAAATTTACAGACGACGTGTCCAAATATTACGCATGGAAGGCTCTTCCGGACGTCGCCGCTGAGCTCGGTTACAACGAAGAAATGCTTCGCTCCCTTTTTGCAGATTACTTCAAAGACCTACGGTTTCGCTTCTGCGGAAAACGCTACCCAAATATACAAACCCTTCCACCGGAGATGTCCGATGAACTTATCGCACTCGTTACCCAAAAACGATTGAGCCACCAGGAAAAAATCGGAAAACGAACCGCTAATTTCGCTCCGTCAGTGACAAAAGAACGCCCTAAGCCGCTCAAACTATCATTTTCTGATACTGTTGCACAGCATAGTCGAAGTAATTATAAAAAAAATCTTGAAGACGTTTCCAACCGTGCGCTTGCTGTCGAACCCACGTCACTTCCGCCATCCATGTCGCTTGGAGCATTTGCAGCCATGTGCGGTATAGAGATATCAGCTATGAACGAACGGATCATTGCATTATGCAATGGATTTATCAGCAGCTTTAATCACCTTCAGATATATACACTATCAAAGCAGATGAAAGATAACGATATGCTTCAACCTGTCACCATTGCTTTTCTTCTCTTTGATCTTACGTATAGCGGATACCGGTCAGTGAAACTTGTCAAAACGGCCCGCCGACTTTTTCCTCAAGAGTTCGGCGATATATCAGAATTTCACCAATGGCCTACTGCCAAAATGCTTGCAGCAAAGTATAGAGAAAAACACAAAAGGAAGAATAAATTCCGCTCATATTCTTTTACTGATTGGGAGACAGCCATAACACAAGCCCGCACCGCCTCGCTTCAAAAGAAAAATCTCAGATTCGGCTATGCCTGGACCGAACACCCAAATAAACGATCTCATACTTTTGACCCAGCGACCGAACCGCAATTCAGAAACTATGTCTTACAAAAACTCTTGAAACCGGATCCCACCTCACGCATAAAAAATAGAGCAACAGTAAACGATGCCAATACTATCGGAGATTACCCTGCCCGGAAAGTTTTGGACGCACTCATTAGAGCCCGCAGCATAGTGAAATCGCATACAGTTACTGATGATTTTCTTGTACTATTTGGAGAAACACTCGGACTCCCAGAGAAAACCCCTCTGAAAAAAATCCACTCCCTCTATGACAAAGCCATCCTTTTAGTCGACACAATCTCTGTTGAAGAATAACGAACGTGTCTTTCAGCCGTGAAAGGCATTGGTAGTATTTGTAGTATTTGATTATTTGTAGTATTCCAGTCTTCTGGTGTCCCATAGTCTTCCAAATTCATTGTTTTTATGGTATATTTCCTTTACTTCTCGCCTATGGGCGAAGAACGGTCGAATTTTCTCGATTTGAGGCACATTGCGCTTCAAAAAACGAGATTTCGACGCACATTACCATCCGAGAGATTTCCAGGCACGAAATATGTTGAGGATCTTCGATCCGAACTGTCTTTTGTGCCTGGATTACAGGAAAGCTGAAATTCTTATGAACCACCGGGGGCAACCCCAGAAAAGGAAATCTGATGAATAAGTTCATATCTAAACTATGCCCTACATGTAAAGGTATAGCTATAAAGGGCAAATTTTGCAGAACATGCTGGAACGACAGATGGGTCTTTCGGACCTGGTTCAAGATCTTTCTGGTCGTCATCAGCATGGCCATAGTCTGTGCAATTCTTTTGGCTCAGACGATGGGGTGGATGAACATCTTCCCCGGCTTTGAGAGTTTTGGCGCCGTACTTCTCGGAGCACGTTAACATCCTCGCACACGAAAGGGACAAATCATGATAAGAACATTAAGTACGATCACAGTGAATTTTACCGGAAAATCGGTAGAAATCGTAGTGGAAGATCGCTTTCCCACGGTCCAATCGGTAGTCGAAAAAGCGTTAACCAAAATGCATGCGCGATTGGGCAAGTATCCTTGCCGATTCTATTTTGAGACCGATATCAAACAAAGAGCATGGACAATCCTATTCCAGCTGATTGCAACTGCATCACGATCCTACGGCTCTTTACACTCTACATCGTCTATGATGAGGTAAGGCAAAATTCTATGAACGTTCTCGAAGGGACTCTGCTCGCCGATGCGATCTTAAAGCGATACAACTTCGTTACCCCTGATCGACATATCATCAGTATTGACGACGCAGAGCTATCGAAAGATGCATATTGGACTTTTGCCATCACCGATGATGTAACAGTTTCTGTCAAATCGAAGCTCATTCCAAAATCAGATTTCCCACCAGGATCGTAAAATCTCTCTCAAAAAACACCTTCCCGCCCGCCTCCTTGTTTCTGTCCTGTTGTTTGGATACCCATTTTTTGGGTGAAGTTCGTGTGCGGGGAGTTGTTTTTAAAATTTAGCCTCGTAATATGTTAACCTGTCCGCAACGACTCGTTTGACCCCGCCTGCTAACGACTGAGTGTAGCGATGGCGGGCAGGTCGTCTTGCGTGTCGGGCGGGCTCGCGTGCGGTCGATTCCACAAGGGATTTTGCTTTGCTCAACACGACTTGACACCTTTCAGCCTCAAAAAATGTATTTCTATTGAATAATCTATCGATTGGTATTATTGGTAGTATTTGATTATTTGTTGATTGGTAGTATTTGATGATTGGTAGTATTGGTAGTATTAGTCTATTTGACTATTAGCTTGTCCCCATGGTACGCTCCCCCACAAGTCCCGAATCTCTCTCGCACGTTTACAAAAAATGAAAAAATTTTTCCCAAGCACATTTCAGGGGTGGTTTGAAGTCTTTTTTATCGGCTCCATATGTCTTGGATGCTTGTTTGTTGTCTTTACATTTATCCTAGACAACCAATTTCTGTCAAGTCACGCAGGAAAAAACATCGCACAGAGTTACTCGTCATCTGCTGATACGCAAGTGTTTCTGCTCCAAGACAAATCAACCATCGCGATCAAAAATAGCGTGAGGACGGTGCAATATGATCTAGATGGCAAGAAATTTGAAAATATTGCGCTTTCGCCAAGCAACACCTATGTCATCCTGGTAACAAGAGAAGTCAAGGCGCAAGAAACACAGCCACCGCAGTTCTCGGTGTTTAACCTGGATACAAAAAAACTCACACTACTGCCGATCGGTGGCAATAATCCAACGTTTCTGGACGATGACACGATTGCGTATGACATAAACGGGAAAATCCATATTGCGAAACTTTCAGATCCAGAAAATGTCACGCGCCTCGTTGCAGGAACGCATCCGTCAGCCATTGTCGGGAAGAACACATTTGTCTATCAGACTCCACAGCACCAGCTAGCAATTTTTCGCATCGAAACGCTAGAAAGTGTTCTACTTCCTATCGAGTTTAATGCATTCTCGCCGGCTGTTTCTCCAAATGGTGAACTCATCGCGTTTCTCACGGCAACTGAGTCTGTGCCATGCGGGCCGTTTTGCCATCGCGATATGTGGGTCTACGAAGTCCTGACCAGAAAATACTGGCCCATAAGTACATCAGGAAATACATCGCATCCGAGGTGGTTTAATAACCAAGGAGTTGTCGCCAAGTCTGATTTTCAACTCAAATTTGCTTCGCCGCAATTGGTCCCGCCGATGTATGAGTTTAATGTCAAAGGCACAGATGCACCAAAGATTTTTCAAATGTACCCGTAAGATATCACGTCCCGAGAGAGAGCCGCCGGTACCCACCAAACACAAGCTATCTTCGCATATGAAGAATTGTTTGTATATGTGGTGTACTGGCGGTCGGGAAGTTTTTTTTATTTGCCTATTTGTCCCGCGGAGCGGGATCCTGCTTCGCAGGAATTATTTGATTATTGGTAGTATTTGTTTATTTGTAGTATTGGTAGTATTCCGTCCGCCGCGGCGGACGGTGTATCCCCTCCCGTCGCTCACTATTTCTATATCCCCATCTTTGTCCGTTCTTAGCACTTGGCTCTTCTTGATTGCTAATTTAGAGAGTATCTCCGCAGTCGGATGTCCGTAATTATTTTTCCCTACAGAGATGATTGAGACGTCCGGACTGACTGCATCAAGAAACATATCGGTCATTCCCGTACGGCTTCCATGGTGGGGAACCTTGAGCACTTCTATATGTCTTTCTGCTAGCACTCGATTATCATAGTCTGCTTGTACATGCTGATCTGCGTCGCCGGTAAACAGCGTGTCAAACTCTCCATAAGAAAGTTTAAAGACTACCGTATAATCATTTACATCTCCCGGAGGCCCGCTTTTCGATGAAAGCGATTCAACGATATTTGCATTCCCAGTTTCAACTCCTAATACTTCTTTCTGATTTTTATCCTGCGTATCGAGTGAGAGAGCAAGATTATTTTCTTTCGCTTTTGCCATCTGACTTTCCGATGGCCAGACTACCGAGAGAGTAGTGGACCCAACAGTGACCATGTCTCCAGTCGTGACAAACGCGACCGGTACGGATTTTTTTTGTATTCTTTGCAAAAACCCTTTATACCCTTGGGTCGGGACATCCACGTCGCTTCGCATGACTTTTCCGACAGTGTATCGATCAAGAATGGATAATAGTCCGTTCATATGGTCTGCCTGCGGGTGAGTCGAGACGACGATATCGATCGTTTTATCCCAAAACGGCATGTGGCGCCCGAGGCAGGAAAGAATGGCATCATTTGGCCCGCCATCCACGACCATATCATGCCCGTCGGGGAAGCGTACGTACGCCCCGTCTCCCTGGCCGACGTTGCAAAAGACGAGATGGAGCTTCCCATCGGGGAGTGTGAAGACCGCAGAAACGAGAAGGATGAGTCCTATGACCGCGCCGCTCACCACATAGCCATACCGAAGTTTAAATTCCATATTCTCAATACATATACTGTCATCTCGACCGAAAGTCGCGCATCAACCCGAGTGGAGAGATCTTCCAGAAAATACAATTAGATTGCCACGCCGTATGAACGGACTCGCAATGACAATCTCACTATTATTAATCTGCATACGGAATCACCACGAAATACTCGCAAACGGGAGCCTCGCACAGAGTTCAACAATAAATAAAATATATGAAAGCATCACCCAGAGAAACCACCCTGCAATCTGTCCGAGCGGAAACCACACGAGACCAAAAGCGACGGCAAAAAGCCCCAAAGCCGTAAGCGGCGGGATGAGAAAACCTATAAACACATTGGCTAAAGGCGCCACGAGAGAAAGGCGTCCGAACGCAAAAAGAATAATCGGGATCGTAAATACCTGAGCCGAGAGAGTCATCCGGAGGTCATCTTCGATAAGCCCATAGAACACCGTGCCAATCTTTTTTACAAAGGACGGCATTTCGGCTTGCGCCTTAACCTGCTGTTTTTTCCATTCGGCGTAGGAAAGCCGCTGTTTTTTAAAAAAGAGGATCACACCCAGGGTAGAGAGGACCGAAAGCTGGAAGGATAGATCGGTCAACCATGAGGGATTGACGACAAGCATGACGACAACGGCGATACAAAGAGAGAGAAGTGCTGCGTATTGACGACCAAAAACAGTAGAGGAAAGCGTCAGTACGCCCATAATGGCGGCTCGTACGACACTTGCACTCGGCCCTACAAACAAGACAAAACCTATAATAATACCGCAGGTTAGCACTGCAGTAATCTGTCTGCTAAAGATAAGTAACAAGAGGGTACCGACAAGCGAAACGAGTATCGTGATATTTGCACCGGACAATGCCGTGACGTGAATCGTCCCGGTCGTGATGAGTGCATCTTTAAGCGCGGGCGCAATCGTCGCCTTGGTCCCAAACAAAATTCCGGACAATAGTCCTGCATGCGGTTCAGGCAAAATCTGGCCGATGAGAAGCGAGAGATCAGCAACATTCATAAAGCTTAGAGCTTAGAGTTTAGAGCTTAGAGATAAGGGAAGCGAAAACAAATACCTGTATCACTAAACTCTTTCTTTCTAATCCGTTGTCCATAAAGATTCAATAAGGCCGTCTACGGGCACTACAAAGCCTCGCTCGGCACGTGTCCTGCGAAGCAGGATTTACGTGCATTTTAGCCTTGTTTTCAAGGTCATTCGCGTTCAAGGTCTCACCCTGCGAAGCAGGGTGAGACCTTGGAAGTAACATCAAAGCGTCAGTTGGCTCTTCAGCTTATCAAACAACGACTGGCTCATCGCTTTTTTCGTAACGACTTCGTTTACCGTCTGATACGGACGACCCGCAATGATCTTGGTCGCGGTCGCAGGGCCAATACCGGAGAGAGATTCGAGATCAGATTGAGAGGCACGGTTTATAGAAACAAGTCCCTTGCTACTATTCGACACATTGTACGACGTGTCACTTTTCTGAACAGTTGATCCAACAATGTACGACGTCTCATCTTCTCCTACCCTTGGCACGTAGATCTTCCCTCCATCTGTCACCTTGGCCGCACGATTTAATATTTTAGTGACATACGCCGTATCTGCGTTTTTTGTCAGACCTCCGGCAGCAGTCAGCGCGTCATCGACCCTACTCCCTACCGGAAGCGTATATACTCCGGGGGTATTCACCGCACCCGCCACGTCGACCACAATACCACGAGTAGTCATAACGCCGGACACGCTTCCGGATTGTTCTGTAGGCCTCTTTGCTGTATTAAACTCTATGGGTCGGGAAGAATACACAGACCGGAAGAGAAAAATGAGAGATAAAACGAGGCAAACAACACTCCCTCCACCAAGAATGAGCGGCAGTTTATACTCCTGAATACATGCTTTGATCCTGACTTGAAGCGCATCCTCCCCCTCCCCGTCTGTCATATGCCTTTATCCTAGACCTAAGTCAATAAAAAGTGAAGTGCCAAAAATTCAGCCTCGATACTTGTCAACTCGCGGCCGATAGGCCCATCAGTTAACATGTTTCAAGTTTAAAAACCCACACCTCCACCCTTTAAAGGCCAGGCCTTTGAAGGCGTGTACAGTGCTTG
>JBBTTM010000062.1:0-1509 GCA_038064255.1 Patescibacteria group bacterium | reverse complement strand
GTCATATGTATCCAGTATGAGGCTAATGAGGGTTAATTAGCAACAGGTCTAATATGTTTTGCCACTTTTGGCGATCCATTTTCCCGTGTGCCCTCTCTTCTGCAGTTTAGTAGTTTTAATATACCTCATATCCTCTGCTTTGCTTTTTCCCCGTGTCTTTGGTACGATCCAATCCATTATTCCTGCCGCCTACTATGCCAGCAATAGAATTAGCTACTCTTACCAGAGAGACCGGATTTGAACAGCACCAATTTACAGAATATGAAGTTGACCTCTTGGGTCGATTAGGTAAAGCCATAGATGAAAAAGGAGATTGGGCTTTTGATGATTATAAATGGATAGAGAAGGCCTTTCCCGTACTATTACGATCGCTTGGAAATATCCCACCTCGAGACAGCGGTGAGGCAAAATGGACCCACTCGGTAGAAGTCGCAATCATCGTAATGAAAAATGGCGGCACAGCATCTGATACGGCGTCAGCACTCCTGCACGATGTTGTAGAAGATTCCGAGTTACCCAAAGGGGTGAAAGTTACGCTAGAAGATATAGAAAAAGATTTTGGTCCTCGCATGAGGGATAGGATAGATGGCGTGACGAAATTAAAATCTTCTTTTGTTCGCAATAATAAACCGGAAACAGCAGATCTGACTCGTCACACATTTTTCGACTTTTTTTCACACTTTGATGATCCCGGCATTATCCTTCTCAAGCTTGCTGACAGGCTTCATAATATGCGTACGATTCATGGGATAAAAGATTTCGAGAAGAGACGGCAGAAGGCGCGTGAATGTATGGATGTCTATGTGCTTCTGGCTGAGCACCTGGGACTTCACGATATGGCGCGTGAGCTGGCAGAGATATCTCTCGGAGTATTACTTGGAGATGATTCCGGAGAAATACTCAAACGATTTGATGTCTCCGATCATGACCGGATAAAAGAAATAGCAAGAATGGACAGCGAGATATGTCAGGTGATGCTCTTTTGGGACAAAGATCGGGAAACGATCGGCGGGTCGTCTGGACAGCTTGTTTCTCTCTCTGATATGTATCATTCTGTGGGAGGAAATATGGAGCAGTTCGTACATGCACCCATGGTGTACAAGCGAAGCGTTGTCCTTCCGTATGATCAAGAAATGTCTGTCAATGGATATGATGGATTGTACGCCGCACGGGTTCACAGGGGAATGCAGATGATCGCGTATGCAGAGCGTCTTTGCACGAAAGGGTTGATCACGGAGGGAGCATTTAAGCATTTTCGTTCGCTCGTCTATGATAATCAGTTTGACGCGCCGCTTTACGTAACATATCAGGGGATGCAATTTCGGTATCAGTTTGACTTGCCGGAACAGAAAGCGTTTTTTGATGCATCGATACGCGACTACAATGATGAGCGGTCTAGGCTTCATGATGTCGCAGTTGAAAAGATCCATCGTTTGGCTATCGCATTTCAGACCATAAAAAGGAGAAAAGGAATATATGACAGCGTCGCGGATTTTAAAGAGTGTCTGC
>JBBTTM010000061.1:0-9122 GCA_038064255.1 Patescibacteria group bacterium | reverse complement strand
CGTTATCCGTGTCTGAACCAAGAATACTTCTTGAGATACTGCTAAATATTCTTAGACCCCATTGTGCAGATGTTGCTGCAAGCCAGGCAAGCCATCCTGGTGGCGTCCATCCCGCAATGGCTATTTTTGCTCCCTCAACCACAGCGCTTTCCCCGAGTTTTTTCCCTGCCTCATGCATGAAGACGTGTGAAGCAAATGCAAAAAACCAACCGCCACCCATTTCATGATTTGGAGTAGCTATTCCCACCGGGGGATTTTGCTGTACCATCTCCCCAATGACCACAGATTGCCATCCGATGGTGTATTCTAACGTTTGATCTGTAGAAATCAGATATTGCACAAAGGGATTTGTTGAAGATATGTTTTTTCCATCACCCAGGGTGCGTACCTTTTTAAGGTATGTCTGAGTGGCCCTGTCTATCGGGCCGCGGGCGATGGTTGTGAACAGGTCCTCAAATAAATTTACTCCACCGCGCCGGGCCCCAGAGGATGTGCCACTGTTTCCGGCTCGTATAGCTCTGTTTAATATGGAATTTCCTCCCTCTGGGACAGATTTTGCAAGGTTTTTCATCGACCATATAAGTTCGCCGTGTATGATGTTTTCCCGTGTTTCTCTCGGAAGCATCGAAAACGCTGCGTCTAGGATTGGAGCCAGAGCTTTTTCGAGTCCAGGTTTTGCCATGTTTTGGAAAAAATGACTCGTGAGATCCGTTTGACCACTTGGGGATGAGGCATACCCCACGAGACCCCGAGAGGCCACGTCAGCCTCCTCTTCAGCCTGAGCCACGGTATACTGAGTATTTGATTCAAGTCTTTGTTTTATAAGACTTACATAAAGAGAAGGATCTTCGTACCGCTTTTCATAAATTTTTTCATACATTACTGACGATTCATTGTTTAGTCTGAGAATTTGCTGTATTTGTTTTAATTCTTCCTGTTGTATCTGCTTTGATTGTAGATTTTTGAAATTTAATAGTTCTAGTGCTTTCCGTATTTCTTTCTCATGTCTCATTTTTGTTGCAGCCTCTAGTGTTTTTCTTGTTTCGTCAATATTGAATTGATCTTTACCTACCTTTTCTTTTGATCTTTGAATATATTGATTGAGGACTTTTTCTATAAAATCGAGTCTTGTTTTTTCTGATTTTCGGTCGATCGATGTTTTTGTAGATTCTATTGCTTCATCAAGCGAAGATGCGTTTTTTTGTGCACTTGTTAATTCGTGAGTTGTTGGTGCAGTGAGCCCACCTTCTATTGTGTCTGGTAGATGTTTTGAAATCAGATATTTTTCCAACACCTTTTTTAATGTGTTGTTTTTGAGGGATTCAACTATGTCTGGTTTAAGTGCCAATAATTCGCTCTTGAGTTCTTCGTTTTGCTCAAGCAGAAATAAAACCTCTATTGGGTTTGTTTCATTTGTTTTGAGCTGATGCATTGCCCAGGCAATGGTTGTGTTTGGGGTGTTGCTTTGGTTCATGGTTGAATTCTCGTCGCTCCTTCTTGTACCACGGTAAACATGGGTCTACCTTGCTCTGGTTGTGTCGTCATTGATGTAGGCGGGGAGAATTGCTCCTTTTCTGTTTTGTGTGCCACCATCTCCTGAGGCTTCGTCGTTGCAAGTCTGTGTTCGTCGGGAGAAGCGATGATTTTGATCGCTGCGTGTGCAGGACCCGCAAAAAACAGTCCTTCGCCGATTCCCGCGGACAAGAGAAGGTGTTTTTCTCCTTCGGAGAGATTAAACACAGCACCGATCTTGTCGATGGCTGACACAGATTGTTTTAGAAGAATCTGAAGGCTGCTATTTTGGATGATTGCACCCCCGAGGTCGACAGAGAGAAAATCCTCCACATCCTGCGTGATGGTTGTGAGTCCAAGGAAATATTTACGCGCTCGCTTGGCTATAGAATTTAAAAACTGAGCAGAGTCTTCGTATTTCATCATGTACCACGCCTCGTCGACCACCAGGAGCCTTCTTTTTATGTCACGGCGTACTTTTGTCCAGATAAAATCTAGGATGAGAAACATGGCGATCGGGCGGATTTCGTCTTCTAGGTCGCGGATAGAAAATACAGTCAGCGGATTTCGTATCTCTATGTTCGTCTGTTGGTCAAAGATTCCCACCATGCTTCCCTTGACAAATTTTTCTATCCTGTCGGAAAGTCCCCGGGCGATAGGATCTTCCATGCCAATAAGCGTTTTATAGAGGTCTTCCATGAGTGGTGGTTCATTTCTCTGCGTTTTTGGATCCGGGGTTATCCCTTTTTGTTTATATGTGAGTATGAGCGCCCGGTCGAGGAGCGCGTCTTCGCTTGGATTGAGCTTACCCATGACCACACGAAAAAATCCATGGAGAGAGAGAATTTTTTGATTTAGCTCGTTTTCATCGTCTCCTCGCGCCATGCCGGTGAGATCAAATGGATTAATCTTTGTGGTTGATCCGAATTTAAACATGATATATTCACCCCCAAGCGCTCGGGTGAGCGTCTCATATTCATTTTCCGGATCTATGACAATCACTTCCGTGTCAAACATAAGGCTTCGCATGATTTCAAGTTTTATCGCATAGCTTTTTCCTGAACCGGATTTCCCGAACACTACGGTGTTCGCATTTTCAAGGGAAAATCTGTCGAAAATGACCAGGCTGTCATTATGAAGATTCATGCCATAAAGTATTCCTTCATTAGCCGTAAGTTCCGATGTTGTAAATGGAAAAGTTGTGGCAAGAGACGTGGTGTCCATATTTCTTGCCACTCCAATTTTATCCTGGCCCATGGGGGCCGTGGTTTTATATCCTTCCTCCATCTGAAGTATTGCTTTTTTGGTGACTATGAGAAGTGAGCCAAGCATGGCCTCGACCTGTTTTGTGGTTTTGTTTAGTTCTTCCATTGTTTTAGCTGGAATGGTGACATATAGACTAAACTGGAAAAATCGCTCTGCGCCTTTTGCAAGCTGCTGTTGCATGGACAGTGCATCCTCAAGGGCTATTTGGATAGACGGTTCTATCACTCGTCCGCGCTTGAGGTCCGACTGTATAGTGGCCTCCATTTCACCGACCTTCCGACGAATGTTTTCGAGTATCTCGGCTGACTGAGTGGGATAAATATACATAGCAATATCCAGCGTGTGGTCAAAGGATACAAGCGGCTCAAGCCAGTTTGCGCTGACAAAGCGCGGGTATCCTGCGGTAAAAAGGGTTCGGAAGTACCAGTCCCCAATGTGGAGATTGTCAAAATCTACCTCTATAGAAGGGGGCGCAATGATATCTATTGACGAAAGAGGTTCAATGCTTGTAGATATCTCTGTTTTTTCAGATTTTTCAGGCATGATGACAGAAGAAAAAAAAGAGGGTATGTTCATGGTGTCGCTCCTTCTTTTTTCTCAATTTCCCTATGCCCTTCTGCGGTAATCGTGTCATTTGAAGGGTTGTATATGGAAAAAAATAATTGTATGAGTTGTGAATTTTTCAGCTGTCGTGCCTTCAGTCCAAGGCGCCCCAAGAGCCTCAGGAGGTGATCGCATTTGGGAGTAAGCACCATAGAGGCCCGGTCAAAAATATATGATTTTTCATAGGGTAATCCGCGCGTTCCCCCGCCAAAAAACACCTGTGCAGACTTACCGAGTTCAAGAAACGAAAAGGGTATGATGAGATAAAATTTTTTGTCCAATACCTCTTTCTCTTTTACCGTTTCTGCGACAAATAATCTGTAGGATTGTATGTTAGCCGCAATTTTGGGGTTTTTTTGTTTTTTTTCCTTGTCTTCAAGAGTTTCCAGGTATGCCCTGATGTCTTTGTGCTGTGAACGGATGAGAATCTGAATAGGAAATGAGAGAGAATTGAGGAGCCCGGCATAGGAGTAGATGAGCGCCTCCTGTTCTTTTTCAGAGAGAAGTCCGAAGTTTACGGCAGACGTTTCTATCACAAGGCTGCAGGATCCGTCTAGGTACATCACCATATCGTGCTCTATGGCTTCAATTTCCGTAAACTTTTGCGTTGTAGATTTTATCGGTATGACAGTGTCTGGCATAGGTTGCTATATTTTGGTTCCAAAGATATCCATCGCAAGTTTTGCTCTGGATATTTCTTTCTGACTTTTTGCAATGATTTCGACTGCGGGAAGAATGGTGTTGTTTATAACTATTTTTGCCTTTTCAAATGCAAATTGGTTTCTTGGATCTTCTATCTCGATGACATATTCACCGGGTTGAAGCGGCGTGGATGCGGCAAATTGGCCAAGTTTATTTGTTTTGAGCGCACGAAGCGGTACTCCCTCCTGGTCCTTTATGGTTACAAGTATGCCCGGAAGCATATTTCCGTTTGAGTCTTTTATAATTCCGGTAGCCACATTTTGAAATGTAGTGAGCCTCGGAACCCCGCTATTAGACTGAGGAGCCGGGGATGCAAAATGGACAGTGGAAGATGACGGTGTTTTTGGGGCATACACAGCTCCGGATCGTTGAGTAGCTGTTGTTTTTTTTAATTTTTCCAACTCTTCGCTCATGTGTTTTTTTTCTGCGAGCAGCGTCTCGAGTTGGTGTTTCAGTGCGTCTATGTGTTGATTTTCTTTTTGGGCGGCGAGAGAAGTTGAAAGTGAAAGTATCTCATCTTCCAGTTTTTTTATCCTGGATGGTTCGTCTTGGATATGTACTTTCGTTTCTCGGGGAATATCCCTTGCCTCCTGTTGGCTCGCGAATTCTGACTGATTGCCAATTGGCATCCTCCCTACTTCTGCTGGAGCAGTGTGGGATGATGCCGGGGTTTTTCGATTGGCTTCTTGTTGTTTATTTAAAGCAATTTTGAGATTGTCGAGCAGTGTTGTTTCTTTATGCGTCGAGATCATTGTTGCGGATCCGGAGTGCGTCTGAGTATGATTTCCGATGCCCGAGAAAGATTGATGTTGGCGGGAGAAAAAAGAAGATACCCGTGCAATAAGAGAATTGAGCGTGCTGGATATAATATCGGGCTTTCGTACTACAACGGCTGATCTGGTTTCCTGTGGGGTCGCATGGATATCAGCCGTTTGCGGCTCTGGGGTAGCGACCGGATGCACAGAGATTGGTACAGGTTGTATGATTGTAGTTTTTTTCGTTTCCTGGGCATGTTGTTGCCAGATAAATAGTGTCGGATTGTACGTATTTTTTAAAAACGACAGGATCCACACATCCATGGGGCGTTCTTCTACGGGTACAAACGCGAGTCCAAATCCGAGAAGTGCCGAAAAAATAGCAAGCGGCCAGGTAATAAAAAACGGCAGGGGGAGTTTGTATGCTATGTATGCTATGATTGCGCCACCCGCGAGGTAGGCAAACTGTTTTATCGTCATGTCACCGATCAGACGAAACTGAAATGTGGTGATATTTTGTGGGACCGGGTGTTGTTCCATGGCCATAGAGTCTCTACGGAAAAATCCGTAGCAGTAATCATTGTAAAAATATTTGAAGTTCTTAGCAAGAGCACAAAGCGCATCAGAACCGTGAAAACTCCCAAATCATTTCACGCGATTTTGCACGAAATTGTGGTATGATAGTCGCATGAGTGAAGAGTTTATGCTTCTTGAAGCAAAAAACAGTCGGGACAGCGAGGAGACGCCTGCATCGATGGAGCAGTTGTTTGCGTCTCTAGGCGCCGGCGGTCATTCCGGCGGACTGCTTCAGTCGCTTTTTGGTGCAAAACACCCTCCCAAATTTTATAGTTTTGAAATCGCATCGGTTAACAGTGGTATCCATTTTTTCATTGGTATACCAAAGGCGCAGTATACATATGTAGAAAGTCAGATCACCGCGCAATACCCGAAGGCATCGCTTCTGCCTGTGGAGGATTATGTGCCGCATTTTTTAGCACTTCCCCATGTAGTAGGACAGCTTACCTACACAAACGCATTTTATTATCCGCTCAAAACCCATAAAGACGTGCGGGATCTGGATCTACTCGTGGGTATACTCGGGCAACTCGCAAAATTCACCCCTGATCACGCAGCTGCTATACAGATTCGCGTGACACCTGCGGGAAGCGGATGGCAGCGGACTGCAGCATCTGTGGTGGCGCATGGCATACCGGATCCGTCTTTTGCCGGGCGGTTTAAGTCGCACCCCCATGCCCGCCTCATAGAAACTAAAACTGCACAAACAGGACTCATGGCCGCAATCAGAATTCTTGCAGTGGGGCCTACGATAGAAGCTGCAAAAGATTTACTTTCAAGTGTTGGTGGGTCTTTTGGCGTATATTCTCTCGGAGAAGGAAATGGTTTGCAGGTTTCGGAGCCAGCGTTTTGGCAAAAAGCTAAGCTCGAGCAGGCATTTATAGCTAGGTCAGGAGACCTTGCGCCAAAGTCACAGGTGCTGGGCGCAGCAGAGCTTGCGTCCCTCTGGCATCCGCCGGGGCTGACGCTTTCTGGGATTAAAAATATAGCCTGGGGCACGAGGCTGACAGGTGAAGCTCCTGAAAATTTACCCATCGTGACAGAGGACGAAGAGGCCAAAAAGCACATCAATTTTTTTGCACGGACCGAATTTAAAAACAAGCCCGCGACGTTTGGCATCAAAAAAGAAGACCGGCGAAAGCATCTGTATGTGGTCGGAAAAACGGGAACCGGAAAATCGACCATGATTGCTAATATGGTGATAAATGACATGAGAAATGGTGAGGGAGTTGCGGTGGTAGATCCTCATGGAGATCTGTGCGATGTGCTCCTAGACTACATCCCGTCGTATCGCATAAATGACCTGGCGTATCTTGACCCTGCTGATCCTGAATATACGTTTCATCTAAATCCATTGGAAATCAGGAATTCTCAGTATAAAGAACTTATCGCATCCGGCATCGTGTCGATTTTTTATAAACTGTATCATTATAGTTGGGGGCCGAGACTTGAGTATATTCTTCGAAATACCATATTAACACTTCTCTCGATACCAAATTCGACACTCCTTCAGATACCGGAACTTCTGACCAATGAATCGTACAGAAGGAGGGCTGTCGAAAAAATGACAGATTCGGTTTTGAAAAATTTTTGGATCAACGAATTTGAAAAAATGTCACCACAGATGAAAAGTGAAGCAATTTCACCGATCTTAAACAAAATTGGCCAGTTTCTCTCGTCCCAGACCATCCGGCGGATTATAGAAAATCCTGTGTCTTCTATTGATCTCGAGCAGATGATGAACGAGGGTAAAATTATATTGGTAAATCTATCTCAGGGGAAACTGGGAGAAGACAGTAGTGCGCTTCTTGGAGCCATGATGATTACGAAACTCCAGCTTGCCGCCATGAACCGCGTGCATCAGATAGAAGAAAATCGGAAGGATTTTTATCTCTACGTGGACGAATTTCAGAATTTTGCAACGAATTCGTTTATAAAAATATTATCCGAAGCGCGAAAGTACCGGCTCAATCTTACGCTTGCCAATCAGTATGTGGGGCAGATAGACGAAGAAGTGCAAAAAGCTATTTTTGGCAACGCTGGGTCCATCGTTTCATTTAGCATTGGATCTGCTGACGCGCGGTTTTTGGCCAAAGAATTCGGACTTAAATACGCGGAAGAGGAACTGGTGCAACTTGGAAATTATCAGATCGTGCTCAAGCTTTCGATCGACAATCACACTTCATCTCCTTTTAGTGCAAATACTTTACCGCTCCCACGAAGTAAAAATCAGGGACGGGAAAAAGCGATACGAAGCAGCCGCGAACGGTATAGTAAAAAGATAAGTTCTGTCACGACGTCTCCGGCAAAATTAGCTGAGCCAAAGGTGGCGGCACCGGGAGCCCAGTGATACAATGTATTTATGAAGCCCTCACAACAAAACCATCTATATTTTCTATGGGATTATAATCTAACAGTAGATGATGTTCACGGGATTTTACATGGCACGAACGAAACCGAGCGCACGTGGATGATGTCGCGGATTCTGACAAATGCTGCATATGAGGATGTCTGGAAGTACCTGAAACTAGAAGACGTTGTCCGCGAGTTTTCTAAGCTTCGGATGAGAGCCCAGACGACGGACGCTTGGCGACATGCTCTAAGTGTTTGGGGATATGATGTATAAACTCGAAAATAATCCGATATTACTTCCGCATCAGGTTTCAATCCTGAAACAATTTTTTGCCAGTCCAATTTCCCAATCATTTTTTCTTACCGGTGGGACTGCTCTTTCTGCTTTTTATTTTGGACACAGAGAAAGCCGCGATTTTGATCTCTTTAGCAGTGAAGAGTTTTCTATGCCACTGGTGGAAGCGCTTTTGCGTACCATAGCCGCGAATCTCGGCGCATCCATCTCAGTAAAAGTTGCAACCAATATGTATAGAGAGATGTATCTGGAACATAAAAAGGACGGGTGGATACAGAGAGTTGATGTTGTTCGGGAGCAGCCGATACATTTTGGAGATATTAGTCTAATCGATGGTATACGCGTGGATTCTCTTGAAAATATTGGGTCAAATAAGATCCTTACGCTTTTTAGCCGTTTAGAAGTGAAGGATTATGTGGATTTTTATACGATTATCACAAAATCTAAATTGTCGTTTGACGCATTATTTGCGCTTGCAAAACAAAAAGATACTGGACTTAATGAATTCTATTTTGCCCAGAGTATAACTGCCATAGAGCAACTTGCGACATTGCCGGTTATGAAGATTTTTTTTGATCGTCTGGAGATGGTATCTTATTTTAAGCAATTGAGCAGAGAACTTTTACTTCGAATAAAGCCGAAGTAAAAACCAAGGACGGGAGAAGGCGATACGAAGCAGTCGAGAGCGATATAGTAAAAAGATAATTCGCCCTCTCGAAACTCAAAGGACTCCTGCATCTCCTACTATTTAGCCTCCTGCTATAAAGTAATACGTTTTTCCGTGTTCATTGCATTAGTTCGGTATTTGGTTTCAGAGGTATTAGGTCTGAGCCGGCTATTGACTTTGCTATGACAAAGTCACTCTATTTTATATAGAGAGGTATTTCATTTTATGGTTGACAAAAAAACAGATGATGGTGTAAGTAAAGATGCTTCGGAATGGAGAGTAGAGGCGTCTGCTATGCCAGGAAGGGATAGTGATCTGCTTGACGAACAGGTACTAAGTATTAATCTCTCTTCGGGTCAATTCCCCGACGCTCTGCGTCGTATAATAGATACGT
>JBBTTM010000060.1:0-4003 GCA_038064255.1 Patescibacteria group bacterium | reverse complement strand
AGCATGGTTTTGGCACGCATTTCTGCGGCAGGAAAGTCGCCTTTTTTGTAGCCTAAATATTTCAGTGCTGGTTGGAGATGAAGCGGGATGGGGTAGTGAATGCCGGTTGCGATACCGTGTTTTTCTAAAAATTTTGCAAGTGCGTCGCGGTTTTTAGTGCGGATGACAAAAAGATGCCAGTTGGTCTCGTATGTATGTGTTGGTTGTTCTGGAAGAGATAGATCGCCGATGCCTTGAAGATTTGACATATATGTAATCGCGATGGCGTGTCGTTTTCTGTTCCATTCCTTTATGTGCTTGAGCTTGACTCGAAGAATTGCCGCCTGCAGTGTGTCGAGGCGCGAATTAAATCCGAGGTAGAGATGGTGATACTTTCTGTCCTGTCCGATGTTTCGAAGAATCCGGATTTTATCTGCGATTTTTTTATCATTCGTTATGACTGCGCCTCCGTCTCCGTACGCTCCTAGGTTTTTCCCGGGGTAAAAAGAAAACGCCCCGGCAACGCCGAGGTTGCCAGTATGCGCTATTTGCAAGGTCTCACCTTGCAAGACACCTACACCTTGCAAGACACCTATGGATTGGGCGCAGTCTTCAATGATAGTGATGCATCGGGATGCGTTATGAGATACGCGTAGCGCGTCACGCGTAACGATTTTAAGTTTTGGAATCGGTGCGACGTGGCCATAGAGGTGGACAGGGAGGATGGCACGGGTTCTGGGTGTTATCGCGCATTTCACTTTTTCAACATCTATTTGACCGGTGTGTTCATCGCAATCGACAAGGACAGCTGTCGCTCCAAGTTCAAGCACAGGGAGGAGGGTGGCGATAAATGTGTTGGTCTGGACGATGACCTCGTCGCGGGGCTTTACCCCTGTTGTCATGAGGACAAGCTTGATGGCGTCTGTGCCGCTTGCACATGAAATAGCATATTTCATGCCGGTAAAGCGGGCGAATTCTTTTTCAAATTTCTCTACGTCTTCACCTAGGATAAAATCTCCGCGGGTAAGGACGCGGGATATGGCGGCATCGATGGAGAGCTTGATGGAGGAATATTGACGTTGGAGATTGATTAACGGAATTTTTTTCATATTATTTCAAAGGTCAGACCTTCTTTAGGATAGCCGTTCCAAAGGTCTGACCTTTTTTATGATTTCGTGGGCAGGGTTGCCGATGACGGTGGTATTGTCCGGCACGTCTTTGGTGACGACAGCTCCGGCGCCAACCATCGCGTTTTCTCCGATAGTGATACCAGGAAGGATGACCGCGCCTGCACCGATACTTGCGCCTGTTTTGACATGTGTTTTTTTAGCAGTCCAGTTGCATTCGAGTTTGATCGATCCGTCTTCATTTGTTGCTCTCGGATGAGGGTCATTAGTAAATGTGACGTGCGGGCCGATGAAGACACCGTCGTCTATCAGTATCCCTTCCGGTATAAACACAAATGGTTCAATCTTGCATCTACGTCCTATGGTGACGCCCTTTTTTATCTCGACAAATGCGCCGATTTTCGTCTCGTCGCCGATCGTGCACCCGAAAAGATTGACGAGCTTTTTTTGTGGGATAGAAACGTGTTTACTGATAGTGACGTCAGATGAAATCATGGGTCTACATTACTACATTTCTCATACGTAATACAAATAATTTTATTTCTATAAAGGTTAGACCTTTTAAATTTCATAAGGCCAGGCCTTTCGCTAAGAAGCGAACCCGCCCCGCCAAAGGCGAGACTCCTTTCAAGGCCTGGCCTTTAATATCAGGTTTGCATCTCGGGCAGGTCTGACCTTTTCTATTTTAATTGTTTTGCCATTACTGCGAATTGACTTTGTCGCGGCTTCTAATATTTGAACGATCCGCGTCCCGTTTTCGCCATCGGCTACTGGTTTTTTTCCATTGATGCATGCATTGTAAAACGCCTCGGTGACCCCCTCAAGCCCTTCCCGTATAGCAAGATTTGGGGCGACCATATCGCCTGTTCTGTATCCGATGCGAAGCTGATTGAGATTTTGTACATCTTGTACGACTGAGACGCTTTTGTCATAGATTTTTATTTTTTCGCTTGGTTCCATGTCATCGTATACAAGCATTTTTTTGGTGCCGATACAAATAATCATTCTGATTTTTATCGGGGAGAGCCAACTGACATGGGAATGAACAAACACTGAGTTTTTATACAGGAGCGAGAGATGAGCGACCGATTCCTGATGAATTTTTTCATGTTTCATGCCGGTAGCCGAGACAGATAGTGGGGAAGAGTTGAGGATATAGTCGATGATAGACAGATCATGGCATGCAAGGTCGTAGATGACGTTGGTATCTTTTTGCAGAAGTCCCAGGTTTGTCCGGGTCGCATCGATGGTGACGATGGTTCCAAGTTCTCCGTTTTCCACAATCTCTTTTATTTTTTCCACAGCGGGTGTATAGAGAAACGTGTGATCGACCATGAGGATTTTTTTCTTTTTCTTTGCAAGTGCGGTGAGCGTTTTGGCTTCTTTTGAAAGGATCGTCATGGGTTTTTCGATGAGGACGTGTTTTCCTTTTTGCAGCGCTTTTTTCGCAAGAGAAAAATGCGTAGACACGGGAGTGATGATGGCGACCGCGTCGATATCAGCATCGTTTAGTATGTCTGTGGAGTCAGTGGTTGTATGGATAGATGGATATTGAGTATCAATATTTGTTAACACAGAGGGGCTAATATCGGAAATAGTTTTGACAATACTGTTTGGAGAGAGGCGTAAGAAATTTCGAAGTACATTTGGTCCCCAGTACCCAAAGCCGATGAGACCGAGGGTGAGAATATTTTTATCGATATATGCGTTATGCGTTACGCGAGATGCGGTATTGGAAGTTGTCATTAGCGCGTAGCGTACAGGAGGGGTTTGGAAAATTCAAGTGTGTGAGTATAATACAAACATTATGAAAAGTCAGATACCCGATAGCTGTGTGGTCTGTGATGGAAATCAATTTCAATTTCTCTTTCATCACCATCATCGTTGGATGGTACAGAAATGCCGGACGTGCGAGATGGTGCAGGTGATGCCGCGCCCAAATACCGGGGAGGTTACAGCCCTCTATGCACATGACGATGCCCATTTTGATCCGTATCGGGATCAGATACCGGTGCATCGAATGTATTTTCAATCTAAAATAGCAGAGATTGTCGCGAGCTGGCAGTCTGATGCAGTGCTTCATAGAAAACGCCGAAGGCTCCTTGACGTCGGGTGTGCTATGGGGGTGCTACTCGAAGAAGCGAAGAAGTCCGGATTTATCGCGGAGGGGATAGACATGTCAGAAGCGTCGGTACGGACGTGTGTAAAAAAAGGATTCCGGGTGGTACATGGGTCGCTCACGACACTGAATCTAAAAAAACAATACGATGTTGTCACAGCTTTTGAAGTGATAGAACATGAATTGAATCCCAAAAAAATGATGCAGTCAATTTATTCCCACCTGTCTGCCGGTGGGGTGGTGATTGTCACGACTCCGGGGCATGAGAGCGTTTTTCGAACGCTCATGGGCAAATGGTGGGTCGGATATACGCACCCTGAGCATCTGAATTTTTTTGACGAAGAGACGCTTAAGCGCCTCATGCATGAGGTCGGATTTCATAATGTGTTTGTAAAAAAAGATATTGCCCGACCGTTTCCTCTTTCGTTTGCGCTGAAGCGCGCAGGTGATTATTTTCCTACGTTTCGAATGCTTTTGGAGCCTTTGAGTATGATTGCTGCCCATTTTGGCATACGAAATCCAGTAAATCCCTGGGGGTGTATAGAAGTGATTGCGGTGAAATAATATGTTGTATCGATATGCGTTCCGCATGAACTCATATACGTACTATCGACATAACGAGACAATTATATAAGTCATGAAACCATATCTATCTGTCGTCATACCGGCCTACAACGCGGGCGAAAAGCTGTCAAAGCTTTTCGTGTCGCTCTCGCGGTCAAAATACAAAAATTTCGAAGTGATCGTGGGAGATGATGGGTCGGAAGAGAGTGTAAAG
>JBBTTM010000059.1:0-1531 GCA_038064255.1 Patescibacteria group bacterium | reverse complement strand
ACCGATATTTGACCTTCTGGCATTGGTCAGGCGTCACCCCCTATACATCCTCTTTCGAGTTCGCAGGGAGCTGTGTTTTTGATAAACAGTAGCCAGAACTCTGTAGCTGCGGACCACCAATACCGAAATATTGGCAGTCGATCTTTATCGCGAACTTACAGATGATGTTTTGCCGAGTTCCTTAACGAATTCTCACCCGTTCACCTTCCCACTCTCACGGGTGCCTACTTGTGTCAGTTTTAGTACGGATTTTTTGTTGTTAACTCTAGAGGCTTTTCTGGGAAACTTGCTCAATACGCTTCACCTTGCCAAAGCAAGATTTCGTCATTATATTTGAAAACGCCTATTAAAAGGCTTGAATGAGGATTTGCCGTCATTCTAATCTTATATAACAAACATCAATCCAATAAGACGCCGTATTTACTAAATTTCGTCACCCCGTTTAATCGCTTGCGCGATTATATTTTGAAACAACAAAAAAGGGCAGGAATATTAACCTGCTGTCCATCCCTCTTACCAGTTTTGGCAAGAAGTTAGGTTCGCCTAACCCTTGGTTGATATTCATTGCCAAGGAAACCTTAGGCTTTCGGTGGCAAGGTATCTCACCTTGCTTGTGGTTACTTGTGCCAACATTCTCTCTTCCCTCCGCTCCACTCCACGTTACCATGAAGCTTCACTGCAAAGGAAATGCTCCTCTACCAGTTGCGGACTTCACAAAAGAGATAAAAAATTTTAGTTTTACCAGTGATATAGCGATGATACGCTACCTTTTCCTTTGTGAAGTCCGCAAATCCGCGATTTCGGTAATATACTTTAGCCCCGTTACATCTTCGGCGCGATATTTCTAGTCTGGTGAGCTATTACGCATTCTTTAAAGGATGGCTGCTTCTAAGCCAACCTCCCAGGTGTATAAAAAATATCACTTCCTTTTCCACTTAGTATATATTTAGGGACCTTAATCTGCGATCTGGGCTGTTTCCCTTTTGAAAATGGAGCTTAGCCCCCACTTTCTAACTGCTGTATAGAACAAACGGAATTCGGAGTTTGATAGGAATAAGTAGGACGAATCCACCTCATCCCAGTCAGTGCTCTACCTCCGCTTGAATAAGTACAACGCTAGCCCTAAAGCTATTTCGAGGAGAACCAGCTATTACCAGGTTCGATTGGCTTTTTACCGCTATCCACAACTCATCCGATGGAATTGCACGACCAACCGGTTCGGGCCTCCACTCTGACTTCTCAGAGTTTCACCCTGGTCATGGATAGATCACCTGGCTTCGGGTCGTATACTTTTTATTATTATTTTTGCTCTTTAAAACTAGGTTTCCCTACGCCTGCGTTCGATATACGAACTTAAGCAACAAAAAGCATACACTCGTTGGCTCGTTCTGCAAAAAGCACGCCGTCACCCCGCAGTATTGCGGGGCTCCGACTCATTGTAAGTATATGGTTTCAGGTACTATTTCACCGCCCTTACCGGGCTACTTTTCACCTTTCCCTCACGGTACTAGTTCACTATCAATCTTGAAGC
>JBBTTM010000058.1:1312-3471 GCA_038064255.1 Patescibacteria group bacterium | reverse complement strand
ATTTCAAATAAATATGTCGATATTTTTTTAGCGGTATCGACAGTATGAATATGTCTGTAAAATAAAAACAAAGCATCTTGTGCGACTTCTTCTGCTGTATGTACGTCTCCTGTGTATCGAAGTGCAAACGAAACAAGCTTTCTTTCATACCGCTTTACGAAATGCTCAAATGCCAATATATTTCCTTTTTTTACTTCGATGACAAGTTCACTATCCGATGGAGTATTCATGAATAATGAAATTATACAGCAAAATAATACAAAACTTACCTCCGGAGCCCCAATTCAGGTATAATAGAGACATGAAATCAGGAATAGTTTGTTTTATCGGGAGACCAAACGTCGGGAAATCGACACTATTAAACTCAATCATAGGACACAAAGTGTCTATCACGTCCCCAAAGCCTCAAACGACGCGATTTGCCATACAGGCGCTGTATGAAAACGAAGAGGGGCAGATACTTTTTGTCGATACACCCGGTATATACGGAAAATCAGAAGATAAACTTGCAAAACTGGTAAACAAAAATGCACAGGACGCAGCAGACGGAAATATAGATGTAGTCATTTATGTCGTCGACCATACCCGCGAACGGGATTATGAAGAAAACAAATCCCTCGGCATCGTCCGGAAAGTAGAAGCAAAAAGAATTCTGGTCATAAATAAAACCGATGTACGACACCCCACGCATATCGTGCAATATAAATTTCTGGAAAACGAATTTGATACCGTCATTGAAGTTTCTGCACTCACACGAAAAAATATCAATCTTTTGATTAAAGCAATCATGCAATATCTTCCCGAAAGAGAAAAACTCATAGAGGCAGAGTCCCTATCTCACCCCGGTCTCAATATGGACAGCAAAACATTCGCGGCTGAGATAATACGCGAAAAAGCATATCTTTTTTTACGGCGCGAAGTACCGTACTCGCTTACAACCGTGGTAGATGAAATTATCAACAGAGACAATGGAGTACTTTATATACGAGGCCGGATACTCACAAATGATGACCGATACAAAGTCATGATTATAGGAAGCCGCGGCAGGATGATAAAAGAAATAAGCATGGCGGTACGAAAAGAGATCGAAACGGCATCGAATAAAAAAGTATTTATAGACCTAACCGTAGAGACAGATCCTCATTGGGTGGAGTCATTTGGATGACACGAGAATAATCCAATAATCCAATTCTCAAATAATCCAATAATCAAATAAAGATAACTTAGATGACTAATCGAGAGAGTGTCTTATCTTTTCCGAGGAGCTCCAGGGATTCGAGAAGCGGTGGGCCGACGGTCTTTCCGGTAACAGCAACACGGAGCGTCATGAATACATCCTTTGGCTTTTGTCCCTTTGAATCTGCTTCTTTTCGAATAGACGTTTCCATGGCGTCATGATTCCATTCACAGGATATAAGAGCATTTCTTACAAGTTCCAATAATTCTTTTTGTACCTCAATTTCATACTCTTTCGGCGCCATGAAAAAAAACCCTGCAAGAGACTCAAATTCTTTCATCGTTTTCATCCTATCGCGTACGAGCGGCCAAATTTTTTCGATCATCTCAAGCGGATATTTTTTACCATAAAACTCATAAAGCTTTTGGCTGATAGCTGATAGCTGATAGCTTCTCAGGTACTCCCCATTCATCCATCGGAGTTTTTCAAGAGAAAACACAGGTGCCGTAGTCTGTAGCCTTTCCAGTGTAAATGCGGCTATCATCTCATCTGTCGAAAAAATATCTCTCCCATCTGGGAATGCCCATGCCATCGTCGCCAGATAATTTCGAACCGCTTCAGGAAGGTACCCTTCATCTTTATACCACGAAGCCCACACAGGGTTTTTCCTTTTTGAAAGCTTGCTTTTGTCTGGGTTTCGGAGAAGTGATACATGGGCAAAAACCGGCAGATCCCATCCGAAAAATTTGTACAACAGTATATGCTTTGGGGTAGATGATATCCACTCTTCCCCACGGATAATATGTGAGATATTCATAAAATGATCATCCACAACAACGCCCAAATGGTACGTCGGATATCCATCCGATTTAAGAAGAACCTGATCATCTATCAGTGTATTTTCAAAGGATATCTCCCCTCGCACAACATCAATAAAATTCGTCACCCCCGTCTCCGGCACGTCGAGTCTGATAACATATCT
>JBBTTM010000058.1:0-1212 GCA_038064255.1 Patescibacteria group bacterium | reverse complement strand
CTGATTTTTTGGCAAAAACATAATTGATAAGCGCCGTATAGGCATTGCCAATATGCAGATCCTGTCCTGTGGGTGATGGCGCTATCCGTGTACGAACCGTCATACGATTGATTCTAGCACCACGTGACTATATACTCAAAGAGTGGCATCACTCACTGAAACTGCATTTTATACGAGACGGACTATCCATTGGGGATTCTTAGGTATCATAGGCTATATCATCCTTCGGATTCTTTGGGGAGTACTCGTCGTCGTGTGGCTTACGATTTTCCCGCCAAAGGCACCGCCACCCAATCATGCATTCAATAAACTTCCAGCTATAAAATTTCCAGAGCAAACTGTAGCGACCGGATCGGCAAAGCTCACCTTTGCTCTAGACACAATTCCCGGCACCGTACCGATCGCGTCCGAAACTGCGGCTGTATATTTTATGCCAAAAAATGCTGCAAATCTTCTGGCACTCACAAAAACCCAGGATTTTGCAAAAAGATTTGAATTTGATCCGACCCCGATACCGGACACATTAAAAAACATCTACCGGTTTGAAGATGCGTCAACAATTTTACGAAAACTCCGATATGATATAGTGTCGAACAATTTTATAATCCGATACGCATTTGAACAGGATGTTGGCGTATTTACAGACAAAAATCTTCCGATTCCCGAAGCTGCGATCTCTGAAGCAAGAAGCATCATGCAGACGAATGAAATCTATCCAAACGATATTGCTTCCGGCAGTGTTTCTACGACAAATCTAAAACTTCTTTCCAATAGACTGATTTCAACGACAAGTTTCTCCCAGGCAGATGCAATACGGATAGATTTTTCCCGAAAATCAATCGGGGACATGAAAATATATACTCAAAATCCTGACGAAGGACCTATATCGATAATTTTCTCCGGATCTATGAATCAGAAAAAACGAATCATACAATTTGCATATACATTCTGGCCCATAGAATACCAAACGTTTGCAACATATGCATTAAAACAAAGCGCGGTCGCATGGCAGGAGCTACAGGACGGAACAGGGTATATTGCACGGTTTCCTAAGAACGGAAAAATCGCAACTGTCACCAATGTCTATCTCGGATACTACGATTCATATGAGCCTCAGACATATCTGCAGCCGATTTTTGTTTTTGAAGGTGAAGATGGATTTTTGGCGTATGTGTCCGCTGTCGCTCCTCCGTGGGTAGAATAATTTATTGG
>JBBTTM010000057.1:0-8117 GCA_038064255.1 Patescibacteria group bacterium | reverse complement strand
GTCATATGTATCCAGTATGAGGCTAATGAGGGTTAATTAGCAACAGGTCTAATATTTCTTTGTCTGGAGGGAGAATGGAAGTGTAATTCTCATCCAAGTAAAGTCGTGGATTGAAATTACCCCAATCAACATCTTTATTTCTTAATTTAATGAGGTTTGTCATCTTATGTGAGTTCGGGCTATTTTATAACTTGGCGTGTGTTTACCCATGTCTCTATTATTCCATAAATTTAACCAAGAGTCATTGTTTTTTAGGTCCGACTCCGGTTACCGGTAAACATTTTTCCAGGCTAACAACGAACGATCAAGAATAGTGGCTAGAACTCGGGATAATGCTGATTTCTTGAAGAAAATTGGAGAAAACACAAAACCATTTCGCTATTGAGCGGGTGAAGGGAATCGGACCCTCGTCACCAGTTTGGAAAACTGGCGCTCTACCATTGAGCTACACCCGCGATGAGTTTTAATTTTACAATTTTATTTATAAACTTTCTACTTGTTACTTTTTTTTGCAAACGAAATTCCCGATTACATCCAGTATATTCGAATATATTCGAGATGATTCGCTTCAGATTAGAGTAGGTTATCTATCCACAAATGTAACTTTGTCCCCGATTTCTATGCCAATTCTCTTTATACCACCTACATTTAGCTCTAGTATTTTATCGACAGCTGATTTTGGATGAATAATTGGTAGAGTATTCCCTTCAGGAATAGGCACATTTTCCGTGAGATCGATGACGATGTTTCCGTCTATCCAGACAAAGTCGAGCGGAAACCGCATCTCTTTCATCCAATATGGGTACACTTCCTTGTGATCATTGAGAAACAGCATGCCTGTCTCTGGTTTTAACTCTTTCCGACCGGATAGTCCCCTCTCCTTCTCTTTGGCTGTCACTGCAAGCTCTACCGGGATCGTAGTCCCGCGTATGACTATCTTTGCACTCGGTAAACCACGATTTATATATATATTTGCAGCGATCACGCCAAGAACAAGCACAAAAACTAGTACCAAGATTTTTTGAATTTTACTCATGTAAATATTATACGGTTCTGGTGACGATAAAGTCGAGTAAGGGCGTAATAGTGCTCACGATGTTTTTTGGGGTCATACTGTCGCTTAGATTGTTCTCGATTGTTGTACGTAAAGAGTCCTTTGATTGATCAATCATTTTTTTAACTTCTGAAGAGTGAAATACATTTATGATGGAGGACATGTCTTTAGAGGTTGTATTGCAATAATATTCACTCAGTATTTTTTGTTGAGCTTTTTCCGCTGTTTCAAATGCAAGAGAAACAAGCAGTGTTTTTTTCTTTTCGCGTATATCAGAGAAAGTTGGCTTTCCTGATGCTTTTGAGTTTCCATACATGTTGAGCATGTCATCTGTCAGTTGAAAGAGTACTCCGAAGTCGTTTGCAATATTCTCAAGGATGGTCTTTGTTTTTTCTGGTAGATCTTCAGTTATTGCGCTTGTGAGGATAGGAATACTGAATGTATAAGACGACGTTTTGTTCTCATAGAGTGTTCGAATTTCTTTCACTGAAGGAATAGTTGGAGTACGGGAATATTTGATATCGTGGTATTGACCGATACTGACACGCTTGAGCTGTATATTCCAGTATTGGCTTAATGAAGGGATAACTGAGCGATGAGAGATTGTCGAAAGTAATTCTTGAGACATGAAAAGAAGATAGTCTGCTATACATAATGCCAGATATATTCCAACATCGCTTGTATTTGAAGTCTGAGACAGTTGTATATGAAGGCTTGGCTTTCCTCGTCTTATCTCATCCTTATCCATAATATCGTCTTGAATGAGAAACGCTGACTGCGATAGCTCAAGAGCAGCGCCGAGGATAAACACATCATCTTGATTTGATTTGCCTGTGCTGTTTAGAAGGTGTACGAGAAGTCCGCCACGTATAAGTTTTCCTGACATGATGTACTCACGTACTTTGTTTTCGATTTCTGGATCGTTCCACGAAACAAAACAGTTCTTTTCTAGAAGAAAAGTACGAAGACCATCAATCGATGGTTGAAGTAATGGAATCATTGGTCGGGATGGCGAGACTTGAACTCGCAGCCTCATCGTCCCAAACGACGCGCGCTACCAATTGCGCCACATCCCGAAAATTATTTATCAAAAATTTCCAATTCCTTCTCAAGTAAAAATTGTAACTTTTGAAATGTATTTTTATTATAAGTTCGTAATTTAAAAGTACCGTATTGATTTTTAAATCTGCTACCTCTTGCTCTTATTATAGTTTTATTAAACTGAGACATTGGTATATTTAAATAATTTGACCAAAAATGCTCAATTTTACTTTTATCATCTCCATCATGGATCTGAATCTGACCGCGTAATTTATGATTAGGCACTTTTAACTCTATTTTTAAATAATCTAAGAAGATTTTTATTATTTTCGGATCAGTATTTGTAATTTCGATTGGATATAAATATGCATTCTTCCAGCGTTTATCTCTTCGTATCTTTGTCCCCTCACACCACCATAGCGCTAGCGCTATGGTTTTTTGTTTACTAAACATCACATATAAATATACTGATTCTCACGCTAAATAACAAGAGAAACACCTTTGGTGCCGAGAGTGGGACTCGAACCCACACGGAGGAAACCCTCCACGGGCTCTTAAGGCCCGGGTGTCTACCATTCCACCACCTCGGCGATCAACATATATTCTCCAAAACTTTAGTCACTCTCGTGTCTACTCCCGACTGATGTCGGGACTTGCTGACAGTAATTACTCGCATGTGCTCGTAAACTGTCAGGCAAAGCATTCCACCACCTCGGCAATCAACTAATTGTAGCGTAATTTTGGCTTGTTTGCTATCATGCATAAATTGGTTTTCGTGAAATACTATTGACAAATGCTTGCATATAGCATTCTATTAATAAAGACACTACAAAATGAAGAAAAAAACACGAATAAAAAAACGACCAACCATTGCAATCCTTTATCACAATCTTTCAAAAGATAAACAGGACACATATTTTAGTAGTGAGCATCTCCTCGTCGATCAACAAACGGACGATATAGTGAAGTACATGGATAAATTATTTCGTAAAAACGGATATGGTGTTCAGCTTATAGGGATCACACCGGATGATTTATCCAATTTTCAAAAACTTAAAGCTGATTATGTATATAATCTCGTCGATAGCAAGGAAATGGAACTACGTATCGCTAAAATTCTAGACCGACTTCATATCCCTCATTCGGGTTCTTCATACGAAGGGATACGAATTTCAAACAATAAACTAAAAACGAAGTCTTTATTTATAAAAGCCAGACTACCAACGCCAATGTTTCGCATTATACGTGTCGGAGAGAGAATCACTAAAGGACTGGTGCCTTCGAAATATCCGGTTATTGTGAAGCCAGCATTTGAACACTGCAGTATCGGCATAACGGACAATTCTATTGCTACCACGTATTCACAATTTAAAGATATAGTTTCTACACTTCGGAAAAAACACAAACAGCCGCTTATCGCCGAGGAATTTATCCGTGGAAAAGAATATCAGGTGACGGTACTCGAAATGGGAAAGATTACCGTGACACTTCCTATCGCAGAGATTGCGTTTAAAGGAAAAATGAAGACTAAATGGAATATTTACGGGTTTGATGAAAAATGGAGTAAAAAAACAGACGTGTACAAAAAGTGTCATTTTATTTCACCACCAAAAAATCTGGCTCCATCTATAGATGATCAGATCAAAAGAGATTCTATTCGCGCCTTCTACGCGCTAGGCCTCCATGATTACGCACGGTTTGATCTTCGCTATAATCCTTCACAAAAACAATGGTATTTCCTCGAGGGAAATGCAAATGCGGGCTTAGATCCGGACCCTCGGGATGCCATGACTGCGTCTATTGCTGCCATGGGCATAAACATGGATGAATTCGTGCTTCAGATTGTGAGAAACTCACTCGGAGACAGGTAATTCACCATGGATTGTTGGTCGAATTTTTTTTAACTTTGCGATAAAGAAACCTTCCATGTCATGAGATGGAGCTATTCTTTTTGTCTTTTTCATCTCATCTCCAAATTCCCGATTTTTCCATCGGGTTAAACCATCTTCCAGGGGAAGATTTGAAATAAATATGTCTTCCAATACTACTGCTCCTTTTTCTTTTTTTAATATCCATGCTATGACATCCTCATTTTCTTCCGGGGAAAGTGTACATGTAGAATACACTATCGTACCACCTGATTTTGTTGCACTTACCGCAGACCTGAGGAGCCACTTTTGCCTATCAGCTAAGCTTTGGATGCGTTTTATCGACCATTCGCCTGATACTTCTGGCTCTTTTATAGAATATCGACCTTCCATGCTACACGGAGCATCCAGAAGAGTTTTATCAAAAAATTCCGGGTAAGTTTGCCAGAATATCTGTCCAGCAATGTTTGTGACTTTTGTATTTGTGACACCCTGCATGTCAAGATTTGCTTTTAATTTATGTATGCGTATGGGACTATTGTCATTTGCTATGATTTGTCCTGAATTTTTCATCAGAGCTGCAATCTGAGTTGTTTTACTTCCGGGTGCTGCTGTGAGATCGAGAATTTTTTCATCAGGCTTAGGATCTAATATGAAAGCAGGTATCATGCTTGAGAGGCTTTGTACATATATTTCACCATTTTTGTATATTTCAGTATCCTGTAGTTCCCGTAAGGGTGTATTCAATAATTTAAATCCTCCAGAAATCCAAGATAGTGAGTCCACGGGAATATTACAATTCTTGAGTGTTGTACTGATAGTATCTACGGAATTTTTTATGCAATTTACACGAAATGTGGTAGGCCGATCTGTAACGAATGCTTCGAGGATTTCGTCTAGACGTTTATTTCCGAAAAGAAGTATTAACCGTTCTAGAAATTGCCTTGGAACGAGATCACGATAGTTTTTCATCGCGATATTACTTGAGAACCCGAATTTCTGTAGCTGTGAGTGTGTGGGACTGCGCAAGAAAAGTAAGAGGATCCACGATAATAGAGATATGATCGCCCTGACTAAGCGAACCGACACTTACAGTAGGTGGTGCAGTGACAACCCAAGCTCCTAGACTGAGCTGTCCTTCTCCGCGATCCAAAAATTTCAATTGATCTACCTGTATCGATCCTTTATTGTCGTCCACGCTGACTACATCTGCAGACATTTTGAGTGTTGCAGTAATACCTGCTTTGGCACGAACATCCGTCCCCGTATCAGATGATTTTGTTCTACCAAGAAGTGTTACAAATCCTAATGCAAGGATGAGAAATCCAATACTTCCGAGGAAAAAAAAGTTAAAACCCTTTTTTTGCATACCTGTATTGTGACACCATATATTTTCTGTGTCAATTTTATAATAACGCGTCATGATTATGGGCTCAATAAAAGTTGTCTAATGAGCTCATTAGATTGCTTTTCATGAGCATCACCCAAAATATAGTGAAAGGTTTGCCATCGTAGAGACTTAGCAGATTCAATATTTATATCAGAATCATCTATAAAGAAAATGTCTTCACCAGAAGCGTCCAGTCGTGCCTCCACTAACTTGAAGAATTGGATATCTGGTTTTCTCATGCCTTCATTTGATGATTCAAAAAAATATTCTATGACTGTAGACTCAACTACATCTTTAAGGAATTTTTCTTTCATGCCTCTCCAGTTGTTGGTAACAATCGCAAGACGGTAGCCTTTTTTATGCAATTCCAGCATTAATAGTCTCATATCCTTTGACCATCTTTTTATGTCCCACCAAATTTTTCAAACATTTTCATGCTCTTTCAGCTTATTGAGTCTATTTAGTATATTGACCCACACGTTGTTAAATGACATCTTGCCAAGTTCGTTGTCTCCTAAGTTCTCAGTAATCATTTCTATAATTTGTGTTTGTTCAACACCAAGAAATTCAGATATTTCCTTTAAAGCACTTAGAGAATCAAATAATACTCCACCGATATCAAAAACAATCCATTTTGGCTTATGAAGTGTATTCATATTAAAAATTATACTTAATATTAAGTTAGGTGTTAATGCTTATCAAAATATGTATTAAATTCATCAACAAGAATATCGTGCTTGGCTACTTTTAACAATTTACTTGCCTTTGTGATTGTCGTTTTTCCATTTTTTATTTCTAGAGCGATTATCCCACCAGGCTTTATTTCCTCTGTAAATTGTTTGCTGTACACATAGCTTAAAAATCCCAATAGCGATCCATGCGTGACAACAATGACTGCTTCGGGAGTGCGATTTTTAGTAGCTATTCCTTCTAATACCTTTAACATTCTCGAGGTGACTGATTCAAAAGTCTCTACAGACATGAGGTATTGTATGTAGTTACTTGGAAAAACCGATTTCATATTTTCTGCGACTCTTTTTATCCTATCTTTAACCATATATGTGTTATAGTCATAACCTTCAGGATTTGTTTCATTTGGATCTACTTGGATATTGTCACCACCAAAGTTTAATACACCGCCATGAATTAATGGGAGTATATAATCAATATTGAACCCTTTCGATTTTGTTAACTCTTCAGATCGCTCAATTAGTGTTGAATATTCAAAGCGAGTTTCAGCCAGATCGTTCTCTATTCCGACTCTTTCGTGCCCAGGAAGTCTAGATGTGCTTTTTCGACTTGCATTTATACCAGATATTGTATCTGCAATTATTTTAGCGGTATGTAGAGTTCTCCCGTACGGCGAGGATAGCATTCGTATATTAAAATTCGGAGGTATTGAAGCGGCTATTTCTTTTGCTGAATTTATCGTATGAGCTACTCCTTCATCGGTCAGATCATCTGCATCAGACAGTTCAACTATTCCTTGATTGTAAGTCGACTCCCCATGTCTGACAGTGAAAACCAAAAGCTGAGCTGATGATATTATTTCTTTTGCTTCGTATGATTTAACTCCCAAGTCTCGTTCCCCATTAGCCATTTATTTTCTTTTAACGATGAAATTCCCAATTACAAGAAAATCTAAGTTCATTCTCATAAAAGCTTTTATAGCATCATCTGGGGTTTCGACTATAGGTTCGCCAGCGTGGTTAAACGAGGTATTCAAAACTACAGGTACCCCTGTGATGTGATCAAAGGCTTGAATAAGATTGTAGTAGAGGCCGTTATCATTCTCGTTTACGGTCTGTAGTCTTGCTGTTCCATCCACATGGATGACTGCTGGAATAATTTTTTCCTTATCAGGATGAACTTTACAAACAACGAGCATAAAAGGCAAAGGCGATTTTGCATCAAAATATTCCGCTGCTCTCTCTTCCAAAACACTTGGCGCAAGAGGTCGAAACCACTCTCTGTGTTTTACCTGAAAATTTATGCGATCTCGCATATTTTTGGGTCGTGGATCTGCAAGTATGCTCCTGTGTCCTAGAGCTCTAGGACCGATTTCTGAACCACCTTGATACCATCCGATAATTTTCTGCTCTGAAATATGCTTCGCTGCTATCCTGACAAGTTCTTCGGACTTATATTCATTATAAATGAGATCGCTGCTGTATCTGAGTAAAGCGTCTTGTATTAAAGAGTCAGAGTAGATAGGCCCCAAGTAGGCATTTTTCATATGAAAAAATCTTCCTAATTTATATTGATTGTGTAATCTGTGGAATAATTTTCCAAGAGCTTGGCCTTCGTCACCCGCTGCTGGTTGTATAAATATATTTTTAAACATTCCTGAGTCAACTATTTTGCCATTTGCAACACTGTTGAGTGCAACACCCCCTGCTAAACATAAATTTTCAGAACCAGTAAGCTGTTGAGTTCTCTTCGCCAGCCCAAGTACAACATCTTCAAGAATTTTTTGCCCAGCCCACGCTAAATTTTTATGGGTTTGAGTTAATCCTTCGCCTTTTTTTCTCGATGAACCCAATATGCGATTAATTTCTGACATTAATGGAATTAAAGTCGGGTCTGGATTTCCCCATCGGTAGTATTTTGCTCCTTCCGAAAGGTGGAACATTGCCTGAATAAATCGGTCATCAATAAAATATTGCCCATCATCTTGAGTTTTTACAAATTGTTGAAGCCAGGCGTAGATTTCACTTTCATTGCCATATGGCGCCAATCCCATTGTTTTCCCTTCTTCTAAAAA
>JBBTTM010000056.1:0-4899 GCA_038064255.1 Patescibacteria group bacterium | reverse complement strand
ATCGGCCCAATGCCCACAAAATATGCAGCGTTTAATAGCACAGCACTTACTGCTTTTTTCATAAAGCGCGAATATCGATGAAATAATGCCATCATACTGTCGCTCTCCCTATGAGCTTCATCATGTATCCTACCGCGCGGATTCCGAGGATCAGATCTTTTTGAAACGACTTCGTTTTTGCGTATTCGCTATCGCTTCTCATCCATTCGTCAAATGATTTTGTGTGATATCCGTCAAGTACCCACGGAGAAATAATCCCGGGTAATATTTTTTCCCGCTTTCTCATCCACGGCTTTAATTTTTTCTCTTCTTCGACTGGCAAGGGTCGGGGGCCGATCAGTGCCATCTCACCTTTTAAGACATTGATAAGTTGTGGCAACTCATCAAGCCCAATGTGGCTCACAAATCTCCCTATGCTCGTGAATCGAGGGTCGTTTCGAATTTTAAATACCGGTCCATCCGCCTCGTTTAAGTATGAATAATGACTCTGTTTGGCATGTGCTTTTAAAATCATCGTCCGAAATTTTATCATCGTAAAAACGTTTCCATCCTTCCCAACGCGTTTCTGAGGGAAAAATATCGGCCAACCTGAAAACAAAAAAATTAAAGCACCAAAAAATATCATCAGAGGAAGCATGACAATAAATAATAATAGAACAAAAAAACTAAAAAACATGTGCTTTAATACGTGTTTCATACATCGTTAGAATAAATGTGCCCATATCTGCATCGCTTTTTTTAACGCAGTAAAATAGGGGAGGCGGGGAAACACAATTTTTTCTGCAAGCTCCCGATAGCATAGTGCCGGAGTATTTTTAGTTAACCGAACCGCGTCCACACGTTTCCAAAAATCTTCATTCATCGCGAGGCCTGCTTTTTCTTTTAAAAGATTTGCGGCAGGATCGGATGCCTTTCTATGATCCACAAACGGCGACCCGCTTACAACACTAAGGCCCAGATGATCGCAGACTTTTTTTGCAAAAATCCCTGCCCAGATATCATCGTACCTATCAAACCCCCAGGCTTTTCCCTCTGGATCATAGCCCATCATGGGAAAAAACATACACGGGGTTATCTCGCGGGAAAATGCCAGATTCATAGATGACATAGGAAAAAACAGACCAGTCGGCACGGTCATCCGAAGCGGGGGGTACGGCTTTTCATGAAGCTTTCCTGTCACGACTTCAGTTCTCGCATCTTGATCTAGCGCCCCAGACCAAAGCCCATGGCTTATGACCGTCCTATTTTTTTCTCGAATCTTGTATGGGAACCCCCTGGTATAGAGATGCTTTGGATCTGGATACACACTCATCCAGCGCTCTGGTGTTTTGTAGGAAAGATTGTCAAGATGTCCGGCAACGAGATCATCGTCCGTAGGAAAACAATCATCATCCAGAGTCACGATGACATCCGCACCATTCCGGTATGCTTTCCAAAATCCATACGACCGGATTCCTGCATTTTTTCTTGAAAATATCCATTCATCTTTACCAAACTCTTTTCGGATATCTTCCCAAGAATAATGAAATATTTTTGAACTATGAAGCGTTGGTGTCTCAAGCTCACGAGTTTTATGATCCTCTATGACATACAAAGAAATTTCAGAGAGTCGACTTCCCCACACAGATAAAAAATCAAGAGAACGGATCGTAGGAATTACGAGTGCAACGGAAAGTTTTTTCATCGTGGGGCTATTATAGCGAACAGTGAAATAAATGAATATGCGTATTGTATAATGTGCCAATGAACTCATCCTTTTCACATTACATGGAGCTACTCATCGGTATGACAGAAAAGGAACTTCGCGCGCGGTACAAACATACCGTGTTTGGATTCCTCTGGATTGTCGCTAATCCACTACTTCAGATGCTTGTCATCGGATTTATCTTCCCGTTCTTTATCCGCCAACAGATAGAAAATTACAACTACTATCTTTTTACGGGGCTACTTATCTGGAATTTTTTCTCGCTCTCGCTTACAAAGGCTACGCCATCGATAGTGAATGAACGAAGTCTTATAAAAAAAGCCCGCTTCCCACGAAGCGTCATCCCGCTATCGATTATCCTCTCTAATCTCGTCCACCTCGTCCTTGCATTGGCTCTTCTTGTAATCCCGCTTCTCTTCTTGGGTACCCTCATGTTTCCGCGGATCCTTTTTATCATCCCGGCGTTTTTTCTTCTGATCCTTTTTACTCTTGGCGCAAGTCTATTAACGTGTGCACTCAATGTCCGATTCCGCGACATAAACTTTTTCGTCCAGGCGCTCCTCATCCTCTGGTTTTACGCGACACCAATTGTCTATACCCTCGGCCTCATCCCGCGTTCGGCCTACCTTCTCTGGAGGCTAAACCCCCTTACGGCTATCTTTCAACTCTTTCAATACGCGCTTCTAGGTTCAGCCCCCCCGGGACTCTTGGTTTTATCCAGTAATCTCATATCAACGACACTTATCATTGTCCTGGGTATCTTGGTGTTTCAAAAAGAAAGTAAAAACTTCGACGACTGGGTTTAAGTTTGTATGACTTACAACGATGCAGGAATTGGTATAAATCAGTACCAACTTTGACACAACAGTAAAAATCAACAACCTTGATAATTTATCCTGTACATTTACGTACAGGATAGTAAACAATAAGAAGGAATATATTAAATTGGACCTTGACATGTTTCTATAAACTGTTTAATATATAAAGTAAATGGAATCATTAAACACTGCTTTGGCCACAAAACTCCTCTACCATTCCAGCTTACCACTGTTTACACTTAAGTCGCTCAGAGATATTCTTAAGCTCCAATCTGACGATACCTTCTATCTGTATATTCGTACGCTTGTGAGACACAAAATCCTTGACAAGATAGAGCGGGGGATATATACACTTTCAGATAGACACCCACACACATATACTGTATCAAATTTCCTCCATAGCCCTTCATATATTTCATTTGAAACAGCTCTAAATTTCTATGGTATTCTCTCTCAATTTCCTTATGAAATCACAGGTGCAACAACAAATAAGTCTATGAAAAAAACTGTGGGGGATACGATATATACCTACTCCCACATTCAGTCAGACTTATACTTTGGGTATGAAAAAAAAGATGAACACCTTATCGCACTTCCTGAAAAAGCTCTCCTTGACCAGATTTATTTTTCATCTCGCGGGCTTCGCCAGCTTCCGCTTGATGAATACGATTTTTCGAGACTGAATACGCTTCGTTTTAAAGAATTTCTTTCCCGCGTACCAAAAACAAAACAATTTGCAGCCATGAGTAAATCAATATCAACGATACTTCACCTATGATAACCAAAGACCAGATACATCAATATGCAAAAACACTCAAAACAAATGAGGTGACTGCATTTAGAGAATACTTGCAATACATCTTCTTAAGTGTTTTGTATCAACACAAGTCAAGCGGCCAAGTTTATTTCAAAGGGGGAACAGCAATACACATCATTTATAAAGCGCCAAGATTTTCTGAGGATTTGGATTTCTCCACACAAATAGAAGAATCCAGCTTTACGAGCCTCATCAATGCTACATTTTCACAACTTACTCAATCAGAACAGCTCTTGTTCAAAGAACGAAAAACAATTACAGGAAAACGGTACATGCTTCACACGACAAATCTGCCTTCCTATCCGCCTGTCTATATTAATCTTGACTTTTCATTTCGAGAAGTTGTCCAAATCCCAGAATCATCTATTCTTCAAACCGCACTTCCAGTCTTATTTACAGGTTTTATCTTTCACGAATCAAAAGAAGAAATATTTGCTGAAAAAATTCGTGCTATTATGACGCGAAAAAAGGGGAGAGACCTGTATGATCTCTGGTACCTTGCAACCCTCGGCGTTACCCCAGATATGAAACTTGTACAAAACAAGCTTCAATATTATCAGATTCCACCGGCTCAACAGAGAGATATTCTGAAGCGTTGTCAAGCATTCCCGGAACAGGATTTTCTCCAAGACCTACGCCCATTCGTACCTATCCCAGAACGAGACAAGCTTCCTCAATTTTATACTTACATCCAAGCATACTTAAAACAAGCTCTATCCCAAAAACAATGAATTCCCGTAATAACATCGCTATCCAACTCACAAATGTGAGTAAAACGTATGTCATCCACCATATGCCGGGTAGGCATACCGACACTCGTCGAGACTCTAGGAGGGAAAAACGGGAAACGTTTATGGTACTCGACAATGTTTCGCTAATTATATAAAAAATCCGGATGCTTGACAAAATATATAAGATGATTTATCCTGTACATAAATGTACAGAATATGAATACAAAAGTAAACAAACCTGCAGCACTCCTTCAGTCAAAACAAACCCTTTTTCATACCCATGACCTCGCGGCGCTATGGAATATTTCCAATACCAATACACTCTATACAACAATTTCTCGATTTGTTCGTGGTCAAACGCTTATACCAATACAAAAAGGATTATATTCAAAAATCCCACTAAACCAGACAGATCCCCTTGAGCTTGGTGTATTTCTTCTTCACCGATACGCATACGTGAGCTGTGAGACCATTCTCACTATGACCGGCATCATTCATCAGGCCGCATACCAATACACCCTTGTTTCAAGTGTATCTAAAATATATTCTCTCTTAACACTCAATTACAAAATCAGAAAACTGAGTGAGAAATATCTCTTTAATACAGCGGGGATAACAACAAATGAAAGGAGTATCATGACAGCAAGCACAGAACGCGCCATCGCTGACCTCTTGTACTTTCAACCAACATATCATTTTGACGCTTCTGCCACGATTAACTGGGAGAAAGTAAAAAATATTCAGCAGGAAGAAGGGTATATATGATCATCGTCAGACCGCAAGATACACTCCATAAGGCTCACCTTCTGCGCTTACTCACTGAAATTG
>JBBTTM010000055.1:0-2882 GCA_038064255.1 Patescibacteria group bacterium | reverse complement strand
TGAAAAAACGCGCACAAGCAGGTTCACGGTCTGAGATTTGATATCTTTTTGTTTTCGATTTTGTAGATTTAGACTTTTGCGGCGCGCCATAGTATGAGTTATACCATAGTTTAAAGGAATTCTGAAGAGGGCACAGCAGTGCATAGATCGCGTGATGCTATTTTTGATTATTTTTTTTGGATTAAATCCTTGTCAGGAGTCTCGCAGCGAAGACTTTCTCAAAGTCTTGGGATGCTGGTATAGCTTCTGCTGCAACTTTCCCATATTTTGTGATAGAGAAAGATTTTCCGGTTAGAAGAAGATTGGCATATGCGCTGATATGTCGACGAAATTGTGTGATCGTGATGATGGATGTAATAGCCATTGGTTGCGATTTTGATTTCATAGAGATATTTGATCACTCGATTGGTAGTATTTTTAAATTTTGGATACCCGTGAAGTCGCGAGTATTGAGAGATGCGAGTGTTGCACCATTGATAACAGCCGTGGCGGCTATCGCCGCATCGGCAAATCCTATAGGTTTTTTCAGATCCCGCTCAAATATTCCTGCGAGTTTTGCTATTTCGTACGTATACGAGACGATGTGAAATTGTGACGTCGTAGTGACAAGATCTTTTTCTTTTTGTATATGCAATGTGCTTGATCCAGCATACAGTTCTTGCATCGATATGACGCTCATCTGAAGCTCATAGCTTGGATTTTTCACCAGTATTGAAAGTATAGATTTTCCTGGCGGTTGTCGCAGATGGTCAATAATGATGTTGGTATCCAGAAGTACTACCATGACAGTCTCTTTCTTTTTGTTGCCTCTTCGAGTTCTATCTGTTTCCTCTTTTTTTCTGTTTTTGGCCAATCATCACCCGCCCACGAGCCCGCTGTATTTTTTAAGACATCTGCGCGCGCGAAGTGTGTGTCATTGTTTGTGATGATTGATCTAATTGGGCGTATCATGATTGCATCCCCTGTGAGACTCAGGTGGAGAGGAGTATCTGAAGTAATACCAAGTCCTCCGCGCATTTTTTGCGGGATGACAATCTGGCCTTTCGTATTGGGTGTAACTATATTTCCTATATTCATATAAGTAGTATTTTACTACTTTTTATGGTTTTGTCAAATTTCATTCGGACTTTATTTTACCGGAATGAAGGTGATGTGGGTGGGCGCGTTGGTGCAATCTGAGCAATATGTCGATAGGGGATCCCGGAGAATTTGCCGTTCGACAAGATCGATGTTGTCTATCTGTCCCGGAAGAGCAAGTTCACCCGTAGCTTTATCGATGTGGATCAGATCTTTCACTTTTTCTCGGATAGTCGGTACAGTCCCTTTGATAAAATATTCAAAGCGCGTGTCACAACCCTTGTCCGCACCTTCTTTGCCTTCGGGACCTGCCTCGCCGGCGGGCGGGTTTGGCGGAAGAAGACCTGACGTCACGCAGATTTGGGCTCCCTCTATCCCATCCGGCCGTTTTGGGAGGATATCCGGTTTTTTATCAAGAACTTTTCGGATGAGTTTATTCCAGATCGGTGCGGCTCCAGTAACTCCTGAAACGAGAGAGGGATTCATGGGGGAGCTGTCATTATTTCCAACCCATGTGGCAACGAGAGCGAGCGGTGTGAATCCAATGGTCCAGTTATCGCGCAAATCATCAGTGGTGCCGGTTTTGACGGAAACAGAGTGGTCGGTAATTTTAAGAAGCGAATCCGGGCCGAAGGCGTCCTGCCGGGCATTGTTATCTGCCAAAATGTGCGAGATAAGAAATGCGGCTTCCTGAGAGATGGCGCGTTTTCCGCGAATCATGAGCTGGGAGGGGATGTCTCGATCAAGATTCGGATCCTTGTATTCATCCAGAACTTTACCGTCTTTATCCGTCACTTTGAGAATAGCTGTCAGATCTTTTTTCATTCCTCCGTTTGCAAACACACCAAACGCTTCCGCCATATCCGTCATGTGGACCTCGCCTCCGCCCAAAGTAAGCGATAATCCATAATCATCCGGATTTTTGAGTGTAGAAAGACCGAAGGCGCTCGCTGACGCGACAAAATCCCGTACGGTGTTAAGATACATAATTTTGACCGCAGGAATATTGAGTGAGTTTCCAAGGGCAAGACGAAGCTGCATCGGTCCATGAAATTTACCGTCATAATTTTTAGGGCAATAGTTCGTCTGGTTTGGTACACCAAAACACGTCGGCACATCCAGAAACATGGTCGCGGCAGTGATAAGATGCCGATCTAAAGCAATACCATAATTGACTGGCTTAATAGATGATCCGGGTTGGCGGAGTGCCGTGACGACGTTGTATGTCCCCGACGGGGATGCAAAGTAATCGGTGGATCCGACCATGGAAAGAATTTCACCTGTGGCAGGTTTGGTAATAAGGGCGGCGCCGTTTCCGACACGAAGTGGTTTTAATTTAGCCACTTCACTCGCGACGGTCATTTGTGCAAATTCCTGAAGCGGAAGATCGAGCGTGGTTTTCACTATGAGACCGCCCTGTTCGACCATGCGTTCTCCGTATTTTTCCGAGAGGACCTCTTTGACATACATGACAAAATGTGGGGCTTTTATATTTTCTGTTCGTTTATACACGATCGGCGTCGCTTTTGCGTTTTCTGCTTCTTCTTTTGTAATGTATCCATCTTCAACCATCCGTTTGAGTACCTGGGATTGGCGTTCGATAGCGTATTCCGGGTGATTGCCAAACGGTGAATAGCGAGATGGTGCCTGGGGAAGACCTGCAAGAAGCGCGGTCTCGGCAAGGGTAAGATTTTCGACGTGTTTATCAAAATATTTTTCTGCTGCAGACTCTACTCCCCACGCGGTGCCCCCATAGGGTACCTGGTTTAAATACATTTCAAGAATTTTGTCTTTGGTGTAGAGCG
>JBBTTM010000054.1:3382-5285 GCA_038064255.1 Patescibacteria group bacterium | reverse complement strand
TTCCGGCAGCACTGAAAGCAAGTTTGTTCTTTCTGGAGATGGATTATTTATTGGCTATGTGGTTAATTCGTATAATGTTTATGGTAAACAGCCCATAAGGGATCATCGGCGTTGGATAGAGGAAATTCCACAAAAAGTGAAGCAATTTCTTTCTGAAAAACATGGCCGCAATGGACTTGTCGAAAAAAGCTGGAGTACGCCACTAGCAGTAATACAGGATTATGGTCGTATTCCGGCAAAATGTCAGGAAATTGGTGTTGCCATCTTTGACCTCGACCCAAACCTAGTGGACGAAATTCAAGTTGGAACAAAAGAAAATATAGAAAAATCAAAAGAGGAGTTTGGTCATTTATCGAAAGAAATTCTCCAAATTCTTACGGCGTATTAAGCTATGAAATTTCAGACAACTTTATCAGACTACAGAAAATCAAAAGGGGATGTTCTCGTTGTATTTGCGACGAGTGAAAAAGAGGAGTATGTGCTTTCCGGTGAGGCAAAAGCAATAGATGCACTTTTGGGCGGCGAGATACGGGAAACTCTCTCTTTGGAAAAATATGACGGTGCTTTTGATACTACATTTTTCGTGTACGCGCATAAAGCAATAGAGTTTCGGGCTGTACTCGTGGTTGGACTTGGTGATGTAAAAAAGTTGACGGTCGGGAAAGTTCAAAAAATATGTGCCCGTATCGCACGAAGAGCCACAGATTCTCGCGCCGTCTCTCTTCATATAGCAGTTTCTTCAGATTTGACGTCTATATTGTCAGCCGAAATACTTGGTCAATCTGTTTCTGAGGGTATTCTCCTTGGATCATACGTATTTTTAAAACATAAAGAAGAGAAAGTGAAGGCAAAACATCATGATATATCTGAGTGTGTTATTCACATCGCTGGCGGAAAACTTGAAGCGTTTGATCAGGGATTAAAGAGAGGACTGATTGTAGCAGGTGCAGTATCGTTTGTACGGGATCTTGTGAACGAACCACCATCGATGACGACCCCGACGTACCTTGGAGATTTGGCCAAATCTATTGCGAAAAAAGATCCGTCACTTTCTGCAACTGTGTACGACAAAAACGCAATTACAGCGCTTGGCATGGGGGCACTCCTTGGCATAGCACGGGGAAGCGAAGAGGACCCACGGTTTATCCATCTCTCATATAAAGCACCAGGTGCCAAGAAAACAGTCGTCATCGTTGGAAAAGGCATTACCTTTGATACAGGCGGATTGTCTCTCAAGCCTGCAAGCGGCATGGAAACCATGAAGCTTGATATGGCAGGTGCTGGAGCAGTACTTGGAGTATTTTCCGTTCTAACACTCCTCAAACCGCGCGTAAATGTCGTTGGACTTATAAGTGCAACTGAAAATATGCCATCAGGGTCTGCGATAAAGCCGGGAGATATAGTGACTGCGATGAATGGAAAAACCATTGAAGTCCTCAATACCGATGCAGAAGGACGGGTGGTTTTGGCAGATGCGCTCTCTTTTGCGTGTAAAAATACAAAACCGGATTGTATCATCGACCTTGCGACGCTCACTGGAGCCTGCATGGTGGCACTCGGTGAGGAGATTAGCGGTCTGTTTTCAAATGATAAAACACTTTCGAAAGATCTTCGGGATGCCTCAGAACAAGCCGGAGAAGCGATTTGGGAGCTTCCACTTGTAGAAGAGTATAAAGAGGAATTAAAAAGCAATGTAGCTGATGTGAAAAACGTCGGAAGTACCCGGTACGGCGGCGCGATCAACGGTGCATTATTTTTGCAGGAATTTGTGGAAGAAGGTATCCCGTGGGCGCATCTGGATATTGCAGGTCCGTCATTTGCTGAAAAAGATACCCCGCTTGTTCCAAAGGGAGGATCAGGTGTAGGTGTCCGGCTTTTACTTGAGTTTTTGAAGAATCAGTAA
>JBBTTM010000054.1:0-3282 GCA_038064255.1 Patescibacteria group bacterium | reverse complement strand
AGAAACGTCGTCTCTACTTTACCCTGGTAGAGAAAGTATGCTATTGTTATTCCCATAAGCGTTTCAATGATTGCAAGGGCGCCGGTTTCTTTTTTCGATCGTGATCTCCAATTGGTTCCCATATCCCAGTGCGGGATGCAGTCCATGAGAAAATGGGATGCAAGTATGAGGGGGAGTGCGATATATGGGTTTGGGATCGCGGCAGCGATAGCGCCTCCAACGAGAGTATGAGCGGTAGATGTCATATCAGTATTATACATAAACAATGAATATTCGAGCAAATATTGAAGAGAGCGAAGAAACATCGTTTCATAAAGTCCTTCATATCAATTCATTTCGCTTTCTTTGGTTCGGACAGATAGCATCGCAGTTTGCCGTCAATACCATGCTTTTTGTTCTCGCGCTCAGGGTGTACGAACGTACAGGAAGTAACGCCGCAGTATCGGGATTATTTTTAGCGTACGGTATACCCGCAGTCCTTTTTGGCATGGTCGCAGGAACCCTCGTAGACTATTTTGACAAGAAAAAAATATTGGTAACCTGCGACATCCTCCGGGCTTTTTTAGTCGTATTATTGCTCTTTACCTCCGAACACGTATGGGTTGTGTATCTTATTACATTTTTAAATGCCCTGATTACACAACTCTATGTTCCGGCCGAGGCGCCGCTTATACCAAAGCTCGTACCAGAGCATTTGTTGCTTTCTGCAAATAGCCTCTTTTCGTTTACATTTTATACAAGTCTTGCGGTTGGTTCCATCGCGGCAGGTCCGCTTCTTCGGGCGTTAGGTCCTCACATTATTTTTGCACTCATCAGCGGCATGTTTTTTTTGGCGGCATATTTTGAATCACGGGTAAAAACGGTAGAAGTCAATGTTGGGTCATTTTCGCGAGTGATGACAAAATCTCCTGCCATGATACTCTCGCGTGTCTATGGTAGTCTTGTCGAAGGAATATCGTATGTCCGAAGTCGGGATAAACTTCGCGAGGCTCTGACACTTCTGACCGGGACACAGATTATCATTTCAATTTTAGGAATTTTAGGGCCCGGATTTGCAGACAGAGTCCTTTCTCTGGATATTCACGATGCGTCAGTGGTTATCATGGCGCCGGTAGTTTTTGGAATTATCGCTGGAGCACTGTGGATAGGATCCAGAGGGGAAAAAGAGAATTCGAAAAAGCTTATATCTACGGGTGTTCTCTCTGCGGGTGTTATCCTTTTACTGTTGTCTCTTATCGTGTTTTTATCCTATCTTTTACGATTTTCGGATACAAAGACTCCTGTGTATATTAGTCTTTTGTCATTTGTCCTCTTTTTTCTCTTGGGTATTGCCAATAGCATGCTCGATGTCCCTGCCAATAGTCTCCTTCAGTCTGAATCAGAAGGAGTGCTTCGCGGCCGTGTCTATGGCATGCTCACGGCTGCGGTCGGAGGCATAGGAATTCTTCCTGTTGTTATCGGAGGACTACTTGCAGATACTATAGGTATTGGCAAAGTTATATTTTTATTGGGTATATGTATTGTACTCTACGGCATAGTGAGAATACGATATAATAAAATTAGTTAGGAGCTATCAGCAAGATTATGGTACCAGTCATAACACTCGGGTCATTTCATTTTTTTACGAGCGGTATTTTCCTCGTCCTCGCATGGATGCTCTGGTCGTTTCTTTTTTGGAAATCGCTCGTTGCTTTTGCCGTAGAGGAAGAGAAAATATTTGACATGACGTTTTATACGACACTCGTCGGAGTCTTGGGTGGGCGAGTCGTATATGTTTTGCTCCATCCAGAATTATTTCGGGATTCGCTTCTCAAAATTCCAGCACTCTGGATAGTCCCCGGTATATCTTTGTATGGCATGCTTCTGTCAGGCCTGGTCATTCTCGTATTTTTGTGTCGTACGTACAAAATCAGACTTGCATACATTTTGGATGCGCTTGCAAGTTCTTTGCCGTATGCTTTTATCGTCGGGCAGATCTCCTCGCTTCTATCCGGGTCAGAGATTGGTCTTCCGGTCTCACTTCCTTGGAGTGTTCGATATGTAGGCATAGTCGGTCTCAGGCATCCCGTGCAGATGTATGCGATTGCAGGACTTCTTCTCATTTCGTTCCTTTTATCTTTGCTGTCCGCACGGGCGGTAAAAAAACAGTGGTCCTATGGTGTCATCGGCATATGGTTTTTTATGCTCTATGCACCGGTCTTTTTTTACATTGAATTTTTTAAAGACAGTAGTGTATACTGGTCTCTCTTGCGGGTAAATCAATGGGTGCTTCTTCTCCTGTTTGGGCAGGCATGCGGAGCACTGTATGTGCGGGGTGGAATACGTGAATCACTCCGCCCATTTTTTTCATTTATACATGCAAGAATTATCAGATTAAAAGGAGGATCGCATGAACCATTTGAGTCAATTAGACCTTGATACAGTACGGATAAACCTAGAAGAAGAAAAAACGAAGGTTGTCACACGAATTACGGAACTGACAGCTCAAGATCCCTTTTCAGATCCGGATCGGTTAAACGATAATGCGGCGTCTGATATGGAAGCGAGTGAAGAATCAAATCATGATAGATTCCAGGCTATCCTGGATGAACTTAAAGAAAAATTGGTACTTCTCGACTCAGCTCAAGTTCGCATTCGAAACGGAACATACGGTGTCTGTAGTTCCTGCGGGAAAGTCATAGAGGCTGACAGATTGAAAGTTCTTCCGACTGCAGTACTGTGTTTGCAATGTGAAAAAATTAAACGGGTATAGATGGAGATTCATATCAGTCAGTGCTAAAAACTCATGGAATTACCCATTCTTTTTGAAGATGAGTATCTACTTATTTTAGATAAACCTCCCGGACTCGTCGTCAATCGAGGGGTTTCGGTAAAAGTTGAAACTGTTCAGGATTTTACTGAGTCGAAAATTTTAGTTCAGGAATCCGCAGATACGACTTCAGATTATTTTATACGAAGCGGTATAGTTCATAGAATCGATAAGGAAACATCCGGTATTCTGGTCGTTGCAAAAACTGAAGATGTTTTTATTTCAATGCAGGGAGCGTTTAAAGAACGAACAGTGAAAAAGGTATATTGCGCCATAGCACATGGCATTGTCGTACCTCCTGAGGGAGAAATACATGCACCGGTCGGGCGGATGACATGGAACCGGGAACACTTTGGCATTGTCCCGGGCGGTAAAGATGCGATGACGAAATACAGAGTCACGGGAAATTGGTTTCTTTCTCATGGTGAAAAATTTAGCTTTGTTTCGCTGTATCCGCAAACCGGCAGGACGCA
>JBBTTM010000053.1:0-1664 GCA_038064255.1 Patescibacteria group bacterium | reverse complement strand
TTCATGTACTAAATCGTTAAAAGAGGCTTTTTAAAATTGTTGTTTTTGAGCGGGATAGGGGAATTGAACCCCCTTCTCATCCTTGGGAAGGACGCATACTACCGGTGTACTAATCCCGCACTGCACAATGAATGTACAGTTTATTGTATTCTAAAGCGCTTGCCTATGGCAACAGAATTGTGTTTCCTGCATAAATCCTGTCAGGATTGACAAGTGCATTTGACTTCGCAATTTCCGTCCATCTATAACCATCTTTATATTCTCTAGTTGCAATATCCCAGAGCGTATCTCCAGCCACTATTGTATATTTTTTTGGCTCTACTGAAGGTTTGTCCGTTGATGTTGAAGAAGTTTCTCCAATTCGAATCGGATCTGCCTTTGGAATTGTAAGTATCTGATCCACTTCGATGTAGTCAGGATTTTGCAGCACATTGGCTAGAGAAATCGTAACCCAGTTATAACCACTCTTGTAATACTTTTCAGCAATAGACCAGAGAGATTCACCAGAAACGACCACATGCGTCGTCGGAAGAGCCACAGATTCTTCCTTTTTTGTCGTAGATCCTCCCTCAGGATTTACATCTGTTTGTTTTCCAGTAACATATGAGTAAATCATGACGCCAAGGATGACGACGACAGCCATACCAAGAATAGTTGAGATGATAGATTCAGATGATTGAAAAAGATCCCGAAAAAATTTCATATAATACACCTCCATTCCGGGCAGAAAGATTGTGAAGATAATTCAACAATGTTGCGGTCGCGACCGGATTTGGACCGGCGATCTTGTCCTTGACAGGGACACGTGTTAGGCCAGGCTACACCACGCGACCTTTTTACACAGTATGTGACATAGTAACATACTCATTTACGCACGGTCAATCGCACCAACATTCAATATTAATACACGTGGTATACTATATACCGTAACTCAATTGAGTATATGTATGATCCACTCTCGACTCGATAGACTCGAAGAAAAACGTGAGAAAAAACTTCTTTATTTTGCACTTGGCGGAATAATCTTTATAGTCCTCTTTGTGGCAATATTTGGTATAAAAATGCTGGTTCAATTTAGTCTCCTTGTAGACCGGGCACGGGGTGGAACTCCTATTGAAAAAGCATCCACGCTCATACTGGCGCCGGCGTTAGATGAACTCCCTATAGCAACTTTCAGTGGAACACTCAAACTTACAGGAAAAGCTGAACCAAAATTATCTTTAACATTATTTATCAATGACTTTGAAGCAAAAAATATAATTGTCCCGCAATCAGGAATTTTTTCAATTGAAAATGTTACAGTAAAAGACGGCACAAATTCATTTAGAGTGCAACTTAAAGATTCTGCAGGAAATAAAAGTGAATTATCCAATGAAGTTACAACGCTTATCAAAAAAACAGCACCAATATTAGAACTTTCATCACCAGAGGATAATAAAACCATCACAGGTGAGTCAAATGCTGTGACTATTTCTGGTAAAACTGAAGACAATGCAAGGATTACAGTAAACGGGCGCTGGGTTACCATGGGAACAAATAACTCATTCACCTACTCATACCCGCTTTCTGAAGGTGATACAACACTTGAGATCGTAGCAACGGATCAAGCAGGGAATCAGAAAACAGTAAAACGGAATGTCACCTATCGTAAATAATCATGACAA
>JBBTTM010000052.1:0-5705 GCA_038064255.1 Patescibacteria group bacterium | reverse complement strand
TCACCGTTATTTTCAGAGTATAGCGAAGTGTTTCATGGAACGACGACAAAACAGTATGGACCCGTAAAGAGAGATATATCGTCTGTACAAAAGCTATGCGATGCATATAAAAGAAAAACGACCGATCTTATAACAGCTGAGCAGACTCACGGAAATATTGTGTCAGAAGTGAGCAGTCAAAACGGAGGAGTTGTGGCTCCTTCTGCGGATGGTCTGATATTGCGCTCTGAAAATACCGACGAGACGAAAAATTTGTTTTTAGGTATATTCACTGCGGATTGTGTTCCTGTATTTTTTTATGATCCGACAAATTCCCTGGTCGGCCTTTGCCACGGAGGCTGGAGAGGAGTGTACGGGAAAATAGTGACGCAGATGGTAGATATGTGTAGAAAGAACGGGAGTGATCCTATTAATTTACGGGTGAGTTTGGGGCCTCATATCCGCGCATGCAGTTATTCTGTACCGGAAGAGAGAGCAGAGCAATTTGAAAAAATGTATGGTAAAAACACCGGTGTCGTGTCCGTATTTGATACGAAATATTTTCTCAATCTGTCAGAGGCAATATTTTTGGATCTCATTCAAAGCGGAGTGAAATCAGATAATATAGATCATGATTCATCACCCTGTACGTACTGTGATACAAATGCATTTTATTCGTACAGGCGCAGGAGTACCGAAGAATATTCTGAAATGATAAGTTTTATCGGGTTTCGATAATATGAATATGCAACACATCAAGCATGTATATTTTGTCGGAATAAAGGGTGTTGCTATGACCGCTCTTGCTTTGTATTTTCATGGCAAGGGTATACGCGTATCCGGGTCGGATGTGAAAGAGGGGTTTCCAACAGACGATATGCTTTCAAAGCATAAGATTCAGGTACTGGAAGGTTTCACTTCATCAAATATAAATTCATCTGACAATATAGACTTGTTGATCTACACGGGAGCACATGACGGGAAGAATAATCCCGAAGTTATTCGTGCCCTGGAGCTTGGTATCCCTTTTTTACCCCATGGGAAGGCGCTTGGACTTTGCATGGATAGTACAAAACAAATATCCGTTGCAGGATCTCACGGAAAGACAACAACGAGCGCGATGATCGCGACTGTACTTTCTCACGCGGGGAAAAATCCATCGTATGCCATAGGATGCGGAGAGATATTCCCCCTCGGGTCTCCCGGAGCATACGGAAAAGGAGAATGGTGTGTCGCGGAAGCCGATGAATATGCTACCGATCCAAAATACGATAAAACCCCCAGATTTCTCTTTCAACATCCTGATATCTTTGCGGTGACGAACATAGATTACGATCATCCTGATGTATATTCGGACATATCCGCCATACAGGCTGCATTTGTCTCTATGAAAGCAAATTTCCGCGGACTTTCGATTATAGTTCTGAATGCTGACGATCCAAATAGTTCGTGTTTACAGACAGATCCTAAAGGAAAAATTATAACGTATGGATCTTCCAAAGGATCTGATTTCCGTATTCTGAAGACGTCGTTTTCAGAAGGAAAGACTGAATGTTTATATTCTGATCCTGATGGAGTGAAAAGATTGTTTCAGTTGAACATTCCGGGGGACCATAATGTATCAAATGCCCTATGCGCTATAGCAGCACTCCGTCTCACCGGTCTTTCTTTTGATGAAATTCACGACGGTCTTCAATCGTTTCGGGGCTCAAAACGACGGTTTGAACAAATCGGAAGCAATGCTCACGCGCTCTTTTATGACGATTACGCCCATCATCCAAAAGAAATAGCTGCGACTCTTTTGGGTATCCGTCAGTGGTATCCTGATAGGAAAATTTACTGTATTTTTCAGCCTCATACTTATTCACGGACCAAAGCGCTTCTTGAGGAATTTTCAACCTCGTTTGGTGATGCAGATACTCTCGTACTTGTAGATATTTATGCTTCAGCCCGCGAGTCAGAGAACGAAGAGATGACGGGTGAAATATTAGCCTCAGAGTGTAGAAAGAATCATGCGGATGTGAACTTTGTACATAATGAGAAAGGTGTAGACGCTTTTCTTCAGTCAAAGCCATTTGAAAAAGCTGTCATAGTGTTCATGGGTGCCGGAGATATATATCTCTGGGGAAAGCGTATTGCCGATTCATTCTCCACGAAAGGAAAACGAACATGACCACGAATAATTCATATCTGGCATTTCTACAGCAATTTCAGGGATTCGTAAAAAGTGACGTGCAACTTGCTCCTTTTACGACCTTTAAGATCGGCGGACCCGCAGATCTTTTTGCTGAAGCAAGAACCATAGAAGATCTCATAGCCTTTGTAACCAGCGCGCGTACACTTGAAATTCCCGTTACATTTCTTGGCGGTGGGACAAATATTCTTATTTCAGATAAGGGGATTAGGGGTTTAGTGATACGAAATCTGACACAAAAAATATCAATCGTTGGGATGAAGGGCGCAGTATTTTCGGGTGAGACTTCCGGAGAGGTGTATGTTGAGGCTGATAGCGGAGTGCCTATGAATAAACTCGTCCGATATACAGTCGACGAAGGTCTTTCGGGCCTTGAGATGCATCTTGGGCTTCCGGGCACCGTCGGAGGCGCCCTCTATATGAATTCCAAATGGGCCAGTCCGCAAGGATTTGTGGGCGATGTAGTGTATCAGGCGACTATTCTTGCCTTAAACGGAGAAGTGAAAACTGTACAAAAAAGATATTTTCAGTTTGCCTATGATTCGAGCATACTGCAAAAAACGCATGAACTGGTGCTTCGTGTTGTTTTTAAGATGAAAAGAGGAGAGAAGCAATATCTTTGGAAAATCGCAAATGAAAGCATTGCTCATAGAAGAAATTCGCAACCTCAAGGTGTGTTTACTGCGGGCTGTACGTTTCAAAACTTAAGCGAGGGAGATGCTATAACGTTTCAAACGCCAAATCACACCAAGTCTGCCGGGTATCTCATAGATCATGCCGGCATGAAGGGCAGAAAAATCGGTCAGGCTGTCGTATCGGATGTTCATGCAAATTTTATCGTCAATTTGGGTAAGGCTAGAGCCTCGGACGTGCTACAATTAATAGCACTCATAAAAGAGACAGTATTTTCTCAATTTGGTGTGACATTAAAGGAAGAAATTCAATTTTTGGGGGAGTTTTAATCTATGCAATCATTTGAAATTACCGGTGGGATACCGCTTCACGGAACTATAGAGATAGGCGGCGCAAAAAATGTCGCCTTAAAATTATTGGTGGCAAGCCTTCTGACGGATGACGAGCTAATTATCCATAACGTTCCCCGCCTCCGGGATGTGCTGTTTATGCTTGATGTGCTCAAAAGTCTTGGTGTGAAGGAATCGTTTATCGGAAATACAGTCCGGATACAGGGCGGAAAAAAGATCAGTACCACCGTTCCTCTGGAAGTTGGCGCAAGACTCCGAACGTCTTCCATGGTGCTTGGCCCAATGCTTGCACGCTACGGCGAAGCGAGGCTTCCAAATCCCGGGGGATGCCGTATAGGCGCCCGGCCTATAGACAGACACATAGAGGGTTTAAAAAAAATGGGAGCTACCATTTCATATCACTCTGAAGACGGATATTTTTATAGTTCAGCTGACAGACTTCACGGAGCAGATATAACGTTTGAAAAGAATACGCATACGGGAACAGAAACGCTCATTCTGGCTGCGGTTTTGGCTGAAGGTAAAACAATTCTACGAAATGCAGCAGCTGAAGTAGAGGTGGATGATCTCATTGGATTTTTAAATTCTATGGGGGCATCTATCGTGAGAACTTCTGAGTATCAGATAGAGATACAGGGAGTTTCTTCTCTTCGGGGGACTGAATATACCGTGATGCCGGATAGAAATGAAGAAGTAACATTTGCAATAGCCGCGGTAGTAACAAAAGGGGACCTCACAATAAAAAATTCTCAACGGAAAAATCTGAGTTCGTTCATAGAAAAATTTACGAGAGTCGGGGGCGGGATAGAAGAGATAGACGAAAATACTACCAGGTATTTTTATAAAAATCCACTTACGGCATTTGACATAGTGACAGAAAGACATCCCGGTTTTATGACCGACTGGCAGGCGCCTTGGGCTCTCCTCATGACTCAATCGCAAGGCGAATCAACACTTCATGAAACCGTCTTCGAAAGTAGATTTTCATATGTATCGGAATTAAAAAAAATGGGTGCTTCGATAGAATTTTATACTCCGGAGGTCGAAAACCCGGAGCAGTTTTACAATTTTAATTGGGGAGATAAAGTAGAAGGATATTTTCAGGGTATCCGCATAACTGGTCCAACGGTGTTACACAACGCCGTGTTGTCCATAGACGATCTCCGTGCCGGCGCGACTTTAGTGCTCGCGGCTTTATGTGCACATGGTCAAAGCTTTATACATGGGGTAGAGCAGGTAGACCGCGGATATGAAAAAATTGAGGAGCGGTTGTCAAAAGTTGGCGCTTCAATAAAGCGTATAGAGGAGGAATAATATATGAATCATGTTACATGCATTGTGCTTGCAGGAGGAGAGGGAAAGCGGTTCTGGCCGCTATCCAATAATAAGGTCCTTTTTCCTTTTTTCGGCAAACCCCTTTTCGATTTTTCGGTAAGAGATGTGTTGCCGAAAGAAATAGATAATATAGTAATCGTCGCAAGCCCAGGGACAAAAGAATATTATGAGAAAATCTCTCTTCCGGTAAAGCATGCGGTCGTGGTACAGGAACAGTCTCTTGGGATGGCAGATGCAGTTTTAAAAACAAAAGATAGTGTTGCCGCTCATACACCTCTTCTCATCGTTATCGCAGACGATGTGTCAGACGTATCACTCTATACAGATTTGTTAAAGACTGTCGAAAAGTCACAGGCGTTTGGAGTGATGCCAGGTTGGAAAGCCGATAGATATTACGACTTTGGTTATCTGGTTTTAGATGATGATCGAGTCACTGCAATTAAAGAAAAACCAGGCGAGGGAAATGAACCAAGTTCATATGTATATATTGGTGGTCAATATATCTCTGACAGTTCCATACTATTTGAGGAACTTGAAAAAACCAAAAGCGAAAATGATGATGTGTTTGAAAAGGCACTCTCAAGTCTGATGCAGACTCATGAATTTATTATGCATCCGTACGCTGGCGCGGATGCGACGCTAAAATTTCCATGGAATGTTCTGGAGGTCATGGATCAATTGTTCTTACGATTAAAATCACACAGAGGAAAAAATGTTGTGATCAGATCAAATGTCGTGATAGAAGGCGATGTATACATAGACGATGATGTGAAGATTTTTGAAAATACAAAGATTGTTGGTCCTGCGTACATCGGCCGGGGGTCGATAATCGGAAACAATAACATGATCCGTCAGAGTCATATTGGAGACGGGTGCGTCACCGGATTTAATACGGACATAACCAGAAGCTACATAGGAGATGGCTGTTGGTTTCATATGAATTATATCGGAGACAGCGTCCTGGAAGGTGATATTACACTTGGTGGAGGAGCGATGCTTGCAAATTTACGGCTTGATGACGGAAAAATTGCTTCTCTCGTAAAGGGAGAAAAGCGCAATACCGAGAAAAATAAACTTGGAAGCATCATAGGCACGGGGGTGAGAATTGGGGCAAATACAACAATTATGCCCGGGGTAAAAATTGGGAAAGATTCGCTTATATCTTCGGTAATTTCTGAACTCCAAATCCAGGAAAATCCGGAGCCCACACTCTC
>JBBTTM010000051.1:15049-16983 GCA_038064255.1 Patescibacteria group bacterium | reverse complement strand
TGCATTTAAAATATATAGGGCATCCAATACTCGGAGATTATCTGTATGCAGGGAGAAAGACAGCGCGCGACGATAGGCTTTGGGCAAAGCGTGTCATGCTTCATGCTATGGAAATATCCTTCGCCCATCCCAAAACAGGGGAATTGCTTTTCGTTAAAGCACCAATCCCGCGTGATATGATAGATATACTAAAGCCTATTTTGCAGTAATATGAATGGCACTCATCCTGTAGAGCTTATCGGTACATTTGTGGCATTATTTTCAGCAGCGATCGTTGGTGCTCTGTTTTCGCGTAAGCTGAAGCTTCCGCTTCTTTTAGGGTATATCGTTTTTGGGGTACTCGTAGGGGTCAGCGTCGGGAAGTATCTGGATCAATCGTTTATATCTATTCTCTCTGAAATAGGTGTGACACTTCTTTTGTTTACTCTTGGGCTTGAGTTTTCCGGAACAAAAATCCGGCGTTCGTTTTCTCAGATATTTTGGGCATCGATAGTACAAATTCTCGTGACGATGCTCCTGTTTTTTTTCTTTTTTCTGTTTCTGGGGTTTTCCTATCTTGCGTCAGTGTTTTTTGCAGTCGCGACCGCTCTTTCTTCTACTGCCGTTGTCGTGAAACTGTTGTCTGAGAAGGGAGAGATCGAAACAGAACATGGTCAGGTTCTCACAGGGTGGCTTCTGCTTCAGGACATTTCAGTTCTGCCTGTCATGATCGTCCTTCCTGCACTTATATCACTAGAATCATCCGTCGGCATGTCGTTTGGTTTCATCGTTACGACGCTTGGCATAAGTATTTTAAAGTCTGTGTGTGTCATTTTATTCATGCTCGTATTTGGAAAAAAGGTTTTACCAAAAATTTTAGATTCTGTATCAGGTCTTGCGAGCCGGGAAGTATTTTTATTAGTTGTTGTGTTTATCGTGTTTCTTACTTCACTTGCCACGTACGCAGTAGGGCTTTCTGCAGCGATAGGAGCTTTTATAGGAGGGATGCTTCTCTCCGATACGAGTCAGAATCATGCAATTTTTTCTGAAATCCGTCCTCTCCGTGATTTATTTGCGACGGTATTTTTTGTCTCACTTGGCATGATGTTGCCCATGGGGGCACTCCTTGGCCATGCGAAACATTTACTCATTCTCATTCCATCGGTCATCGTTTTTAAATTGGTATTGTCGTACGGACTGTGTAGATTTTTAGGGTTTCATAAAAAAACTGCTTTTATCGTCGGACTTGGACTGTCACAGATGAGTGAGTTTGGATTTATTATTGCCGCAGAGGGTGTACGTAGGGGAGTACTCTCTGGGAGTGATTCAGTTTTGTTGACGGCCCTGACGTTTGGAACTATCGTCCTTACATCTCCTCTTCTTGCATCATCTTCTTCTCTTTACTATATGCTTTCAAAAAAACTCAAGGTATTAATTCCGACCATATTTACTGAAAAAAATGACGGCAATATGGTGGACGAAGGCCTTTCTTTACGGGATCATGTGGTGATCTGTGGATACGGCAGGGTGGGGAAGTATATCGGGAGAAGTCTTGAGATGGCTCACATACCATTCGTGGTCGTCGAATATAATCATACGATAGTGAAACACTTACGGGAAAAGGGGATGACTGTGGTGTATGGTGATCCTGCCGAAAAAGATGTCCTCGACTTTGCACAGGTAGACTTTGCGAGGGCAGTGGTCATAGCGATACCGGACAGACACACCCAGGAAATGGTTATCAGTCTTTCCCAGACGCTCAATAAAAATATAAAGATCATCTGCCGTACTCATCATGAGGAAGATCAGGCCCGGCTCAAGACCCTTGGGGTCCAGACGATCATCCAACCGGAATTCGAAGGGTCGCTTACCATTGTCTCAAAACTTCTGACAGAGTTTGGCGTATCACCAGAAGAAATTACCGGGAAAATTATCCGCCTCAAAATCGAACACGG
>JBBTTM010000051.1:0-14949 GCA_038064255.1 Patescibacteria group bacterium | reverse complement strand
TTTATGCATTGGGATAGACCACTGATCAGTGACAGTGGGGGATTTCAGGTGTTTTCTCTTGCCCGCCCGAAATATAGAAAACAATCAGATACTGATGAACTCCGAGGGAGTTTAGTCAAAATTTCAGATGAAGGAGTTGAATTTCAGTCTCATTGGGACGGATCAAAGCATATATTTACTCCGGAAAACTCTATGGAATACCAATGGAGACTAGGCGCTGATATCCATATCGCTTTTGATGACTGCACGCCCTCCGGCGTGTCACTGAAAGATGCTCGGACATCCATGGAACGGACGCACCGATGGGCAGTACGAAGCTTAAAAGCACATCAGAAATTGTCATTGCGAGGAACGAGTCTTCGAGTGACGCGGCAATCTCAAGAGATTGCTTCGACGTATGAACGGACTCGCAATGACAGTAGCTACCAAGCTCTCTACGGTTCGATTCAGGGTTCTACGTACGAGGATCTTCGTAAAGAATCAGCGGTGTTTATTTCTTCGCTTGATTTTGACGGTATTGCCATTGGCGGAGCGTCTGTCGGCGAAGGGAAAGAAGATATGGCAAAAATGCTCGGGTGGGTGACGCCGCTTCTTCCGGAAGAAAAACCTCGACATCTTTTGGGTGTAGGGGAGATAGATGACGTGTTTAGGCTCGTCGAGCATGGCATAGATACCTTTGACTGCGTACAGCCGACCAGACTTGCACGCATGGGATACGCATATACAAAAAATAGACAAAAACTGCTGCGCCCTTCCGAAGCCGAAGGCGTAGGAGGGAAAGCTGACCCGCTTCGCCGGAGCGTAAGCGAGGCGAGAAGCTCAAAGCTGAAAACCCATGATGACTTTGTCATCGATATTTCAAAGAAGGAATTTGAAAATTCTTCTGAGCCGTTAGATCGTGAGTGTTCTTGTTATACGTGTAAAAATTTTTCACGTGCGTATGTTCATCATTTATTTAAAGTCCGGGAATTATTTGCGTATAGACTTCTTTCGACACATAATATCGCGTGTATGAATTTTCTTCTTTCGCGTATTCGAAAAAGTATCAAAGAGAATTCATTTCTTGAATGTAAAAATGATTGGCTCTATAATAAATAGAGGAGGTACACTATGGCACAAAATACTGGTTTTTTTAAAGGCGATAAGAAAAAAATGAAAAAAAGCGACCTTGAAAAAAAGGCACAAAAAAATATGGGCTCAGGTTCGTTTTATGAGCTTCCCCAGGTTGAAATCATAAAAAAAGGCAAAAAAGAGTGGTAGCAGTCTTCCTGTCAATTTTGAGGCGATTTTTTATGTCCAGAAAAATGGTATTTCTTGTGCTTGTCGTCTTATTTCTTGCTGCAAGTGTCGGTACGTATATTTATTTTTCCGACACCGGACAGGTAGATCGCCTGCATACGATCGTTTTACTTGGAAATCCGACGCTTGTAGTCTCGCGTCTAAAAGGGGAACGAACTGCAACTGTCGTCTCTCTCCCTTCTACATTACTGTTTGACGGCGTACGAGGGTATGGTCGGTATTCTTTGGAAGCATTATTTAAACTTGGAGTTATAGATCATGTTGGTGGACAGCCTGTGAGCGGGACACTCTCTGAGTCACTTGCAGTTCCCATAGATGGATATATTGGAAAAAAAGATGAATCAGATAAAAAATCTCCGTCTGACGAGCGAATACTCTCCCGAATATCCGAGTTTTTTTGTTCTGTTCGGTGCATATATACATTTATCAAACACAGTGAATATCTTACTGATCTGTCATTTTCTTCATACATCCGTTTCTTGTTATTATTTAACGGTCTATCCGAGTCCGATATTAAATTTATCGATATCAAGGAAAAAAATATCGTGAAGCAGAGCGAAGAATCTGACGGATTGACCGTAGAGGTTTTTGATACAAAAAAGTTTGACGCATATCTTCCAAATATATTTGAAGAACGGTCGCTTCGAAAGGAAGCTCTGCGGGTTCGGGTCATAAATACAACGACGACCGCAGGCCTTGGCGATACATTTGCAAGAAAACTCTCCCGTTTTGGAGCTCTCCCGGTCGCGGTCGAGAGTGCGGAAGACCGTGAGCTTAAACGGTGCGAACTAAGCGGTACCAATTCGAAGCAATCTCTTTTTTCTCTTACCGCAAAATATATCTCTGAAGTATATGATTGTACGATAAATCATAATCAGTCGCCGGATGAGCGCGTAGATCTGACCGTACGGGTTGGTGCTATGTATGCGAGCCGGTATCTTCCTCTTCGGGAGGCTCTTCTTCAGATTCCTCTCCGGTAGCGGAAACATCAGGGCCTTCACCCGGTGCATAGTCAGCTTTTGAAGCAAATCCTACATATGCTGAGGTACCGACAAAAGACGGATCATGAGCAAATTTTTTGCCCCGCGATGTCTCCCGTATAAACACACTTAACGCATTTTTACCGATAGACCGGATCACAACTGTATACGTATTTCCGCCTTCTAGAAAATCGATGAGTTTATGAGACAGATCGTCCGGTATTGCTCCGAGATATTGGTCTTTGCTGTCACGTATTTCCACACAATGTTTTTTGGCTTTGAGAAATACCTGCTGTCCGTATGAAAGTGTTGCAAGAACTTTATCCGGTGCGATATTGACGCACGGTGCGACCCTCGTGACTCCCGGTTCTTCGAGAAACATAAGCGGCGAGAGAGGGGAAGAGGAGGCATTCGTATCTGAGATGGTCACCCCGGTTGTGGAAAGTTTTTTTACATTTTTAGTTGCTATGGGATTATACGGGTCAAGTGTCAATACCTTCGTAAATATTTTTTTTGCATGAAACGTATCATCAGTTCTAAGATAGGCAAACGCGAGTCTATTGAGGGCATCTACATTTTCTTTGTCTTCTTTGAGGATATCAATGTTTAGTTTTACCGCTTCTTTCCAGTCGTTTCGAAGAGCCGCCTGTATTGCGCGGGCAGTATTTTGGGCATCAGTCATTCCAGTAGTGTATCGTTTTCTTGAGAATTGTCAAGAGAAGCAATACAATGAATTCGGGTCAAGTTTCCATCTTCATACATCATGACACCTGACACGCTATGAACATATTTTTTTGGAGAAAAAGTCCAACATTCAAACGAGAGTTTAAACGGTGGGATACACATGTAGTTTTATCAAAGCGTCAGGAGTTCGTGTTTGCAACGCTTCTATTAACTGCCGGACTTTTTCTTACGCAACTCGTTTCTGTGGAGCTACGATTTCTCATGGTTGCCGCTCTTTCGATCTTTGCATATTGTGTCAGTAGCATCGTACTTCGGGATGATCTGGATGGGGCAGAGTGGTTTACCTTGCTTGTGCTTCCAACTTTTTTTACCTGCGGGGTCACACTATTTTACTTTTTACTTCCGGCACGATGGATCTCCCGTGTACCGGTCGCGTCACTCTATGCGATCGGCATGTATGCGCTATTTCTGACTGAAAATATATATAACGTGAATAGCGCATCGAACAGAGCAATCGCGCTCGTCCGTGCCGCTCATAGTGTTGGATTTATTCTGACTATCGTTTCTTATTTTTTTATCCTTCAGTCGCTTTTTGCTTTTCGGTTTCCGGTTGCTCTCTTGACTCTTGTCATTTTTGTCATTTCATTTATTTTATCGTTGCAGGCATTGTGGGCCATAGAGCTTACAGGCACCATCAACAGAAGAGTGTATGAAATTTCATTTGCCGTTGCGCTGACACTTGCAATGTTTTCGTGGACGTTTTCATTCTGGCCGGTAAAATTAACGCAAATTGTGCTCCTCTTATCGACTGTCTTTTATACTACCGTGGGTCTTGGCCAACAGTATCTTGTGGAACGGTTGTATAAAAAAACAGCAATGGAATTTCTATTTGTCACAACAATAGTACTTGGAATAATTCTTCTTTCGACACATTTTCGTGGACCGGTATAAGCGGGCGAGGGGAGTAGCGCGATAGTACTTCAAGGGCTCTAGATAGACCTATAATATTATATATAATAATATATCCCATAATAATATTGTGGATAACTTTTCACGAAATAAATGAATTCCTTTCACGAATATATCTATCATGATGATATAGTATGATATACATCCTGAGGCTAGTATACCCGCGTTCGTCTTCTTGTAGCCTCGATTGTATCAACCCTTCTGATTTCTGAGACAATCTTCTTACCGGTAGCTACAAAAGAGTGGAGATAGAGCTTTGTCATGCTCCATATTCATATTACTTAATTATGTTAACTATTGTATAGCTTCAAAAATAATCATTTGGATTGTTTTTATGCTCCAAATACGACGTTAAATACCTTTGCGCAATCGACGAATACGTGTGCTGAGCGTCATGAGATACTGCATTGCGTGTTTAGCTTCGTTTCCATACGTTTGGCTTGTTATTATGCTCCATTATGAACACATTCCGTGTATTGTGTTTGTCTTTAAAATAGCCTCAGAATTCATCCTTTAGAGCATAATGATCTGCTAAAGTAGTCTGAATCCGTAACAAAGTATGTGTTGGTTGCGAGCACGGTATTACAACAGATTTCTCTATAACTTCGTGGCTTGAGAAAATGATGAAGTATCGATACGGATATCAACATCTATGAGAAGAGGCACACACTTCTCTTTGGGATATACTTGGTACACTGAGAGAATTTCTGGAGCAAATGCTTTAAATGAGTTTTGCTTGTACATTGTGGAATAAGAGAAATAAATATTTATTTCTCTCTTGAGTTTGAAAATGGATCTTGACAAGCTTAAGTGAAATATAATATTATCGAGTATAATAACCCTTATACTCGATAAAGTATGCCTGGAATTGCTCGCACAAATGGTATATCGGTCCCCTTCAGTAAGTCGCAAGTTCAGCGTGACTTTAGTTCCGTGCTGCCACAAATGGAAGACTTTCTTCTCTTCTTAAAAACCAACAGATATTCAAAAGAAACAGTTTATAATTATGAGCGAGATCTTCTCATCTTTGCTGAGTTTCTCTTTGGGATCAATACCGTATTTCATGATGTAGATAAAAAATGCATCTTATTTTATAAGGCATATCTGGGATCACGTGACCGTGTAACCCCTCTAAAACGGCTTAAAAATACAGGAGAGCTATCTTCTACCAGTTTAAACCGTATGCTGTCGTCTCTCCGACGATATTTTCGCTATCTTATCGATATGGACGAACCAGTTCCGGTTCCGCCGGAAACTATACAACTTGTAAAAACGATTAGAACACATCCGAAGATATCAGAGTTAGCGGAACTTATCAGGCTTATTGAGTCTCCAAGTCGATTAGATAAAGATCCGCGGGTGGCCTTACGCAACAGATCAATGCTGGAGCTTCTTTTTGCGACAGGCATGCGTATCTCAGAACTCGTTACATTAAAACGTGAACAGATAGACGACAGTGGCAGAATATTTATTTTAGGAAAAGGAAGAAAAGAGCGGTTCGTGTATATGACGGAACGCGCCAAATATCATCTAGACAGATATTTGAAAGTTAGGGACGATCAGCTTCCCGCATTATTTATACCGTATCGCGGTCGCGGGAGAATTTCTGTTTCAAGTCGAATCTCAGCGAATTATTTTCAGGAACGCATAAAACAGTATCGTCAGAAACTTCGGATAAATGTACCAATTTCAGCGCATTCATTACGGCACGGCTATGCGACGTACCTAGCTGAACGCGGGGCGAATCCTGCTGCAATTCAGATCCTTCTCGGGCACGAATCCCTGGATACAACGACCCGGTATGTCCATGCGTCTGATCGGTATGCAGAGGAAACTCATAAAAAATTTCACCCACTGAAGGATGTTCGATGAGTTTTTCTTGTCTTTGCGAGACCGTTCAAACGGCGAAGCAATCTCTATACTGGTCTATTATGAAATATTTTCGGATATCAGAGAGGCCATACTGCGAGAAAAACAAATTAAAGCGGGCTCACGAAAAAAGAAGATTGATCTGATCAACACTATGAATCCTTTACGGGGAGATTTGTTTGCGAAAATTTTTTGAGAGATTGCTTCGTCGTAGACTCCTCGCAATGACATTGTTGGTGTTTTATTTGGGAGCATTTAGAAAATTTCATAGGCGTTAACGTCAGACTTGAATAAATATACTAGACGTCGTACATTATCAGTATGGATCTGAATCAATTATTATTGGAATTTTTAGATGAATTGGAATTTCGTCGAAAAGTTTCTCCGCTCACGATTCGTAACTATAAGCATTATCTTTCGAGGTTTTTCTATTTTCTTGAAGGGTCTCCCCCATCCCCTTCTGGTCATGTCCGTGAAAAGTCTTTTATTTCCGTGAAATCTTTGACTCATGAAAAAATTAGGGAATTCCGGTTATTTCTTTCCCGGTATGCAGATGATCATAATATGACACTTAAGCGTGTGACGCAAAATTATCATCTTATCGCAATTCGGTCGTTTCTTAAATTTATGATTAAACGGGATATAGATGTCTTGTCTCCGGAAAAAGTAGATCTCGGGAAGGCAGACAGCAGGAGTATAAAATTTCTTGAACGCGAGCAGGTGGAAAGATTGCTGAACATGCCGGAAATATCGTCAGATGAGGGACTGCGGGATAAAGCTATACTTGAGATGTTATTTTCCACTGGCCTTCGTGTTTCAGAGCTTGTGGGACTCAATCGTGAACAGATAAATTTTGAACGGAAAGAATTCGGAGTTATCGGCAAAGGCCGGAGGGCAAGGGTCGTATTTCTATCCGATTCGGCAGTATCCTGGACTCAAAGATATATTCAGACGAGAACAGACACCCATGTGCCTTTATTTATCCGGTATAGCGGGAAAAAACCTGATTCTGAAGAGACAGACAAAACAGGAGAATCGTATCGGTTATCAGCCAGAAGTGTCGAACGTCTTGTCGAAAAATATGTGAAAAAAGCACGGCTTCCGATAAAAATTACGCCGCACGGGCTTCGTCATAGTTTTGCGACAGATCTGCTGTCCGGAGGCGCGGACCTCCGGGCTATACAGGAAATGCTGGGACATAAAAATGTCTCGACTACGCAGATATATACGCATATCACCAATCCGCAGCTAAAAGAAATACATGATAGATTTCATAGGATGGGCCTGCCTGCGCAGTCAGGAAACAAATGAAGTCAATAAATTCTTCTCAATTTCCACGAAATTTTCTCTGGGGGACATCTTCTGCGGCACATCAGGTCGAGGGAAATACCGTAGATAGTGATTGGTGGCACTGGAGTCTTGCTGGTCACGTGCCATACCCCGGGACAGGATGTGATCACTACCGAATGTACGAAGAAGATTTTTTGCTCATGCAAAAGATGCACCACAACGCGCATAGACTGTCTATTGAATGGTCGAGGATAGTTCCACAGGAAGGAGTGATCAATAGAAAAGAAATAGATCATTACAAAGCTGTTCTTCAGTCTCTGCGAAAGAAAAAGATACAATCATTCGTGACCCTGCACCACATGACGAGTCCTCTGTGGTTTAGTAAAAAAGGTGGATTTTCCAAAAAAGAAAATATACACTTTTTTCTTGACTTTGTGACTTTATGTGCAAAAGAATTCGGAGGGTTAGTAGATTTTTGGATTACGATAAACGAACCGACATCCTATGCGGCCAAGTCATATTTCTTGGGAGATGGTCCCCCCGGAGGGAAAAATTTTGGTACTGCTCTGTCTGTGTTTTTGCATTTAACCGAGGCTCATAAAAGAGCGTACCATCTCATTAAAAAATTGTATCCACATGCATCAGTCGGATCTTCTCATGTTCTTACCCGTTTTGATTCAGGCGGAGGACTAGCAGGTTTTTTGCTTTCCCCAGTTCTGCATTTTTTAAATAATACACTCTATTTTATGCTGACAAAAAATACTCATGATTTTGTCGGTATCAATTGTTATTTTCGCATAGAAGTTTCATTGCATAATATTCGAAAGGTGTTATATGAAAAGGATTTCTCAGGAATTATGCAGAATAAACGACATGATCTGGGTTGGTTTGTAGATTCGACAAGTATTTACTGGCTACTCGTATATACATGGAACAGTATGAAAAAACCTATATATATTACGGAACACGGAATTTCAGATCCATCGGACAAGAACCGGATAGGACATATACATGACGCAGTTATGTCTATGACCCGTGCCAGTGAGGAAGGTGTTGATATCAGGGGGTATCTTCACTGGACATTTTTAGATAATTATGAATGGAGTTCAGGGTTTGAGCCTAAATTTGGTCTTGTCTCTGTAGTCTCTGAGACGAAAAAGCGTATTCCAAAAAAGAGTGCGGAGTATTTTTCCTCCATCATCAGAACACATAGATTTTCTACGGAGTAAAAAGTTTTGAAGAGGTTATTTTAAATTTCGGGAGATCATCGGCCTTTCGAGCGATAATCATGAGTAGCTGCGGCTGCCATCTGCGAACTAGCGTAAACAATCGTTCATCGTTTTCGTTCGCTTTTCTCCTTTTGAGATCATAATCCTTCCAGCGGAGTCGAAAGTCCGGCCAGTCGTATGATTTTTTCTTTCCTGAATAGCTATCAAGTAGGACTATGCGTCTTTTACTTGAAAGAAATGATGATACCATAGCCCAGTGTCCTGAATCAGGACCTTCACTATAGAGATAACTCACGAGCACTGCTCGGGGCTGATTTGCCTTGTACTTGAGTGCGCTTTGTACATGCTTCAGCGTTGCATACTCCACAAGCAATACGGAATATCCGAGCGTAGTTATGGCTTTGAGCATATTTTTTGTTGTTGTTCCGTTTCTGTTTGTTTTGGTAATTTTAGTTAGTACCTGAAGGGATTTGCGTGAGTTGAATACTGAAAGCGCATGTTTTAATGCCGCAGGACCACAGCTTGTTTCATCTGGTTGAGCAATTGGTTTTATATGACTTCTGCCCATAGAGTTTAGATATACATCTGACTTCGCCTTGTATCAACTTTGAAAATAAAGTTGATTTGGGGCGTTATTACAACATAAGTATACCTCGCATGACGAGTGTAGTATAGGGAGGAAGTATTACTATGGGATGTATCCTATCGGATTTCGTAACTGAGCGTGACATTCACCGAGATTTCATTTGAGCCTGGTTCTATCTGCGTTTTGGCTATTTCGCTAGCGCCTGCACGATCCATGGCTGCGTACATCGGGCGGGGTCCCTGGTTTCCCCAATTTTCAGAGTAATTTATCATCCGTCCGAGGCTAAATCCAGCAAGCTTTGACGCTTCCTGAGCCTTGGCACGAGCCTCTTCTACGGCAATCTTTCGAGCCTCATTTTCGGCTTTTGTTTTATCAGCGACATCAAAAGAGAGTCCGTTTACTACATTTGCGCCTGATGCGACAACCGCGTCCAATACATCATTTGCACGGTCAAGGTCTTTTATTTTTATAGCTAGATTTGAAGATGCCTGATACCCGGTGATGCGTGACGTCCCATCCCGGTAATCATACTGAGGATTGAGTGAATAGTGCGATGTTTTGATATCGCGCGAATCAATTCCCAATGATTTGATACTGTTTGATACTGCATTGAGCTTTGTGTTGAGTTCGCTTTGAGCGAGCTTTACCGTGCTGGATGTTACCGTGACTCCCGCGCTTAGTAGTGCCATATCCGGACTGGTGGAAACTTTTCCTTCCCCGGTGACCGCAAAAGAGTCGGTTTTCTGTGTTGAGACGAGCGATATAGACAGAGGCAATGGGCTGACATATTTAAAAAATACAAAGCTTGCCAGAAAAAATAAAACGATAAGCGAAAGCGTCTGTTTCATATGTTTGTTCCTCCTGTAATTCTAGTATAACTCATTACAAGATTTTTCATAAGACAGGCAACGTTTACTGGCCCTACTCCCCCGGGCGTGGGCGTATACCAGGATGTTTTTTCTTTCACTTCTAATTCGTCAAAATCACCAGAGTATGTGCCGTCAACGTTTCGAGAAAGGCCAACGCCGATAAGTATAACCCCATCTTTTATAGAATTTTTTGTCACTGTATGTTTTTTTCCGACACAGCTTATGAGTATATCCGCAGATTTCATGAGGGACTCTGGATGTTTCGTTTCGGAGTGGATGATGGTGGGTGTTACGCCATGTTTTTCGATCATTCGTGCAATCGGTGCTCCTGCGGTGATGCCTCGACCAATGACGACGATGGTTTTTTCTTGTAAAAATTCATTGATGTTTTTGGCATATGACATGAGGCTTATTTCCTTTAGAATTTCATGCACTCCTTCTGCTACTGGAACTTTGAATGGAGAATTGTGTAAAAATCCGTCGATATCCTTTTGGGGGATGATAGATTGAAGAAGCGCTGTCAGATCACGTCTACTGTCTGGAAGCGGACGCTGGATGACGATACCGTGGATATCCGGATCGAGGTTACTTTTCTGTATTATCTCTTTAAAATCTTCGTAGGAAATGTCCAGAGACTGGTGAAGATCGAGTATCGCGCCTATTTTTTCAGCCGCAATTCGTTTTTGTTTTATAAAAGAAAGCGACGAAGGATTGTCCCCAATGAGAAATACAGAAACACGAGGGCGTATCTGCGTAGAAGCAAAAAGTTTTTCAACATTCTCTTTCAGTTTTTGATACAGTGCTTCTGCGAGTATCCGTCCGTCAAATTTCATAGAGAGGATTCCTCTCCGAGTTCTGCACCCTTTAATTCTTTCATGGCATTGCCCGCAATACCCTGCATGCTTCCGTAGATGCCGGATACGCCGGTGAGGAGTCTGTCGACCTGCATTTCGCGTGTTTTCCACGATTTTTCGTATGCAGTCCGTTCTCTGGTGATCTGTTCCTTCATCTGTCCGTAGACTTCGATCATTGCTTCTACTTGGTGTGTAAATTCATGTCCGGTGATAAATCCATAAAGTTCTTCGGCGCGAGACTGTTTGTTCTGGCTTACAACCCTGTCTTTTGCCACATCCAGGATGCTCTTTCGAAGAAGAGACGAAAGGACGATGACGAGTGAGGGTTTACATATCCAGATTCCATCCTTATTTCCCATACCGTTTTTTGCTTCGTCCGGGAGAGACTCTGTCGCAATCGCGCTTATGTGCGCTTTGTCGTTAAGCTGATCTTGTTTTAGCTTATCGATCCACCCGTCTGACCATGCCTTTGTACGTTTTGATTCCCAGAGAATTGTCCCGCATACCATACCGCGGGGGCTTTTTACTGTCTGGCGAATATCTGCTCCGAGTGTGCCTTTGGCTATCGGCTCTATGAGATCCTGCGGAAATGCATTCTTCAGTGTTTCCTCCATGTCGATCTCCTGCACTTCGCCCTGGAGTTGCTGAGACCCTTGGGTCGCTTTTCTCTGCGCATCTTCCAGAGATTTTTTAAGTGCCTCTATGTATTGTTCTTTTTCTTTATCCTTTAGCCGTTGTTGTCCAACTAGTTCTTCCGTAGTTTTTTTACGTATTGCATCACGTTCAGCGTCGATTTGGCGCTGTATATTTATTTCAAATGTTCGTCGTTCTTCGTCGAGAATATTTTTTTGTTTTCGTAGTTCTAATTCTGTATTTTCTGCCGTTTGTAATTTTTTCGCAGTTTCTTCGAGAGAAGTTTTTAAATGGAGCATTTCTTCATTTTGCTTTTTTTCATGTTGCTTTTGTTCGAAGAGGAGTTCTTCGCGTATTTTCTTTTTTTCTGTCGTAAGAGCTTCTCCCTGTATGTCTTGCAGGAGTGCTTCCGAGAGAGGAATTGGCGTACCGCAATGAGGGCAGGTAATCTTCTGGTCTGACATGGGATTATTGTATACCATAGCATGTCTCCTCTGGTATACTGTGATTGTAGGAGGGCCAGTATGAAGACAATTGAAAAATCATATATGTTTGATGCATCTATTACGCGTGTGTGGGATGCATTGGTAAATCCTGATACTATCGTTCTCTGGGGAGGAGGGCCTGCCAAGATGAGCGAAAAAGAAGGAGCGGTTTTTAGTCTGTGGGGCGGTGATATTCACGGAAAAAATGTATTGGTAAAGCCGGAGAAGGAGCTGGTACAGGAATGGTTCGCAGGAGATTGGGAGAAACCGTCTATCGTAAAAATTTCTCTTTTTCGCGACAAGGGGAAAACCATCGTTGAGTTGGATCAGGTGGATGTGCCGGACGAAGAAGCTAAAGAAATAGACAAGGGATGGGACGAGTACTACTTTAGGCCTCTCAAGGAATTGGTCGAAAAAAACACAAATTAGCTTCTCATGTCACTCAGACGCAATATTACTCTCCTTTACTTTATAAATTTTTTTACGGATTGTATTTTTTTTGCACCGGTTGCGATACTGTATTTTTCCCGTGTCGCCGGTTCGTTTGCACTCGGTATGAGTATATTTTCCATTGTCACACTCTCCTCAGCTTTTCTTGAAATACCAACAGGAATATTTTCAGATTTTATCGGCAGAAAAAGGACGATGATTCTCGGTAGTACATTTGCGCTTCTAAGCACCATACTGTATGCGATTGGCGGATCCTACGCGATGCTTGTGGTAGGCGCATTGCTTTTTGGTTTGTCTCAATCTTTATACAGCGGGAATAATGATGCCTTTCTCTATGAGACAGTGGATTCGTTTGGAGAAAAAGATAAGTATCCAGAGTACTCGGGAAAACTAAGCTCCATGTTTCAATTTGGCCTTGCGTTTTCGGCTATTGTCGGAGGATTTTTGGTTTTTCATTCGTATGCTCTTCTCTTGTGGGCATCGGTGTTGCCGCAAATGATTGTTTTGGCTCTGACTTTCTTTCTTATCGAACCCAGAAAGCATAATCGTGAATCGACCAATGTTTTTTCTCATTTACACATATCGCTTCATCATATATTTTCAAGTGCTAAACTTCGAAATCTCACCATAGTTCAGTCTATTCGTTTTGCAGTTGGTGAATCTGCGTTTCGATTCCGTGCTGCATTCGTCGTAACACTTTGGCCGGTATGGGCAATTGGCATATCAAATGCACTTTCTCATATTGGAGCTGCGACAGGATATCTTTTTAGCGGAAAACTTTTAAAGCGATTTGGAGCATACCGATTGTTGTCGCTGGAGATTGTATGTAACAGAATAATAAATTTTATATCGCTTCTCTACCCTACTGTCGCATCTCCGGCACTTATGGGACTTACTTCCATATCCTACGGCACCGGACAGGTCGCCATTGGTGGATTACTGCAGAAAAATTATACAGACAAGCAGCGTGCAACGCTTGGATCTGTCGTGTCATTTTTTGGGAGTATTCTTTTTGGAGTTACGGCTGTGACCTTAGGATATGTGGCGGATCATATCGGCCCCGTCTATACGCTCGTCTTAGTCAATATCATTCTCCTTACCCCACTCTATTTTTACAAGAAAATATTTGTGAGAAAATAACCCAACCCGATAAACCTACCTTATAAACCAACCCGACGGGTAGGTTAGCTTCAAACCTCTTCCATTGCCAAGTGTTTTATCTTCTCGAGTTGTTCTGCATATGAAATATGGTCGTACACAAAGTCTTTGTATTCCTGGTTGGTTTTGAAATGGCTCAGTATTTTACTTGTGTTGATAAATGATTTTGCAGAATTATCTAGATAATCGGGAAATGACGACCATGGGTAGGAAGAAAGCGCATTGAGCGTGACGACGTTCGAGACAGTTGGGTTAATATGGACATATCTTGAAAGGTGAAGAAGTTGTTCATCGGTCTCTATATAGACAGCTTTAAACGGCCCTTGGTAAAGTGGTCCAACCCGTTCGCGTTTAGTGTTTAAGTATTTGGTGTATCCATTGGTAACATTTGACAGAAAGGAATGAATGCCGCGATCCACGTTTTGTTTCACAATAATATGGTAATGGTTTGGCATGAGACAAAAGGCGAGTATATCAATAGCTGTAGTTTTTGATTCCAGAGATTGTCTAAAAACACTTTGTTCGATAAGCGAGAGCCTCAGAAAATGAGAATAGCTCTTAGCAATTTCGTGAAATCTATAATACTCAAGGAGAGACATGAATCGTTTATAGTCTCGCGGGGTAAAGAAAATTGGTCGACGTTCAACTCCTCGATTAAAGAGGTGATAAATACAGTCATTTTGAAAGATAACTGCTCGTTTTGAAGCCATATATTTATCCTAAACGGAATTATGAGTAAAATCAACAGGAGGTTTGAAGCTAACCTACCCGTCGGGTAGGTTTATGTACATCCGGGACATTGATTGAGTATTCAATTTTCTTATTACCGTTTCGCCAGGAAATAGAGATAATTTCTCGGAAAAAAGGTGCGGCAGAGAGAAAACGAGGTGTATACGAAAAAATCGTATCTCTCTGCCTACCCAAAGCTATTGAATAAATATTATTTTGTAGATGTGTACTTCGACACTCTATACCACACTTCTTCGAAGTACAATTTTTTTCCGTCTAGGCGATCCGCCCTAGATAAGTCTCCATCTAAATAAATTACCTTTTCTAAATGGTAAAAATCGCCTTGAAGTCCAGAGACATGTACAATGCCGCAGCTCTCCGCTGTCCACTTTTCTGAGTGAAATCTGTCTTTAGTAACAAATCCCCTCCAACTTGTCTGCTCGAAGTAGGTCATATTGCACTTCATTTCGACAGGCCAATTTGTCACGCTCGAAGGGACTGCCCAGGCTTTAATATATTCTCTTTGGTAAGGCATATCTTTGGGAAAATCTGACCATCCCCAGGATTCACCAAAAAATATTCTATTGTTTTTTAATTCCTTCTCATACGCCAAAAAGTGCAGAATATCCTGGCCAGGCTGAATTTCTTCTGGAACAAACTGGTTTTTTCCCATCAGAAAGATTGAGCTTTTTACACCAATGACAATAATTGGATTTTCTATCGTCAAGGTTTTGGGCGCTGGTGTTGCGGCTGGATCAATTCGAACTTGAGCTGTTGCCGAATTATTCGCCGCTTGAGTCGCTTTTTCATTTGCCACATATTGTTCGATCGGTTTTTGGAAATAAATTAATACAGTCACCTCGAC
>JBBTTM010000050.1:0-1607 GCA_038064255.1 Patescibacteria group bacterium | reverse complement strand
CGTCCAAAATAACTGAATTTTTGCTATCGAGAACTTCATCGGCTACTTCAACATTTCTTCTCACCGGCAAGCAATGCATGAAAATAGCGTTATTCGTCAATTTCATCTTCTCTCCCGTCACAATCCAATCTTTTAGTTGATCTCGTATTTCTTTTTCTTTCGCCCAATTGCCGTAATATATAAGTGCCCCCCAGCTTTTAGCGCAAACAACGCTGCTTTCGTTAAACGCTTCTTCCATGGAGTGGCCAAATTCAAGAGACCCACCGCTTTCCTTGGCTCTCTGGGACATTTTTTCCACTATTCCAGGATCAAGCTCAAAACCCGGAGGATGAGCAGCAACCACTTCCATACCCAAATCGCATGCCGCCAATATCTGTGAATTTGGTGTAGCCATAGGGAGTGCTTTAGGATGATACGCCCATGTAAGGACATATTTTTTCCCTTTTGTCGTACCCAATTTCTCTTTTATAGTCATAGCATCACCTAGTCCCTGACACGGATGAAATACATTGGATTCCATATTGATAACCGGGACGGTGGCATATTCCATAAAGCTCTTGATGATCTTGTCCTTTTTTAATGTTTCCCAATCTGAAACCTCAACGCTTTCCGAGGATGAAGTAATGAGCTCACTTGACCTAATGGCAATAGCATCACAGTATCTAGATAAAACACGAGCGGCATCCTTTACGTGCTCGATTGTTCCCTTATCCATTACTGCACCATCTTCAAACTCAAAAGTGTAATTATCTTTTATAGGTAAATCTACCGCCAAGCCATCTAATTTTTGCATTCCCACAACAAAAGACATCCTTGTCCGAATGGAGGGATTAAAAAAAAGCATCGCGAGTGTTTTTCCACTTAAACTTTTTTTAATCTTGCCTTTCTTTAACTTAATAGCAAAATCTATAAGATATTTAATCTCTGCTTGAGTGAAATCAAAAGTTGTATAATAATTTTTTCCTTGTATGTTCATGTTTCTCCTCCTAATATTTTTGCTTTATAAGCCAATACTCCCTGCAAACCGTAAATCTTACTAAAACCAGCCGCTTCTTGACCCGTCCAGAGTAAATTTTGCTCCCCATAGGTTGCGACCTTTTTACTCATGAGTGAATATGGACTTTTTACACCGATAACAATGATGTTGCCTTTATGAAGTTTCACCTTTACATCACCGGTAACTACATCTTGACTACTATCTATCAGTGCCTCTATATCTTTAACGACCGGATCAAAATATAACCCCTCATGAAGAAAATTTCCATACGCTTCAGAGACAATATCCTTCCAAAACGACTGCCACTTCGTTAACACAAGTTTTTCTAATTCTTTATGAGCTTTGATTAAAACAAGAACAGCGGGAGCTTCAAAAACAATCCTGCCCTTGATTCCAAGAATAGTATTTCCGAGGTGCACTCCTTTCCCAATGCCATGCTTTGCTCCAAGTTCACTTAGATACATCATGAGTTCTATGCCTGCCTTAGCTTTACCGTTAACTTCAACTGGTGCTCCTTTCTTAAAGGATATGATTATCTCCTTACCACCCTTGGGCGCATTATCGATACCAACTACGCTTGGATACACGCTGTCTGGTGGTAATTCCCAGG
>JBBTTM010000049.1:0-2811 GCA_038064255.1 Patescibacteria group bacterium | reverse complement strand
TTTCCGTCCTTGACAGACCGTGTTAACACGATACAATATATACATATGTTACAGCAGGTTTGCCGATATAACCTTTTTACCCTCCTTATTACTAAGGTCAGGGGAGGTCGTGGGTAAACGCTAAAAGACATATAAAAAAGCAGAACCATGACCCCCCAAGAGGGGGGTTTTTTTGACTGGTTGGTTAATAAGTCGAGTCATCGAGACGAATTTACCAACCATCAATCCACCAATAGTCGCTCCTTGAGCCGCGCTACGAATAGTAGGTAAGGCGAAAGGGAAGACTGGGTGGATGAAGGAAATCTGGCTTTCCCCTCAATCGCGAGGAGAGAAGCCAAAAGCACTTTGACAGGAAAAATCGAAAAAGAAAATTAAATGGGACGCTCTTCCTCGAGGTTGCAGACTAGGGTTGATTAAATAAATAGATCAACCTAAGTCCGTAACCTTGGGGATGTAGCCAAACGGTAAAGGCGCTGAGTTCACGACTCGGGCAAGACGCAAAGTGTGTGTTTTTGTTTCTAGATTGATTAAGCTAGGGCCAGGAATTATTATATTTTTTCTGGGGACACCCCACCGGCAAACATCGGTCAAAAAACACAAAAAAACATATATAATGCATGTGGGTTCAAATCCCATCCATCCCCGCTCGCTCTGATTTTATAAAACTGGTAAAAACAGAGCATATCTTAATTTGCAAAGGAGATTCGACCATGAAGCATTGGCCGAAAGCGCGCGACCGACTCGTGCGTTTGTCGTAGATCCATCTGAGAGTCCATGTGGCAATGCGGATAAAATATCATTCGCAACGGTGTCCACCATATGACTCTCAGACAGCACTTTTTCTTTTTATTTCGATTTCTTCCAAAGGTCGCGCGTCCATCGATAGATGGATAGTATGTGAGGATATATGCGATGCATGACCACTGGTGTCTTGCACTAGGCAACAATTCCACATATGAGAGATATAAAAAGGGTAGAGCGCCGCTCTATTTTCACTTTCCTTTTTGTATCTCTCGCGCGACCCCGTAATTTTTTTACCAGTAAAATGCTTTACGGTGCACGCACGTGCGTGTCTGTTAAAGCAAAATATAAGTATGAGAACAATTGATGAATATACGTATGTCACCAGAATGAGGAGATCGGCGCGATCTTTGGGCGACTAAAAAATCCCATAGCGCTGGCGTCACCTCAGAAGAAGTTGTAAAATCCTTGGGCGAGAGATCTGACGGCTTAGGATCACTCTTTCACCGAGACGGCGAAACGCTCTTTTCCAAACCATCTGAGGTCCGCATGTGGCGGGAACGAGAAGACGAATAATATCGCTCTTGATTTCCTCCTGTCTACCGGAAAGCCCCGAACTCATGTTGATATGTTCCGGATTTCCCGGTGGACGACGGGAGGAAAAATGTCAAAGAGATATAGATTTTTAAGTAGTCGTGCAGGAAAAAACGAGGTTGTTCGACATCGATCAGCGCGAACGCAAAATTTTCTCTGGTCACTGCTTACGTTTTTTGGAGGCTCAGCATTTCTCATAAGCACAGCGTTAGGATTTTTTCTGTGCAATCAAGTGCCCCTCTTTACGAGCCCAACAGCAGAATGTGTCAGAGTCAGCGGTAGTGCGCTCGGAACTATCATTGGCTGGATCTATAGTGGTCAACTCATAGGATTCGGCTTGCTGTTGACTCGATTTTGCTCAGGCGTTCTCAAGATTACTCTAAAGAGGAGTCTTTCGCCTGGCGAACAAGCAGTGGAATTTACATCTGAAGACTAACACTAATGTCGTCCACCAACGACAAGCGAGCGCGGAGAGCGAGTCCTACACAATCTTGTGTTCCTCTCTCTCCGTGCTCTCGTTCTTTTCTATCTCTCATTGGTGAAAACACAAATACAAATTAATTCTCTTTTCCAAATATTGTACTCGCATTAAACTCCAAACCAGTGTAAAATCCCTGAATACAATCTTTCTGCATTTTTTTCGTACTTTAATAAATTATTTCTCCTGTCTACCAGCAAGTCCCGAACTATTTTAAATTTTCGAGATTTCCCGGTGGACGACGGGAGGAGTTTCAATGTCATCAAGGAGCAGGAAGCACAAAGATAACCGGATCAGAACTTTAAAACGTATGGAAAATTTCTTCTGGACTCTCTATACCTTTGGAGGCACAGCGTATCTAATCTACAGTGTGGCTGGAATTTTTATGTGCAAGAGTCTTTCTCTCGATGCCAACGCAAGCATCGAATGCGTACAGATCAGCAAATACGCACTGAAAATTGCTATTGAATGGCTCAGATCAGGTCAGATCATCGGCATCGGACTCTCGATTATCCCAATAGCGCGCGGACTGTTCAAACTCATCATCAGACGAAATATTCAAACTGATGAGAAAACAGTAGTATTCGAATAATAAAACAATCGCTGCATTAGTTGTCGCCCACCACGACAAACGAGCGCGGAAGGCAAAGTGAAGACAACCATGTCTAAACCCACCCTTCCCGCTCGCGTTCTTTTCCAAAAACTATTGACGGATCATCTCTTCCATGATATACCTCTCCCATGCCCTGCCAAAAACAAACATGGGCCACGAATTACCAAGCAGTGAATTTAATCAGCTCATAGAAGACTGGCACACCGAACCAGACAAAGCTAAGCTGTACACTCAAGTCTTAGCTCCACTTGCCCCTGACCTACTCGTATCACCAGAACGACGTGATGCTACCGGAGACATCCTCAATCACAATTTCAATACAATCGTAAGGTCTGTACGCGAATATCTCGTAAGCTCAATCGAACCATTTGGAGTCGAATTGAAA
>JBBTTM010000048.1:0-3821 GCA_038064255.1 Patescibacteria group bacterium | reverse complement strand
ACTGCGATCAACTGATCGAGAGTTTTTTTGGTAGGCTTCATGTCAGGATTTTTTGAACTTCCATTTAATACCATGTGCTTACTCGCGTGTAAAAACCACGTAGACTCAGGTTCTTGTTTTTTCAATTTCTCATATGCCTCAGTGAGATCAATATCTCTTTCAGGACGTGACTTTAAACGCATGTATCCTTTGTTTGGATCTTTTCGGATGACAACCATGTATCCCATTTTTTGTGCCAGATGCACCACTTCGTCGTTTACTGTCTCAATACCTAAAGCTTTCCCCCATTTGGTATCAAACTCCTTGCCGATTTCCTTGATTTCCTTTTCCGCCCAAATTTTGTTTTGAAATATTTTATATATGGCATCAAGAGCCTCCATGCCAAGAGCGACAATTTTTTGTGGGTCTTCAGAATATAAAAGTCTCCAGCCATCGATCTGCCCCACAAGTGAAAATTCCCAGTAATCTGCTGTAGGATTGGGGTAGTACACTTCTTTAAAATGATCTATGTCATTCACAAGAGTGACTATACGCTCGAGGCTCGGATCTTTGCCCGAATTCTTTTTAATTACTTCATACACGAGCGTGGAAGCGCAAATATCTGCGTCTGTCTGATGATGGTCAAATTTTCCAAAGCCTGTATCCAGATGGAGAATTTCACCATTATCGTCCGGTGGTAGATCTTTCAATGTTTTACCAGCTGGTACAAAACCGATGGATGCTTCAATCCAACCCGGAAAAAACGTTTTAACAAGCCATATAGCGGTAATTGCATCGAGATCCGGACCAATATGGACGATTATAGTTTTCATGTAATATAATTTTTAAGCCGTATCATCACTCAGCTTTGTCATCGCGAGACCGTTCTGACGGCGTGGCGATCTTTTATGTTAGATTGCCGCGTCGCTCCCGCTCCTCGCAATGACAATATCAGTAACTCAGTAATTAGTATGCTTGGGCAAACAGCCATTTATGAGTCGACTTCTTCCCACATTTTATGCATTCCCCGTCAGAAAACTTATGCATATCTTCAAGCGGTAAGCATCGGGTTGAAGCTTTAGTCTCTTCCTTTATCGCAGTTTCGCATACGGCATCCTCGCACCAAAACGCTCTTATAAATCCCCTGGTGGTCGACATTATTTTTTTAAATTCATCATATGTATTCACATCATGAGTATTTTCATCGCGAAAAGTCTTGGCTTTGGCGAACAAATCTTTCTGCATGGTTTGCAGTACTTTTTCTACCGTTACGAGCATATCGCTTCTTTTGACAATTGTTTTTTCACCTGTGTCTCTTCGAACAAGAGTCACCGTGTTGTCTAAGGCTTCTTTGTGACCTATTTCAAAACGTACCGGTATCCCTTTGACTTCCCATTCATTAAATCTCCTTCCAACACTAGGCTCATCGCGTGAATCAATTTTTGCTCTGATGCCGCCATTAAACAATACTTCTTTCACTTCCTGCGCGTACACATCTAGTTTTTCATTCTCTTTATCAACTTTACGAATTGGCATGATAATAACTTGAGTCGGAGCCATGTTTGGAGGCAATACAAGACCTTGATCATCACCATGTACTAATACAAGAGCTCCCAGAGATCGCGTTGTAATAGCCCATGAAGTTTGCCAGACGAATTCTTCCTTACTTTCCTTCGATTGAAATTTAATATCAAAAACCCTTGAAAAATTTTGACCGAGATTATGTGATGTTGCACCCTGTAGAGCTTTGCCATCCGGCATAAGAAGCTCAACTGTAAAGGTTGCCTTTGCTCCAGCAAATTTTTCACTCGCACTCTTCACGCCGACTACAACAGGGATGCCGTAATACTCTTCGTAGATCGTTTTATACCAATCGAGAGTGCGACGAATGAGTTCAAGCACTTCATTCTCTGTTGCATGAGCTGTGTGTCCTTCCTGCCAGAGAAATTCCATTGTTCGTAAAAATAGATACGTTCTTTTCTCCCAACGGATGACGTTATTCCATTGATTGATAAGGATTGGAAGATCACGCCAGCTATGTACCCACTTTTTGTACATTTCGTACATGATTGTCTCGCTCGTAGGGCGGACTACCAGTGGATCTTTGAGTTTTTCTCCGCCGCCAACGGTAACGATGGCAAGCTCTGGTGAAAAACCCTTCACGTGCTCTTTTTCTTTTTCTAAAAGTGAATATGGAATAAACATGGGGAAATACGCGTTCTCGACTCCCTCTGCCTTCATGTACCGATTCATGATTTCCTGCACTCTCTCCCAGAGAGAGTATCCATAAGGTCGAATAACCATAGTGCCCTTTACAGGAGCGTAGTCTGCCAGTTCTGCTTTCACCACTACTTCCGTGTACCAATCAGAGATATTTTCAGACTTTTTCTTGAGTTCCTTCTTGGTGTAGTGACTGTTCATAGTTCTGTCATCCCGAGCTTGCCGAGGGATCTCTGAGCCATGTGGCGAGTCTAACGAGCCCATGGTCTCAGATAACCAACTCTTCAAACAGAGGATTAATTGATTTTATCAGATAAATTTTCTTTTTTCTTGACCAACCTTTTAATTGTTTTTCACGAGCAATTGCTTCTATTGGATCTGAGTATTCCTCAAAATATATCAACGTATTAATATTATATTTTTTAGTAAAACCCTCAAGATATTTATGCTTGTGTTCATACAGGCGTCTTTCCAAATTGTTCGTTACACCAATGTATAATGTAGCAGATTTATTTGTCAAAATATAAACATAATACATGTTTGCTATACTTATTTTCATTGTTCTCAGAGAATTGAGAGATCCTTCGACTTCGCTCAGGATGACCAGTGAAGGTCAGTATAATGTTCCTCCAATAACAGCATTGTCTTTATCAGGCACTACTAGAATGCAATCATGGTTTTCATCCGGAATACCGAGAGTCAGAGATTCTGAAATAAAAGGGCCAATCTGTCGTGGAGGAAAGTTGACTACACCCATTACTTTTTTATTCAAAAGCTCCTCCTTTGCGTAATGCTTCACGAGTTGGGCGCTTGAACGTTTTATTCCGATTTCAATTCCAAAATCAATCGTCAGTTTATACGACGGTTTCCGTGCTTCGGGAAAATCATCTACTGCTATAATTTTTCCGACACGTATATCTAGGACATGAAAATCATCGATTGTCGCCATAGGTATCACTTACTTATTGTATAAACTGCTTAACTCTTTAATTTTACTGCATCCACGGTTCATTGCATAATCGAAAGATTGTCGAAGTTTTTTCTTCTCTAAATTCTGCAAGATTGTTTCACTGATTCCGCCTTTTGTAGAAACTGACTGAATTAATTGATCAGGTGATTGTTTGGTTTTTTCTAATATTGCAATTGTACCTTTGAATGATTGTAAAGCTAATATGTAACTTACATCAAAGGATAAACCAATTTTTGCTCCATAATTTGCTTGTAGTTCAATAAATTGAGAAACAATCGCTGGGCCGCAGCCAGAGAGTAATGTTAAAGGATCTAAATCTTCTTCTTTTTCCAACTCTATTACAGATCCTAATACAGATAATAATTGCTTAACGTGATGGTTATTTCCCTTGTTTCCAAAAAGTCCAATAATACCTTGATTACAAGCCACAGCCATATTTGGCATAATCCTTATTATTTCTGCATTCTTAGAATGTTTCCTTAGATTTTTGATAGAGAGTGCAGCAACTAAAGAGACAATAGTCTTGCCTTTTATTACGTTATCAATTTCTCTTAATACTTGCCCGGTAATCAATGGCTTAACTGCTAAAAAGATAACATCTGCCTTCTTTACAGCAACAGTATTGCCTGAAGTTATTTCAACTCCCTGTTTT
>JBBTTM010000047.1:0-1295 GCA_038064255.1 Patescibacteria group bacterium | reverse complement strand
CCGGAGATTTATATGATTATTTAAGTATCTTAAGTAACTTAAGTGTCTTAAGTTCCTTAGTTTATTTTAACTCCACTTTCCCTCCTGCGGCTTCGAGCTTTTTCTTTGCCTCTTCTGCCGTGGATTTATTCACTCCAGTCAGTACCTCTTTCGGGGCGCTGTCTACGAGTGCTTTTGCGTCTGTCAGTCCAAGTGTCGGGACGAGTTCACGAACGGCTTTGATGACGCCGATCTTGTTGTCTCCTGCGCCGGTAAGAAGGACATTAAATACTGTCTGTTCTTCTTTCACTTCACCTGCTGCGGCTGCTACTGGAGCGGCAGCGGCTGCGACTGGAGCGGCAGAAACGCCGAACTTTTCCTCTAAAGCTTTTACCAGCTCAGAAAGTTCGAGTACTGTCATCTCTTCGACTGATTTTAATATTTCATCTTTTGATAGTTTTGCCATATATAACTCACCACCTCTTAGAAACACTTTGCGAATTTTATACTTTTGAGCTTAGTGTTTCTTAGACCCGCCAGGTGAATGCTCCTTGAGCCGTCCCGCAAATGCGGGATAAGGCGAAAGGTAAATCACGGCGGGCATCAATATTGTTAGTTTGTCTTTTTCTCCTTTACAGCACTGAGTGCGTATAAAAGTTTCATGATATTCCAACTGAGCGCATAGTGTAGACCCTGGACAGGAGAGAGAAGTTGTCGTGCGAGCATACCCAGGAGCACTTCTTTGTTTGGGAGCGTCGCGAGAACTGCCACCTCTTTGTCTGACAGGGCTTTGTCACCCAGAAGTCCGGCTTTTATTTTCCCAAAGTTTACTGCTTTAAAAAATTTGAGCATCTCTTTGAGCGGTCCGACTTCGTCGCCATAGCTAAAAAGTGTCGCTGTTCCTTCTTCCAGATGTTCTTTTACTGCATCTTTTTTATCTCCGAGTGCGCGAAGGAGGAGTCTGTTTTTCGTGACGACAAATTCCCCGTCAGCATTTTTTACGTTTCGGCGAAGCTCTTCGAGCTGTTTATGCTTTATCTGTCGAAAATCGGCAAACACCATGGATTTGGCGCGTGACACTTTGTCCGTGAGTTCGGTAATAGTTTTTTCTTTTTTTTCTGTCCCTTTTGCTGTATATTTTTTGTCCATATCTTTCCTCCCTATAAAAAAACGATCCCGCCTATAGCGGGAGTGGAATGTAAAGTTCGACAATCGTTTCGCATCTCGTATATGCGAAATAACGGATATCGATACTTCTTTACTAGTCCCTCGGTGAGATTTATGAAGCAATTCCGCCTCACTCACTGTCTTTAGGT
>JBBTTM010000046.1:0-15250 GCA_038064255.1 Patescibacteria group bacterium | reverse complement strand
GTTTTTTTTGTGAAATTTCTTCAGAATTAAAATTTTCATGAGGAACGGACATGTCAATCGGAGACCCTTGTGGTTGAATCTCGTGCGATGGAGTGGTTTCATCTGTCATAATAAATTTATTGAATAAATTTCACAGTCGATGCGACAGTGTCGCTAAAGATATATCTGTTTCGAACACCAGTGTCCGGATTTAACCCTCTTCCACCATGGATTGAAACGATAGTCGTACCGTTGGCTATGAGTATCGGACTTGCGTATCCTCCTTGCCACCATCCGCCATCACTGAATACATCAAGTGCTTTGACGTCGCCAAGTTGGACATCCTGGAACTGCATATATTTTGATACTTCGTCCGGAGTTGCTTTTATCGCATTTATCCACCATGTCCTCCGCGAGCCGCCATCATACTGGCCTATTTGAATTGTTGCTGATGGTATGTATCCTCCTTTTTCTGTTATGACTGCGCCAGATTCAGAAATAGAAACAAGTACATCCTGCGGGGCTTTGAATTGGATGTTTTTAAGGGTATACGATTTCCAGCTTGATGTGTCAGAGAGAGGCGGTTTTAAATAAGTTATGGGAGTAGGCGATGGAGATAGAATTTCATTTTCTATAAATTTAAACGTGGAGAGGATTTGGTCAAATTCATCTAACAACACTTTTTTAATATCCTCATCTTGTGTAGATAAAGATATTTTATACGTTTTTTCTTTAAATGATGTAATAAGATTAGCATAGAATACAGATCCAGCTACGCCACCATAGCCACTGAGTTTGGTAAATTCTAATCCGTTGACTGTAACCATCTCAGCAGAGTTTTTATTTTCGTCGGCATTCACAATCTCAGATATAGGAGTATCAGAGATAGTGATAAATATCCATCCCATGCCTGGAGTAAAGTCGCCACCTGATGCCTTGGTGGTTGTTCGAGTAGTTGTGAAAGTTTCACTGTCTTGGAAATTCGAAGAATGTTCTTGTACTTTCCAGCTATCGGGAAGTTTAATTTCATAGTCACTAAAGTCAGATTGTTTGTCGTGAGCAATTTTGTATATTTTCCAGTTGGTAGTGAGATCAGTAAACGAGGACGGAAGCGTGGGTGAATTAGAAGATGGTGTTGGGAAGATACATACAGGTGGATAACTCTCTCCGATTGAACCACCTTTGATTAAGCAATTTTTGACTATACTATCAACTTTTACTGCGGGGAGATTTTGATATCCAAAGTATCCACCCACCAAAAGGAGTATCAGCCCTAAAATTTTCAATACAGATGGAAGAATCGGTTTGTTGGCAGTAGGAATTGCAGAAATATCTGCACTTGATTCTTTTAAATTAGTTGGTTGAATGGGTGGTGACACAGTGGTATTATCCATGGTTATTCGAGAAGTTTAAATGTGGAAAGGATCTGGTCTGCGGTTGCCTGATCTGCAAGCGATGTGTTTGATGCGAAAAAAACTATATATTTTTCATTTGGCATGAAGTATGTGAGTATTTCTGCAGGTTTCCCTTCCCGCAGCCGTTCAAATCTGTATGAAGGAAGATTAATATATGTTGAATTTGGAGAAGTAGGAGGGTTCGTTTCTCCTGAGTACAGTTTTATCCAATTTTCAAATGATACGCCTTTGGGATCTATAATATTTACAACGAGGGTAGATCCGACAGAAAGATTCGTCGAGATATCTACCCCGCTTACACGATAATTACCAAGGTTTATAATACTCGCCCCATATGTTTTTCGAAGCGACCAATTTTCGGGATATTGTATCTCAAAGGCAATATCTTTATCGGTATATGTAGTCCAGGAATTTTTTACGGGAGCTTCTCCAACTAGTGTTTGTTTGTTAGTAAATTTGAACGTGGAGAGGATTTGGTCAAATATGTCTTCTGTAAGGGAGCTCGTAACTTTCATTTCTACTGTGATACCGGGATAAGTAGAATTTTTCGTGTTGAAAATAGCACCAATTTTTCCGTCTCCGGGCGTACCACCAACGGGTCCACGCCACTCTCCTGTTGTTTCGTTCTTACCAATGATTTTTACCATTTGGATGCCATCGGGATTATTAATCAACTTGGTCAATTCCATAGGTAACGCAAAGGTACTGTTGTCTTTTTGACGGCCGTAATATTTTCCGTTCTGTATGATAAATCCGAGAATATCGGAGAAACTCCCCCCTCTACCCGCCTCATAGTCAGCGGATATTGTTCCCAGTCCGAATGTATTTATCTGGCACCCTGTCCCTCCTGCCATAACTGGATGTATAAATCTAATAGATGCGCTTGGTGGAAAGGTCATACACAATGCTGTGCCTTTTTCACCTGGTTCGATATTTTCTTGCAGTTGTCCATACGCGTTGAATAGAGGTGGTAATTTAAACTCGAGATTTAGTGTTTTTGCTGTATATGTTTTCCATCCGGCAAATATGTCAGCCCCTTTTGCGGGTGTAGGGGATGGGGAAGGTACAAGTTGAATATTGGTGAGCTGTTGTTTGAGCATCATGTTTTGGGAGTAGAGATAGGCGACAAGACCGGAAATGAGCAGAAGGAATGAGACAAGGATGAAAGTAAGAAAGGAGATTGTTTTCCGTGGCGTGAGAGAGATAGGCGCAGGTGTAGAAGGAGGGGTTTTAGCAGTGGAAGAGTTGAGGGGACTGGGAGGAAAAGTGTCCATGTTTGTAGTATAGCATATCAGAAAAAAGTGCTTGTAGCTAGTCAATTAGCCGTAGAGCGTGCAATACGGTTGATAAACTAGCGGAAATACAGTATATTTGACGTATGAAGATTAAAAGGCTCATAGAAAGTCAGTTATCACGCCATTTTGATGAATCAAATAAAGGAGTAATACTTTACGGACCTAGGCAGGCTGGGAAGACCACGCTGGTCAATGATATATTAGCCCAAAAAAGCTGGAATACGCTCATTCTTAATGGAGATCGCAGGGGTGAGTGGTGGGAAACTTTGGTCAGTCGTGATTTAGCGAGGATAAAAATCCTTTTCGGAGGATACAATGCCATATTTATTGATGAAGCCCAAAGAATTCCTGAAATTGGTCTTATATTGAAAATTATTCTTGATGAATGGAAAGAGCTAAAAGTAATAGCGACGGGATCATCCTCTCTTGACTTGGCCAGTAAAATAAGTGAGCCGTTGACCGGTAGGGTAGTCACATACACGCTTTATCCAATATCGATAGGTGAACTAGCACAAACACACACCCCGCATGAATTGAATGAGCATTTGGAAGCTCGGCTTGTTTTTGGATCGTATCCGGAAATATTTTCACATGATGGGGCTATCTCTCAGGGCGAGTATTTACGCAATTTAACGAATGCGTATTTGTACAAAGATCTTTTGGAATTTGGTGGGATAAAAAATTCAAACAAAATTCATGATTTATTGAGGCTCATAGCTTTTCAGGTTGGGTCGCAGGTGTCGCTATCTGAGCTGGGTAGTAGTTTGGGAATGAGTAAAGATACGGTAGGGCGATACATCGATTTACTAGAAAAATCGTTTGTTATTTTCCGACGATCTGGATTTAGTAGAAATTTACGAAAAGAAGTATCGAAGATGGATAAAATATATTTCTATGATTTAGGAGTAAGGAACGCGTTGATTGGTAATTTAAACTCACTAGACAATCGAGATGATGCAGGCATGTTGTGGGAAAATTTCTTGATCGCAGAGCGGATGAAGCGAAAAGAATATAAACAGGCATTATATAGTCATTATTATTGGCGGTTAACAAGTGGCGCAGAGTTGGATCTGGTAGAAGATGAGGGGGGAAGGTTAGCAGGGTTTGAATTTAAATTTTCTAGAAAAAATGCCCATGCTCCAAGAAGTTGGCTTGAGCACTATGAAGGTAGTGAATTTAAACTGATCAACCGAAGTAACTGGCAGGAATTTGTGGTTTAGAGGAATTTGAACGTGGAGAGGATCTGGTCAAAAGTTTCTTCAATATTTTTATCAACTATTCCGGGATTAAAACGATAATTTACCATTATCGAATAATCTCGTTTATCGGGATAAGGAATAATGATTAAAAATGTGGTAATAGTCGCGTCAGGTATTTGTTCGACAATTTTAGTTTTTTCAATATCATGCCCTCCCAATGAAACCTGCTTACCATCAATCAACAACGGCTCAATTGTTATCTTAGCATAGGGATTCTCATTACCTAGTCCTTGTTGTTCTGGTGTAATTTTTAAAGAATTTGCACTCCCTATCAACAAATATTGTTTTCCTGAAGATTTATCTACCCCGTTTTCGATTTTTTCTTCAGAAGGATACTTAAATTCAAAACCATATTTGCTGTCCGTATACGTTTTCCAATTTGCAGTTGGATCGATGGTTGGCGTCGGGGAGGCGGTGAGTTGGGAGAAACTGGAGGAGTCTTTTAATGATTCGGTGGGGGCAAGTGCTGATTGATTGGTGGATGGATTGAGAAGATTAGATCCAAAGAATCCCACGAAGATGCCGAGGATGAGGATGGCGAGACCGGAAAGGAGCCGGAGGCGTTTGGATGGGTGGGGGACGGGAGGAGTGGCAAGTTGAGACGAATGAAGAGACGGATCACCCTCCTTCGCTAAAGCTTCGGCGGGCGAGGAAGGAAGAGGGGGAATAGAAGTTGGGGAATCCATATAGATTTATAGTAAACCGTCGATATGGAGTAATCAATGGGGGAGGCGAGACTAGGATGTAGATTTAGCGTGTGAACGTGTATTGTTTCATGGTATAAAAAATACTACCATGCAATAATCGCGCAAGATTGGTCTGCTCTGTAAATTTAAATGTGGATACTGGATTCCCGTTTGCACGGGAATGACAAAATCGTTTATCCGACAAGGTCGAAAGCCTGCAGTTTTTTCTTGCTTTCTTCTGACGGAAGTTTAGTAAGGTTCTGTTGGAGTGATACAAGTTGGGAATATAAACCGCTGCGATCATTTATGAGTTCTGCATGAGTCCCAAGCTGAGAAACTCTCCCGTGCTCCAGAACGAGGACGCGGTCTGCATGAGCGATAGTAGAGAGTCTGTGAGCGATAATAATGGCGGTTCTGCCTTTCAGAAGCGCATCGAGTCCTTTTTGCACTTCGATTTCGGCTTTGCTATCAAGCGAACTCGTAGCCTCATCAAGGATAATAACAGGTGCATTTTTTATCATCGCGCGGGCTATTGCTATTCTCTGTTTTTGACCTCCGCTGAGTTTCACGCCGCGTTCTCCGATCATGCTTTGGTATCCGTCGGGTAGTACAGAAATAAAATTTTTGGCATTTGCGGCAACGGCTGCTTTCAGAACATCTTCATCCGTAGCGTCTGGTCTTCCGTATCGGATATTTTCCATTATGGTTCCTGAAAAGAGGAGGGACTCCTGAAAGACAACAGCGATCTGAGAATGGAGTGATGCTTGGGTGACCAATGCCACGTTCTGATTTGCTAGAGATATCGTCCCTTCCTGCGGCTCATAGTAGCGAAGGAGAAGATTTACAAGCGTTGATTTTCCCTGTCCACTCTCTCCGACGAGCGCAAATTTTTCGCCGCGTGCGATAGAAAAAGAAATATCTGCAAGGACATTTTTACCCTGTTCATAAGAAAACGAAACGTTTGTAAATTTTATAAATTGTTTGCTTTTTGATGTATTGGAAATTATGAGTTGTTTCGCATCTGGTTTGTCTTTGATTGTCGAAACAGTTTCCAATACATTAAAATAATCTGCTGATCCGGCGCTTGCCTGTTGAATCTGGCCTAGGATAAAAGACATAGCAAACAGCGGGAAACGCGCCTGCTGGACGAGCTGAAGGAGAAATGTCATCTCTCCTATCGTAAACCGTTTATGAAATGTCCAGTAAACGATATAGCCGAATATTCCAAAGAGAATGATATTAAGAACCAGTCTTCGGATAAAATCAAAAAAATGCCACTGTTTGGTTTGATCGCGGGCGAGCACCTCGACTTTTTTTCGGGTGGAAAGAAAAGAGGTAAGTTCGGTAATTTCTGCTGCAAAAGATTTTACGACTCGTATACCAACCAAACTTTCAAAAACTCGGCCCTGACTCTGATCGACCAGAGAATTTTTTTGACTCTCATACTTCATCCACGCTTTGCTTGATCCGTGAGAGATGATGATGTATGCGGGGAAAAGGATGAACAAAAGGATGGCGATAAACGGCGAGTAAAATCCTAATAGAACGATGGTCGTAAGTGCGGTTAAGAAAAAGGGAAGGAAGTTATTGAGCATACTCTGAATAAAATCGGTGATTGATGTGATGCCTCGATACATGCGGTTCACGATTTTTCCCGTGATTTCGTTGTCAAAGTACCCTATATGTAAAGAGAGGACATGCTCATAAAATTTATTGGACAAATATGTCTGAAGACGAATGGCTAAGATATCTCCGATCCATTGACCATAGGCGGTACATGAAGTGATGACGATATCAGTACCAAAGATACCCGTGAGAAGATATAGGAGTTTCATAGTGTCTACTGGTGTGCCTTGAACATTTGCGACTATTAGGTCAACGATCTGCTTTGTCAGAAATGGAGTAACAAGAGACAAGAGGGAGATAGTCACAATAAATCCTCCCATAAATATGTACCAGGGGGCGAGGTGTTTGGTAAACGAAAGTATGCGGAAAATCGGTTTCATATATGTATTATACAGTACAACTCTGAGAGTCAGAATTATATTGGTTACGTTTGCAGTACTTTTTATCATGTATTTGATGGTGGTATCATAGGCTGGAGATGAAAACATATACGATTGCCGTAGGGTCACTGAATCCTGTAAAAGTTCAGGCAGTAGAGGATGCATTTGCATTGGTTTTTCCTGAATTTAAAATTCTTTCAAAAGGAACTGAAGTATCTTCCGGTGTATCAGATCAACCCATGAGTGATGAAGAAAGTATACGAGGTGCAAAGAAGCGGGCGAAAGATGCGAGGGACGTATGTGATGCAGATTTTGGCGTGGGAATTGAGGGAGGTTTACAGAAAACAGACGGATTGTGGTTTGATACCGGATGGATAGTGGTAGTAGACAAAAAGGGAAATGAGGGGATAGGATCAACCATAAAAATGGAAGTACCGGAGAAGATTCTGGAGGAAATTTATAAAGGGAAAGAACTTGGAGAAGTCATAGATCTGGTTTTTGGTACTGATAATGCGAAACAGAAAGAAGGTCATTTTGGACTGATGACCAAAAATGCTATAACTCGGACAAGCGCATATAAAGACGGAGTAGTTGCAGCACTTGTGCGATTTATTCATCCGCATCTTTTTATAAAATGAGAGAAAAGAATATGTATCAGGATGAGGAGTACGTATCAAAAGAAACGGGTCGAAACATACTTTCTTCAGGAGAATCTCAGGAACCTCAGATTCATACAATAATTACGAGACAGATTCTTTGGAAAAATGTATTTTTATGTCTGGGGCTTTGCGTAGCCTGCATATTGGGAATATTTCTTATAAAAAAAATATTTTTTATTCCCATCATAAGTCCGATCGTTGATGATAATTCTATTCAAAAAAAAGTTTCTGATCCGCTTGGACCTCGTGCATTTCTTTTTTTAGGGTATGGTGGCGGAAAACATGAAGGAGGCTTACTCACGGATACGATGATACTCGCCCGAGTATATCCGAGAGAAAAAAAAGTGATTTTATTTTCTCTTCCACGCGATATACTCGTTTCTCTCCCTGTCAAAAAAGACGTTCTCAAGGAAGAAAAAATAAATGCGGCGTATGCCTTAGGGACGGATGACAGAAATTTTCCGGATAAACCCAAAAGTTATACAGGGCAGGGAGGCGGGGGACGGATGGCAAAAGATATAGTGGGTTCGGTCGTCGGGTTTCCCATAGATCAGTACGTGTCTTTGAGTTTTGAAGGATTTATTCGTGCTATAGACAAGCTTGGCGGTCTTGATGTCTCGGTACTCTCGACGTTTACTGATGAGTTTTACCCCACAGAAGGGAAAGAAAAAGACACATGCGGAAGATCAGAAGAAGACATCCGCCTTCTTTCATCAACTGTTTCTGGATTTCCCTTGGAACAGGTGTTTACGTGTCGGTTTGGAAAAATTGAATTTACAAAAGGGATGACGCATATGGATGGAAAAACTTCTCTTTCTTTCGTCCGTTCAAGACATTCAGAGCAAAACGGCGGTGACTTTGGCCGGTCTTTACGTCAGCAGTCTCTCCTCAAAGCACTCCGTCAAAAAATTGTTTCATTGGGTTTGAGTACAAAATTGTACGAAACAGCGAATACCTTAAAAGGATCACTTGATACGGATATCACTCTGTTACAATCCGCACAGTTTTTGACTCTCTTTGGTGATATTACGAAGTATGAAATTTCGTCTGTCGTGCTTGGGGAGAATAATGTATTTATTCCTTCTTTTTCAAAGACTGGTCAGTATGTGTATATACCGAAAGACAATAGTAATACATTTGAGAGTGTTCATGCGTTTATCGCAAGCGAGTCCGCACGTATGCTTACTGCATCGCCTTCGGCAATAGCTAGATAATTTTTGAAATTTGCGCCTGAACTACTATTCCTGTATACTCTTGATGTCAAGGCTCTTTTTATATAAATTGCTTGATACAACAGTTCGCGTGTATGATGACTGGTAGACTGAGTGTTTCGTATCTTCTTTCTTTCTCCAATCTCTTCTCGTGTAGCAGTTATATCCAAATCAATGCATAAGGATGTTTGTTTAGTAAAAATTAAAAATTTCTTTGAAGGGAGGTGAATATATTATGGCAAAAAGGTTATTTGTTGGAAAGCTTCCGTATGAAGCGACAAGTGCACAGCTTGAAGAAGTGTTTGCACAGGCTGGAAAAGTTGTGTCTGCTACTGTAATAACAGATAAATTTACCGGTCAGGGTAAAGGATTTGGATTTGTGGAAATGTCTACAGATGAAGAATCTGAGAATGCAATCCGAACACTCAACGGTTATTCTATGAACGGTCGACCGATCGTAGTAAATGAAGCACGTCCTCAGGAAGATCGCGGAAACCGAGGTGGTGGAGGCGGAAGTCGAGGTGGATTTGGTGGTGGACGAGGTGGATTTGGTGGTGGCGGAGACCGCAGTGGAGGACACGGCGGTGGATTTGATCGACAGAAGCGTTGGTAACAATTCTTTTTTCGTACGAAAACAGAAAAAACCGAGGGGAAACTCTCGGTTTTTTATGGAGATTTTAGTTGATATAGATGAAGAGCTTCATGTGGATCATGTTCTGAAAATGATTGGATAAGCGAAAGGTACGGCTCTGTGGTTTGGTCTACCCGAATACTCCGGGCAATGACAAAAACAGGAGTATTGCCTTTTTTTTGAGATAGAGATCTTAGCGAAGATGCAGATATATCTATCGGAGAAATAATTACTGTTGGATCAAAGTAGTATTTTGCAAGCACGTAATCGCTTGGGTTACCGGGAGAGTCCTCTGTAAAGAGAATAATTCTTTCATGTGATGATCTTGGAGTTTTATCTATGAAATCTATCAACTTTTGTATTCCATCTCCTGCAGTCCAACCATAAGCATATTCCCGTTCGCGGGATAAAGTCGAATTTTCCGGGAAGAGCGAGAAGAATAGGTGTGGGTTTATGATGAGCATCAAAGATATAAGAAACGATGATCCGATGCAAAAAATGTACTTCAGACGATTGACTGAACGGATTAAATGGGTTTGGGAAAGAAATAATGCCGTAAATGGGATGATGCCGATCAATGCATATAAAATGTAGCGAATTCGAAAAATTTTTCCGAGGAGTATGGAAAAAAGTATTGTCAGGGCAAAAAAGATGAGTGGTGTGGTTGATTTTTCCTTTCTGTATTTGTATGCTCCGATGAGTCCAAAAAGAAAGACAATCGGAGTGAAATAGGTCATATATCCATAGAGCGCATACACTCCATTACTGACCCAAGAGGCAGTTGGAAGAGTCATGAGTTCTTTTAGGGAAAATATAAACGATCCTGGTTCAGATACTATTTTTGAAAAATTTGGAAGTAGAAGAAGTAAGAGAGCGATGAGTATGATTGGGAGCAACAGTATTAAAAAGTTTACTATTTGCTTTGTTCGATTGAAAAAGGAGAGGCGAAAAATTGTTAAAGCGGTAAATATTGTTGGAGTTATGATGAAAAGCGCTGTGGTTTTGATCCACAGAAGTATTCCGAGCATTAGACCTGTTGCAAGCAATATTTGAGTTTTACTATGAAGCCGATATTCACTTAAGAGATAGACGATACAAAACGTGCTACTAAAGAGGATTCCATCCATGAGCGCAAGGCTCTGAAACATAATCGCAAGAGGAGAAATAGTCAATAGAAGGATACTTATGAGTGCTGTTTTTTGGTCAAAAGATTTTTTCATGAATAAATAGAGAGCAAAAAATGACGGGATACTGACAAGGAGAGCTACGAGTCTGCCGCCTATGAGTGGATTATTTGCGACTATGGCGCCAATTCCAAAAAGCCAGAAAGCGAGTGGCTGTCGGCTGTGGTAGAGAATGGATGCAAATCGAAAATCCGGGTTCCATATCATGAGCTGTCCCCATCGTATATACAAAGATTCATCGGTGAATGGAGGGAACGTAACGATAAGTACAAATCGGAGGATTAAAAATAAGACAAAAATGCTCCAGATATTCCAGATGTATTTCATGATATTTATTGTTTGTTTATTGTATATTCCAAGCGTTCAGTGTATTTGAAATATGAATTATATCTTGATTTGAAATATGAAATCCAAGTGGGAGGAGAAGTACTCCTTTGTTTTTAGCCCACGGGCAGTCCGAAAATTTTTCCCATACGAAAATATTGAATGAATGGAGATATGAGATGAGTTCTGTGGAAGGCTTTATTTTGATACCAATGGGATATGCATGTAGCATTCCAAAATTTTGAGGAAGCATGGAAATAGAAAAAAATATCTTCGGTAAAAATAGTTTTTTTAGAGATTTTTGGTATAGTTTTACCTGAGTAAATTTTAGGGCTTCAATTTTTGAAAAATTTACCCACGGATAAAGGATAGGAGTTATACTTATGCCGCGGTGACCTATGGGATCATCTCCGATGATGTCATCATGAATTGGAAGAATTTTTTTATACGCTATTTTTGTGAGAGTACCCGATCGGAATAATTCCGAGAATATTAGCATTATCCTGAAGACGTAATACATAATTATAGAGGAAATAATATATAGAGAAAAAGACGATTGTTTTGAATATGTATGTTTATGGCCAGTTATTATTTCATATGCAAAACTACCTCTCAGTGGGGAAACCTTCCGAACACTATCCATAATAATATGATTTTTGTCATGAATTGAAATATTTTCTGGATTTATCAAAGTATGGACGGAGTCTTCTATGATAAGTGTGTCTTTGGAAATATATTTTCTCCAACATGTTTTATGAATGAGAGTATTTGTAATTCCGACCGCATGAAAAAGAATTACAACGCGGGGTTTGTATTGTTTGAGATACGTAATAAATAGAGATTCATTTATCTGAAAATTTCTGTCGATTGGATAGAACGTCGGACTATATCCATGATTTGAAATATTTTTTATAACATCCATACAATAGAACGAGGGAACAAAAACTATAGACTGTTTTGGTATATCTCTCTCAGAAAGAATTTGCCAAAGACCATCCTCAAATGAGTGATAGTAAGTTTGTCTGATAGACGGCGGAATATTATGTTTTTTCCTTCCGAGAAACGGGAGGAGAAATGGTTGGTAGTACTGTATCATTACCCAAAGAGTATATCGGATTTTTCTTGACACCGACACCCTTATTCGCTACTCTATCAATATTATGAAAAATACACTCGTTGTTCTCGTCGGTATAGTACTCGTTTTTGCCCTCTGGGTTGGTGGTCAGTATAACTCCTTTGTCACACAGTCAAATGGAGTAGACGGGCAATGGAAGCAGGTTGAAGTACAGTATCAGAGGCGCTATGATCTTATTCCAAATCTTCTGGAATCAGCAAAGGGAGTGCAGAAACAGGAACAGGCTGTATTTGGTGCTATTGCTGAAGCTCGAACCAGATACGCTGGTGCAGCGTCGTCGGATCAGAAAGCTGCAGCCGCAGGGCAACTGGAATCGGCACTTGGAAGACTTCTTGTTATCATGGAAAATTATCCGGAACTAAAAAGTAATGAAACAGTATCAAAGCTTATGGATGAATTGGCTGGAACAGAAAACAGAATTTCCGTAGAAAGACGCAGGTACAATGAGTTGGTGCAAGCCTACAATGTGAAAGCGACCACGATCCCGGGAAACATAGTGGCATCATTGTTTGGATTTAAAATAAAGTTATATTTTGAAGCCACAGCAGGGAGTGAGAACGCGCCCAAAGTACAATTTTAGTGACGCGATGATTTCATGAGAAAATTTTTCCTTACGGTTTTTCTGACAGTATTCACATGTGTGCTTGTATTTTCTCCGAATAATAGAGTTTTTTCTGCGACGATTCCTGAGGCTACCGGTTTTGTCAATGATTTTGCAAATGTATTGACTGCTGAGCAGAAGACTTCGCTTGAAACAAGTCTTTCTGAATACGAGAAAAAGACGAAAAATGAAATAAGCGTCGTGTTTATGAAATCTCTTGACGGAGATGTTGTTGAAAATGTGGCTGTAAAACTATTTGAACAGTGGAAGATTGGGAAAAAAGGAAAAGACAATGGCGTGTTATTTCTTGCGTCGATAAATGATAGGAAGATGAGGATAGAAGTAGGATATGGACTTGAACCAAAGCTGACAGACGGGAGAGCGGGGGAGATCATCCGAAACGTCATAACGCCGGAGTTTAAGAACGGAAGATATTTTGAAGGTGTTAAAAATGGAATCTTGGCGATTGAAGCTGTTCTAGATGGTGGTGAAATTCCTGAAGCTACAGTATCCGCATCGGCAAGCGGGTCCGGCGAGACTGCGCTATTTATACTCATAGCTATCGCGATAGGATTTTGGATTTTTGGCGGATTATTTTTTAAACTTACCTATGCCCTCGGGAAGACGAAAGGATTCTGGCTTGGTGGAGTAGGGGGTGGGGTATTGGGCGGTGTCATTGGAATTTTTACCGGGACGATTATCGGCGCTTTGGTGTTGGCTGGAATATGTGGCATCGCTGGACTTTTGCTCGATATAATCTCTTCATTTTTATATCAACGAATGGATAATCCCAAGGCCCATACAATATTTCAAAAGACACTTCAGTATTGGAATAGCAGTAGTACAAATTGGGGAAAAAGCAGTGGTTCATCGAGTAGCGGTTTTGGTGGATTTGGTGGGGGAAGTTCCGGCGGCGGAGGATCGAGCGGAAGCTGGTAGACTAGAATTTATGGGTTAGTATTAAGTATTTAGGGTAATATCAGATTAATTAAATACGTGACAAATTTTGTCAAAGTTTAATATGCGGTTGTTTCTAACTTTAACACCCTCTGAGTGCAGTAAATCGATTTTTTTCTGAAGAGTTTTTTTGTCGGTTTTTCCCAAAAAACCTCCAAGCGTTCCATTGCTTGCGACGACTCTATGGCAAGGAGTCTCGGGTGCATTCGGATTGTTTTTCATAATCTGGCCTATGGCCCGATATGCTTTTGTTCCCGCTTTGTGGGCGAGTGCTTTATACGTTGTCACTTTTCCGCGAGGAACTGTATCGAGAAGTTTGTATACTTTTATAGCAAGAGGAGTCATATTATTTTCCGCCAAAAAATTGGATAATATTTTTTTCCGGATCCTCTATTGTCATACAGTAAAATCCTCCTGGAGGAGCGAGGAACGGCGGAAAGAGGACGACGACTTTGTCTTTAATTTTTTCATACATAGCTTGTACACTATCAACATCAAATCCCACCATGATTCTATACGGATCTATATTTTTTCCAGAAACCTTATCATGTTTTCCGATGGAAAAATAATTTGGGCTAAAATCAAAGCCTATGCAGTAGTCGTTTGGGAGCGTGGTGGATTCTCCTGTTTTTAGATCAAGTGTGTCTTTGTACCATGCTGCAAGTTTGTCGGGATTTTCTGACCAGATGATAACGCTAAGAGTTTTTTTAATCATTATTATGATTATACAAAATTATATTGAAAATCTACATATATGAGATAATACGTATATGAGAGAATTATTGAATATTAAGAATAAAATGCATATTGCCATGATTTCATATCATGCGTGTCCTTTGGCGTCTGATGAGGGGAAGGAAACGGGTGGGATGAATGTGTATGTGCTCGAGTTATCAAAGGAACTCGCAAAAGCCGGACATACTGTTGATATGTTTACTCGATCTATGGACGCTTCAAACAAGACGATAGTTGAAGTTTCGCCAGGACTTCGACTTATCCATCTTCCTGGCGGTCCATTTGGATCGATGTCTAAAAAAGATTTGTTTTCATATACAGAAGTATTTGCACAAAACCTACTAGATTTTATAAAGAAAAATAATGCATCGTATGATCTTTTTCATTGTCACTACTATCAGTCAGGAGTAGTTGGGCAGTTGTTAAAAAAATTATTTGATACTGTTCCCATAGTCATGAGTTTTCATACATTGGCATTGTTAAAAAATCTGGTAGCACGTGGAGAACAGGAACAGGAGAACGATGAGCGAATACGAGTAGAGATGAATCTCGTTTCCGAGGTAGAGAGAATTATTACTCCAAGCGAACATGAAGCGTCGTATCTAGAATACCTGTATGGCGCTTCCAAAAAGAAGATAGCAGTCATACCGCCTGGCGTTAACACAGAGCTTTTCCGCCCTATTGATCAGAAAATTGCAAGAGACCACGTACACGCAAAAGATGCAGAGTGCAGTATTTTATTTGTCGGAAGAATAGAGCCGCTAAAAGGGATTGATGCACTTTTATATGCATTAAAAATTTTGACGGTGAGACACGCCACATGCAAAGTAAATCTCCGTATAGTCGGAGGAGATATTTCTCAGTCAATTGATGCGTGGTCGAAGCCGCTTCGGTCTTTAGAGAAACTACGCAGAGTTCTGCACATAGAATCTCTTGTCGAATTTGTTGGTCAGAAAAATCAATCAGAGCTTCCGTATTATTATAATGCGTCTGACGTTGTTGTTATGCCGTCTCATTATGAATCATTTGGCATGGTGGCCCTCGAGGCCATGGCGTGCGGAGTGCCAGTGATTATGACAAACGTATCCGGAATTACTGGAATATTAGATGAAAAACATACATCGCTTGTCACTTCAGCGCAAAATCCACTACTCTTAGCTTCACAGATAGAGT
>JBBTTM010000045.1:0-22364 GCA_038064255.1 Patescibacteria group bacterium | reverse complement strand
TGGGGATGATACTTCTTCGGCAACCCAAGGATATGCCGAAACTTTTTTCAATACTTCTTCATCCTGACTAGTGATAGGATGTATCTTCGCTACCACAGAAGGAATCGTAGTCGGAAGAGAATAATAAAATGTATCGGCACCAAGGCGCAACATCACGCTTTCACCACTCTGAATCGCAATATCAAAAAAACGAATTCTGAAAAAGCGCCTCACTGAAATAATCTCGTGTAGGAACGATCGAAGCTCTGTATATGTTCCTTTCACCGTAATATTAAAACCGATAAGCGGTGCACCGATATTTTTCTCCTGTTTTTCCTGTTTCTTTCCGGATTCGGATGATATAGCCTGATTCGTATCAAGACTCATGTCCTCAAGAGACACATTTGAACGTGAAACGACTGATTCTATAGAATCAAAAAGCGATGGAATCTGCTTTTCAGACGGCACTGCGCTGGTCAGAAGCGAAAGCTTTGAACGTAAATCCTGTTCGCTCAAAGAATTCAGGAGTTCTGTTTTTTCCGAGAGTGCACTCACTTCTTTTTGAAGGTCAACATTGTCCTGATAGAGCTTCAGAGTCGTCTTAAATGACGGAATGACTCCTATAAACAACCCGAGAAGCGAAAATGCCAGTATCGCAACAGAGATAAGAATATTTTTATATGGCGCGAGTAATTTTTGCACATCTTTCATACTTATAAAACCGGAACAAATGAAACAGAAAATAATATATCATCGGCTTTGCCGAATTGAAATGATGTAAGATCCGGCCCTTTTATTTTCCCCTGCTTAGTCAGTGAAATAAGTGCGTTTATCATATCCAGAGTTTCTTCAATATTTGTGGATTTTATCGATATTCTCGTTCTGCCGGTTTCATCCACTGAGATACTTGTAAGTTTTCCGGGTGCTGCGACAATACCTATAGAATCAAGCAGTGTTGCATACGGCCGCTGAGCGTTCATAATTTTTTCCGTGACACTCAAGCGTTCTTTTATAGCAGTATTCAGACCTTCTTTTACTGAATAATTGATGATTTCATTTGCAAATGAATTCCGTTTGTCTACGAGAACATCATGTTGAAGGCGAAAATAAAAAAACGCGCCGCTTACAAAAAGTCCAATGACAAAGAGCACCGTGACCGAAATAAGAGAAAATCGCCTGAAAGATTCTTCTACGCCAAGAGGAATGCTACTCGAGACAGTTTTTGATTTCAGTAAATTTATTGATCCAAGGGTAGGCATATACATCGCTTCTAAATATGTCTCAAAGCAAGTCCAACAGCAACTGTGAATGTCGGACCCTGGGCATCTAGAACCGTAAACCTGGAATCCCGTTTTATACCCACGAATGGATTTACAATTTGTGTTTCTATACCCAGTTGTTCCGCCATATACACAACTAATCCGGGAAGGCGTGCTGTACCTCCGCTTAAGAGCACCACTTGTATATGATCCTCTTTAAATCTCTCCTGAAAAAAAGCAATAGCACGCTTCATCTCACCGACTATCGTGTCCATGATTGGCTTCGTAGCTCCAACTATTTTTCCTTCCAACTTGTCTTTTTCCAGACCATATGTTCTTTTAAATTCTTCTGCCTGATGCTTTTCAAACCCGAACCCCTGTGAGAGCGCACGGGACAATGCCTCGCCACCGGCGCTAATGGAACGGGTAAAGGCAAGCGTGCCGTATCGGATAATTGCCATATCAGACGTCTGCGCTCCCAGAGAGAGAATAATAGCATTTTTTACATTCTTCATTGTTCTCGCCATCGCCCTCGATGCAGCCAAGATTTCCGTTTCTGCAATCGAAACGGAAAGATCTGATAGCTCCAATATCTGTATATATTTCTCAATTAAAATTTTTGGACTCGCTACCAGAAGTACATCCATCGTATCTCCCGAACCGGCATCTACGGAACTCTGAAGCAGTGAATAATCCAGACTTACCTGATCCAAAGGCAATGGAACATATTGTTCAGCCTCCCATTGAATTGCGGACGCGAGTTCTCTTTCGGAAAGTTTTGGCATCTGTATGACACGGGTAAATACCTGTGATTCCGGAAGTGCTATATTTACCACACGATTCGTAACGACAGCGTCAACAAATAATTTCTTTATAGCTATAGCAACCGCTTCTTTATCTTTCATATCATTGGAAGACATGATATTAACAGGAGTCGGAACCAAACCGGCTGCGTGAAGTGTGTACACTCCTTTATCTTCAAGCAGTTCAACTAGCTTGATCGAATGAGACCCGATGTCAAGACCAACCGTGGAATTCATAAATTTTAACGACCAAACGAACTTTGACTGTAAATAGAAGAGTCAAAAATAGATGAAGGTGCTTTATATTGTTGAAAAACAATTATCTTTCGGCTAACGCCTCCCGCAGTGGAACCCGTAGATTCTACCTGATTTCCTTGCTGAGGAAGCGCAATAGCACCTGGGTCTATAGCTATTCTTGAGTCTGAGTAGCGTGGAGTCAATCGAAGTGCAAGAACGGTATCTCCTACTATGATTCCAAGAGATGGAAAATCTACGGTTGCGCTATAATAATTTGATATACCGCAACCAGGAGTAGAAATTCCGGAATTCGTGAATTTATTTGTACCGGCTCTGGTCGCATCAGGATCCAGCGCAGATTTTGAAACCAGATACGATGAACCCCTCTTATATAAGAGTGTCATTTCAATTGCGGGAATGGTCGCTTCGCTCGACCAACAGACATGTATAGTCGATCCGGCATACGCAGGAGCTTCGTTGAGAGACCCATCAGCGTTATGATTCGTAAGCCAGACTGTCTCTGTCGTACCACGTGTCGTTTTCTTTGGCAGTTGATAGACACTCGCAGCACCTCCTACCATGCTCACGTTGACGTTGTAGGTGAGGCCTGGGGATAGCACCTGGGCCGTAGCCGTACTTAGCCCTGTTTTGAGCGCTTCTTCAATACCGGCCTCTGCAGCGTTAAACGCACGCGCAGATTCCTCCAAATTTGCACTCATGTTTGCGTCCATTGTGCCCCTGCCGATGAGGGAAAGAGCGATCGTCACTGCAACTGAAAGTACGAGAAGCGTTATAAGTAAAACTTGTCCTGAACTTGAATTTTTTTGTATTTTTCCCATACTATTTTAGTATATAGACTCATCAGGGTATCGCGCAACTAGTTTCGTAGAGAAACGGTTGTTTCAATCGAAGTGCTTGCTTTCTCGTACAAACTCTGCGGACTACCTTTCTGAGAAAGGGAGAAACCAATTTTCACGCTCGTTGATGTACCGGGGATAGTAGAACATACAAACGAGAGGGTAGTATCTGCACACGATGTGCCTCCAAGCGTATAGGAGGAACCGGTGAGATATTCTGATCCGGATGCACTTACCGATGCGAGCCTCTGAACCCCTGAATCCACCAGGCACCCAAATGTTGTCTGATTTCCATCCGGAGCAGTGACGAGAATGGATGAAATAGTTGAACCACCCGCAACACACACAGAACCGTTCGCAAGTGAAATAGCACGGGAATTTTGAATAAATCGTGTCATCGTGCCGACCGCGTAATCTGCCTGCTGTTTTACATCCTTCACTATCTCAGTTTTTGTATTCGACCGCGTAGTCGTAAAAAATACCTGCACGATCACCACTCCAAGAAGAGAAATCACCCCAAGGGCGATGAGAATTTCCAGGAGGGTAAACCCGTTTCGCTTTGAATACTGAATACTGAATTCTGAATACTGAATATTTCTCATTTCCATTGAGTAAAATATGTTTTTAACGATGTTTGCTTAGTACCGCTACTATCCTGCCACGAAACCGTAACTTCTACGGTCATCCTGGGATCGACAAAGGCAAAATTAACAGAGCGTGTAAAAGTTGTACCGATATTAACTGAACATAATCCTGTCGCAGGAGTCCAGGTATTTGTATCGCCTAAACAATACGTACCGGTCATCGAAGCAAAAGTAGCCCACTGTGTATCGCGAACAGTTCGAGCAAGCTCAATAGCTTGCTGAGCAAGTTTTACTGCCTGACTGCGTATTTTTCCTGATTCACCGATACGTAGAGACGCAGTGGTGCCAATCACGAGTCCGGTAACTAGAAGCACAACGACACCAACCACCACGATGATCTCGACCAACGTCTGACCTGTGTTGAAGCCTGTGCGATTCATAATGTCACAAATCCAAGTTCATTTATATCTCCGCTTGGACTTACCGAAATCTGATATCCTTTTGATCCGCTTGTAAAGGTATAGGTTGTAATTTGTGCTAAAGAAACCGCCCGGGTGAGAACCCGGAAAACAAACGATGCTGTAACGGGACTTGAGACAATCGTCTGAGAGGTAAGAGCCACAGAATAAGACGTATCTGCGTCTGTTACGATACTTCCGTCACACATCGCGTCAACGGTATATGAAGACACGTCTACCCGTACTATATACCCATCAAGGGTCGTACAAACGGCCGGCTTCACACCTGAGGTTGCTTTCGTCTGTGCAGAACGAAGGTACGATTTAAACGTAAGAGCTGTCTGTTTTATCTTTTGTGTGTCATTAAAGGTAGAATATCCGGCAATAACCCCACCAGTGAGAAGCATCAGGAGGCTGATCGCAATAATAATCTCAAGAAGCGTAAAGCCACTGTGTTCATGGATTTTTGGAGCCATAGTTATGGAGATAATTAACATCAGGATCGACCTCGCTCGCAGTACAGGTACTTGTAGTTACAGATATTGTTTCAAGTTTTGCACTGAGACAATATCCATAATACGTACCACTACTGACATTTGTTGCTTTAAAACTGAATCTCTCCGAAGTTTTTGGATCAGATGGAACAGATGGCATAAAAGAAGGAACAAGTCCTGTAGCCGGATCTCCAGTGCTTAGATCCGAAGCACTCGTCCAGGAACCGCTCCCGACAGCCGGATAATAGCCATACTCAGATCGATATAATTCAAGTGCTGAGCGCATCTGTTCCAGATCCCCACGGCGTTTCGCATCACGTGACCGTTTGTTGACACTGCTATAGGAAACCATACCGATAGCGACAAGTACGGCTATGATAGTCGCAGCCACAAGGACTTCTATAAGCGTGAACCCTGACCGCTGGCTTTGCTTTTGTTTCATACGAAGTCTAAAAATTTACTGTAAATTTTTCACACACGAATAGCTGCCTGATCCGAATGTGCATGATGTGTCACTCGCATTTCCTCCACCGGTTCTTTCTAGAGTCGCACAAAAACAATACGCTGATGTTGTGCATGACGAAGTTGCATTTGCATAATAATTAATCGTTGGTGTCTTAGGATCAACCGGTAACCCTTGTGGAAGGTACGCAGTCATGCTCACAGTACAGTTAGCTGGATACAAACCGCTATTGTCAGCATAATACTGTTCCCATGCATTCTGAATTGCTTTCAAATCTGCAGCTCTGCGGGAATCGCGGGTTCGTTTCTGCGCTGAAGAATATGAGGCTGCTGCAATAGCGACAAGAGCGCCGATGATCGCGATGACGATGAGTAGCTCCATGAGCGAAAAACCCTGTGCCTTCGACTTTAATGAAATGTTTGCCATAGCTGTATGATACGATCCCCAAAATATACACTGAGCGCAAGGCCAAAAAGGAGAAACGGACCAAACGCAACTGCACTTTTGAGAGTTTTTTTCTTTCCTAATATCAGTATTACACCGTACAGCGCCCCCGTCAAGAACGCGATATAGAGTGCGACGATGATTTTCGGGTAACCCAGAAGCAACCCCATGACACATGCAAGTTTTACATCGCCAAATCCCATACCCCTTCCCTTTGTAATAAGCCAAAGACAGAAGAAAAAACCTCCCGCTCCAATCGCAGAGATGAGATAGGGGAGGGGATTTACAGGGGACAAGAAATATATTGCTATAATGCAAAACAAAGAAAGCACAATCATGCTGTCAGGAAGAATATAATATTTTAGATCAGCGATGAACAGAACGACGAATGCAAAGGTGAGTAGAAGGTAAAAGACGAGAGAGAAGTCAGACTGAAGGGCAAAGAGTGAGTAAACTAATAGAAATGCCAAACCCATAACAAGTTCAACAAGGGGATACTGGATTGATAATTTTTTCTTACACGTATTACATCTGCCTCTTTGAAATACAAAAGAGAATATGGGTATGAGTTCGAACCACGACAGATTTTTTTTACAAAAATCGCAGTGTGACCTGTCAGTCAACACTGAGATATCATCCCCACGATCAATAAGTACATTCGCAAATGATCCAAACACTAAGCCAAAAAGAAAAACAAAAATACCCATACTTTAAGTTTATGCTATTTGCGCCTATTGGACAATCAATATACACTACTCTTTATGAATCGCCTGGTGCACATTGTTTTCATTGTACTTATTCCCATACTCGTCTATATCTATTTCCTCCCTCTTTTTTACCCACACGCTCAAATTATCGTTACACCGGATTTCGGCACAAGCGACGCACTCTCATCGCTTTCTTATAAGTACATATATTGGCAAGCACTTCAAAAAAATACACTTCCATTCTGGACGCCTATGTATGGAAACGGATTCCCACTCTTTGCTCATGGAACAGTGGGAGCGCTTTTTCTACCAAATTTAATTCTCTACAAATTTTTTCCGTTCGTTCTTGCATACAATCTTGCCCTCATAACCTATATTTCAATCCTCGGCATAGGGACATATGTATTGTTAAAAAAAATTACAAAACATCAATTGTCCAGCTTTTTTGGATCTCTTTTTTTTATTTTTTCGGGGGTTGTCATTACCCAGATCACTCATATAAGCGTTATTGCAACGGCGAGCCTTCTTCCCTGGGTGATTCTTGCATCTCTTTCAATAGTATCAAACTTTTCTCTTCTTTCTCTCTTTTTTTTCATCTTCGTTTCCTCTCAGCAAATTTTTGCCGGATTTCCACAGGTAACGCTTATGACACACTTGCTTGCAATTGCTTACACCCTCTTTCCAAATTCTTCAGAGAAAGTATGGAAGAAACTTTTCCGTCTTTTTGTGGCACAGACTCTTTCCCTGATTGCAGCAAGTCCTCAAATTCTTCCGAGTATAGAATACTACAGAACACTGACGTCTTCCTCCGGATTTTCATTAGAAACTGCAACACTCTTTTCCTTTCCGATCAAACATATACTTACTTTTATTCTTCCCTTTTTCTTTGGAAATCCAAGATTCGGAACATATCCACACTTTCAGACATTCGACGGAAGTATTTTCTGGGAAAATACTGGGTACATAGGAATACTACCCTTCATCATCCTAAGTATTTTTATCATCATTTGTTTCATAAGAAAACGTTCCATTTTCAGGGATAAAATATTTATATTCTTCTCTCTTATATGTTTTTTTAGTTTTCTGTTCATGTTGGGAAACAATTCTCCACTATATATCCTCTATTCGTTTTTTCCATTCAATCTTTTCCGCGTTCCATCCCGTTTTATCTGGTTTTTTGTGTTTTCTTTCGTCGTACTGTCTACTCATGCAATGGTGTATTTATTTTCACTAAAAAATAAGATGGTAAAAATTGGTCTAACATTATTATTGATAATAAATGTCGTTCATCTCATTTATACTTTTCATTCGTATCATGCATTGGATACTCCGGACAATGTGATAACTCATTCCGTAGATCAATATAAGAATGAAAAGGTATATACGATAGGCACTGAAAAAACACAGATCAATTATTTTAATACGTCCGGATGGGGTGACATAAAACTATATCGTACACTATTTAAAAGTAATACCCCGGATGTATCCGCGCTTCAAGGATATCAGCAATTCTTAGATACCTCCGGCAGAGATATGAAACGAACTGCTTTAATAAAATCTTTTATAGAGCAAGATATAAAAGAATCCAGTACAAGTGCTGCAGTTGGCTCTGATGCTGAAACACTCCTTTCGCTCTATGGAGTAAGTTCAATAAACTCAACGATTCCACTAACAACGCAAAAATTCAATAAAATTTCAGAGCAACGTGAAGCTGATATTTCTATCTATACCTATAAAAATGACGATGTTTTGCCTATTTTGTCTTCCCCTTTAAAAGTTGTTTATGCTAAAACTTTTATGGATTTTATTTCTTTCCTCCAGGATAGTTCATATAATAAAGTTGAATTAGCAATAATTGAAAATAAGAATAATATACTCAATACACTGAATAAAAGTGATGATATACATATCATTGCTCTATCAGAAACAGAAATTCGTGCAACAGTGAAAAACAATCAAACATCAATGGTTGTATTTAATCAACTATTCTACCCCGGATGGGTTGCAACTATTGACGGAGTAGAAGCACAAATACTTGCTGTCAATATACTTTCTCAAGGAATTGTTGTTCCTGCAGGTTTACATGTAATAAAATTTTTATTCAAACCATCATATTTTTTACTTACATTATTTTTATCCGGGGGACTATATGGTCTTATAGTGATTGGAGTTCTATGTCAGTTTTTATCTTCCCGGCTTCATATTTTTTCAAAAGGTCACCGGCTTTAATCTGATCTGAAGCACAGTCCCCATGAGTGACAGATTCATATAGATTAAGAATATTATCTGACGTAACGTGTATATTTCGTGCAGACTCAAATGCGCTTAAAGCTTCCGAGCAGTGTTTTTGAAACAATAAAGATAACCCAAGATATGTATATGCATCCTCTCCATCAATATCGGATCCTAATGCAACTGCTTTTCTAAATATTTGTTCGGATTTCTGTACTTTTCCTATTTTCAGAAGAATTTTTCCATATTCTATATACGACCCGGCATACACACTTTTTACATCAGACAACATGAGATGATTGTACCGAAGTAAAATTCCCGAGAGAGGGGAGTGATACGTAGAAAATAATTCGTCATTGGATTTTTCCAAAATATCTACCTGTGGCAGATGCCGTTTATCTAACAATTGATAGAGTAGTCCCTGCTGCACCCAATATAGTTCTTCGGGAATAGTAAACCGCGTATTACTATACAAGCTTCCTATAGATGCCTCATGCAAAAAATAATCTTTCAATTCCTGCTGGTTCAACCCTTGCGGATATATTCTTCCCGGAAAATTTTTTTGGATATCTAGGAAGTATTCCCGTGACCCAAAACGTGCCAGATGAAGAAGTGCAATATCCGGTCTAAAACGCAGAGCATACCGGACATACTGTGTACTAAAAAGAGCTGTATCCCGACTGATTATTATTGTCGCATTCAGAGGAACGGTAGAAAGTATATCTATACCAAGATTCTCAGCAATTTTATCTTGTGCAAAACCGTAAAAAATATTTGACGTTTTATAGATAAAAAGTAACGGATATAAAAATAATATACACGAAAGGAAAATAGAGAGGTGCCTCAGAACTGTATGATCAAAATACCTTGCAGAAATCCATTTGCTCATCCGTAATACACTATGATATCCAATACCAACAAGAACAGAAAAGATACAGTATGAAGGCAAAAGAAACCGTTCATATGTACCGAGAGTAAATCGATTCATAAGCGGAAAACTAGCATAAAAGAGAAACAAAGGACCCAAAAATAAAAGAGCGCTGAAAAACAGAACAAACAAACGTCTATGCAGTGTATAGATCGCAATAAAACCAATCACCGCGAGCACTATTCCTATCCAAGTAAAATCGAACAGTATCATTTCACCGTATGCTTTAATCTGTAATATCCTCTGATAGAAAAGTTGACCATATATACCATTCGAAATAAACGTACCGTAATCTTTCCTGAGTATGAGATGTATAAATGAAGGTAGATCAACAGCCCTGTCCCAATTGACCATCGATCCCTGCCTTGCTGCTACAGGGATATACAGATACGGAAATAATCCTAAAAGAAAGACAAGAAAGAAAGAAAACGCATCCTGTATACGGAAAAACCATGACCCGATGGTCTCTCTTTTTACCCAAAGGACATACAAGAGAGATGGGATGATAAACAGAATCACGTGATGATGTGAAAGTGACAGAGAGAATACGAATACGAGAATATAAAGCAAACTTCTTGTTGGTTTTTCTAAAAAACGTATGCTTACATAGACGATAACAACAACAAATAAGTCAAAAAGTGCAAATACCTCTGGAGTCACGCTATAGAGGAAAAAAAGATAATTTCCAAGCAATACCAAGGAACCGAAAAGTGCAGAAAGAGTATGTTTTGTGAGTTTTAGAATAGCAAGATATACAATAACAATGACGAGTGCATGAGGGATACTAGAAAGAAAAGTTACCCGAAAAGACGGAGTAGAAATTGGCAATAGACAGAGTAGCTTTCCTAAGAGAGTATAGAGAGGGTACCCCGGAGGATGCGGCACGCCAAATGTACAGGCAGCAGTCACCAGATCACCGCTGTCACCTGCGTAAATACCGGTGACCTGATAGAGTAAAAAAAACAAAAACGAAAATACACCCAAAAGTACTGGTGTGATCATATGCATAGATACACATAAAAAATCCTGCTAAAAAAGCAGGATTTTTTAAAATTTATTCTTCTAAAATATTACTGTATACAGAAGTAACAGTCTCCTGTACCGCCGGCTGCTGATTTACAGACAGTGCCGGTTTGTGCGATGGCATCTGAGCTATATACTGTATTTGGGTCTACCTGAAATGACTTAGACTCAGGCTTATAGCACACTGCAAGATGCTCTGTCCCGGTGGAGGTAACATAGATCTTTGCAAGATTGCCTGTGCCCGCAAGATCCATAAATCTATTTTTCAGTTCTCCGGCATTCATAAGAGATGTAATATCTGAACCTCTACCTGAAACTGCTGCTGCGGTAAGTGTCGTAGCAGTACCCCAAGGGAAATTTGCTTTGGTAGAGTAGTAACGCAAATTTGCGTTATAAAATTCTGAGACTGTATTTCTGGTGGAAGTATCGCGTCCTTTTTTGAGCTGTTCAAACGGATCGATAGTCGCAAGAAGTCCCACTGCGAGCGATCCTAAAAGTGCGATAACGATAAGAAGTTCAATAAGCGTAAACCCTTTTTGTATTCGGACAGTATTCATATATTCACCTCTATATATAGGTGTACCATAGGATATTTTTACGTGTCAAGGCTCTATTTGAACTGACTCGTGAGATTATAGATCGGCGTGATAACGGAGATAACGATAAATCCTACTCCAACGCCCAATACCACCATGATGAGCGGCTCTATGGCGGTCGTAAGCCCCTTTACCAGATGCTCGGATTCAGACTGAAAAAAATTAGAAAGCTTTAAAAGCGTGTCGTCAAGTTTTCCCGTCTGCTCGCCTACGCGAATCATCTGCGAGACTATCGGCGGAAAAACAGGGTACTGAGAAAACGTATCTCCGAGAGGTAGACCTTTTTCGACTTTTTTTGAAATATCTCCGACAGCATTTCGAAATAACACATTACCAAGTGAGCCTTTTAGGATCGTCAGACCCTGAAGTATGTGAATACCGGATGAGATCAACATGGAGAGTGTCCGGGTAAATTCCACAAGTATAATTTTTTTCTGCAATTCTCCGAACACGGGTATTTTAAAAATCAGTGTATCAACAAAGAGCTCACCCACTGGGGTTTTTCTCCATTTCACAAAAGCTGTGGAGCCTCCTACCGCGGTCAGGATCATGAGCCACCAATACCGAACAAAGAATTGTGATGAAGTGATGAGAAATTTCGTAGACGCTGGAAGATCGATACCGAAATCTTTATACAAATCAGTCAATTTCGGTACTACTACTGTCATCATGATCATGACGACCAGAGACATACCGATGACGATGATGATGGGGTAGATCATGGCACCGGAGACTTTAGACCGGAATTCACGTTGTTCTTCGAGAGTGTCAGCGAGACGATTTAACACGATATCAAGCGACCCTGACGATTCACCGGCTTTGACAAGAGACGCATATATGGCAGTAAAATATTTTGGATATTTTTCAAGAGCGCTTGAAAGTGATCCTCCTCCTGAAATATGCCGTTCCATTTCCAGAAGCACTTTGACAAAAACGGGATTTGTCGATTGATTTCGAAGGATAGTGAGAGAATCGGGGAGCGACAGACCGGCCGTAATCATGGTCGAGAGCTGACGGGTAAAGTTGACGACGTCGGCAAATCCTACGCCCTTCATGTTTGAAATGGTTGCTCCGAAATCAAAAGAAGTTTTTGACTCTTCTACATGCACGACAAAGAGCTGTTTTTCACGAAGTAAATTCACCGCAGACTCCGGAGATGGCGCGTCTACTAAGCCTGTTACTACAGTTTTATCTTTATCGTATGCTTTGTATCGAAATACTGACATGAGAATCAGACACCAACGAGTAACCGGTTCAGTTCTTCGGGGTGTAGAGCATAAGACAGAGCAATGTCTGAGGCAATCGTTCCGCGTTTCACTTCTGCCGCCAGAGCCATTTCGAGCGAAATCATCCCTTGCTCAAATGACGTTTGTATGACGTTATTAAGTAGGTGCATCTTCCCGTCCCGTATCGTCGCACGGACTGCTGAAGTAGCGGTCAATATCTCTGATACTGCAGTGCGTCCGCCACTTGTATTTGGGACAAGGCGCTGGGAAATAATGCCTTCAAGTACTGCTGAAAGCTGATAGCGTACCTGAACTTGTTGATTTTCAGGAAACACATCGACAATACGATCCATGCTCTGTGCAGCCGAATTTGTGTGAAGAGTCGCAAAAACTAAGTGCCCGGTTTCAGCTATGGTAAGTGCAGAAGACATGGTCTCTAGATCCCGCATCTCACCGATAAGGACCACATCCGGATCTTCACGTAGCACGCTTCGAAGCGCCACTTTCCAGGAATGTGTATCTGCATTCATTTCGCGTTGCGAGATAAGAGACATGCCCTGCGGATACACATACTCTATCGGGTCCTCGACAGTCACGATATGGCAGGATCGGGTCGTATTTATCGTTTGAAGCATCGCAGCGATCGTCGTAGATTTTCCGTGTCCGGTCGGACCGGAAACGAGTATAAGTCCTTGTCGTAAATTGACAAAATCCTTACAGATAGACGCAACCCCAAGCTCTTCAAGAGTTTTTATTTTAGACGGAATGAGGCGGAAAACTGCTGCAATTGTCCCTTTTTGGACATATGCATTCACACGAAATCTTCCCAGGTGAGAAGAGAGAGAGAAATCAAGCTCTTTATTTGCAAGAAAAATTTCTTTCTGCTCGGGATTAAGTGTTCCGACGACGAGAGATTCAGCTTCCTGAGCACTAAGTATGGGAAAATTCGGAAGCGCTCCGAGTTTTCCGGCAACACGAACGATAGGCGGATACCCCACCATGAGGTGTAAATCAGACGCTTGTAATCTTGCTGTCTCGCTAAAAAGTTGTTGTATATCCATATTAAGAGATTAGCACGTGATTTAAAACGAGATTAGCACAAAATCGAGTGCCCATCAGTCCTGCGCTACCCTCAAAACTTCTTCTATCGATGTCACGCCTTCGACTGCTTTCATGTAGCCATCTTGTTTCATCGTGATCATGCCTTCTGATACTGCTTGTTTTTCAATCTCTGACATCGGAGCACGTGACAATATAAGCCTACTAATAGCATCTGTCACAGAAAAAACTTCAAATACACCGATCCGGCCTTGATACTTGCTTCCGCCACACGTCTGACAGGTTTCTCCGTTTACAACCCCGCTTCCTCTATATAATACAACTTTAAAATCCGGAGGAAGGAGATTGCCTAAGACCAAACGCACCTGATCTATGAGAGGTTGCTCCGGAGTATACGATTCCCTGCACGTCGGACAGACTTTCCGTGCTATACGCTGACCTACGACAGCAGAGAGAGCCGACGCGATAAGAAAAGGCTCAGCTCCTAAATCTAAGAGGCGTGGAATAGCGCCAGATGCATTATTTGTATGAAGAGTTGAAAAAACCAAGTGCCCCGTCAGAGCTGCCTGTACAGCGAGTTCTGTCGTCTCGCTGTCACGAATTTCTCCTACGAGAATAATGTTTGGATCCTGACGTAAAAAAGACCGGAGACCAGTCGCAAATGTAAGCCCCGCCTGAGGATTGATCTGCACCTGGTTTATCCCCGGCATCTCGTACTCGACCGGATCTTCAAGCGTCATGATGTTGACTTTTGAGTTATTGAGCTTTGAAAGTACAGAGTAAAGCGTCGTCGTTTTTCCGGATCCGGTTGGTCCGGTGACAAGGTTTATACCATGTGGACGAAGGATGCTCGTCTCAAGATTTTTTAATGCCAAACCCCGAAGTCCCAGTTCCTGCATAGACGGGACACCACCTGACTTTTTGAGTAAACGCATAACAATTTTCTCTCCATGCACAGTCGGGAGAGTGGAAACACGAAGATCTACCTCCTGATCTCCCATACGGAAATTAAACCGGCCATCCTGAGGGATACGCTTTTCATCTATCTTTAAGTCCGAAAGTATTTTTATACGGGACGTCACCGCATCATGAAGCGCATGCGGAAGTGCGAGTCGCTCCTGAAGTATACCGTCTATACGATAGCGAACCCGGGTATCACCGGTCATCGGTTCTATGTGAACGTCTGACGAGCGTGTACGCATAGCCTGTTCGAGAATAGCAGAGACAATCTGCGCTATCGGCGCTTCACGGATCACCTCTCCGAGGTGACCTGCTTCATACGTCTTTATACTAGAAGTCTTATTCTCTTCCAGCGCAGCGGAAACATCTTCTCCGAGGTTTTGGTTATATTTTTCCTCGATAGAGGAAAGAATATCTTCCTTAACTCCCATGTAGGGCTTTATTTTTTTACCGGTCTTTTTTTCCAAAAATTCTATGACCTGCAAATCCAACGGATCCTGCATAGCGACAGACAATTCATTTGCTTTTGTTTCAAAAAGAAATGCTATGAGAATGTAGCGGCGTGCAACCGGTTCAGGTATATAATTTATGACTTCGGGAGATATAGCTCGACCTGATAATGTCACAAATGGAATACCTAGATACGCGGCCCTGGCCTGGAGGATATCCTGCTCCGGTACGGTTCGTTTTTTCCGTAACAACTCTTCTATGGAGATACCCTGAGTCAGGGACTCTGTGCGTATTTGTTCCGCCGCCTCCTTTGACAGGCGCGAAGATGAAAGCAGAATATCAAGAATATCTTGGGCAGGCATACATCTATATTATTGCCTGGGAGCGGACTATAATGCAAGAGACATGAACACAGTCATACTCACCGGAGGAAATACTGATTCCCGCTCTGTAGCAGCCGAAGAGATTCTCAAAAAATGGCATATACAGCCTCTATATACAATACAAATTATAAAAAACGAAGAAAAACAAAGTATCGGCGTCGAAGAGGTTCGCGAAACTCTCTCTCACGTTTCACTTCTTCCACCCTTAAACGAAAATCAATGTCTCTATATAAGAGATATGGATATTCTGACGCCGGAAGCCATGAATGCGCTTCTAAAAACCATAGAAGAACCACCATCCCGAACCTTTATTTTGCTCGCTTCAGCGAACGCCGACGCGATTCTCCCGACCATCCGTTCACGCTGCCAGACTATACTTCTCAAATCTGAAAAATTAGCACTGACTACAGAGGAAGAAAAAGAATACCAAAAAAACCTTGCAATACTTACAGCCGGTGATATACGCGAAAAACTCATGCTTTTAAAGAAATATCTCAAGCACGATGATGCTCTGGTATGGATAGATACGTTCCTCCCTTTTATACAATCTAAAATTCTTACAAATGAAGTACAGACAAATGAAGATGTATCACTCGTAAAAATCGCATCTCTTGCTAAGAGATTACTCGAAGCACGTGATCTTTTAAACCGAAACATAAATCCAATACTAGTCATGGATTCTCTAGCACTCATGTAATAATTTCAATAAATGCAAAAAATCTCTAGACAACCATGGATTGTTTGTGTAGAATGAATCTATACGAGAGAATCTCGTTTTTTTGTTTCAAGACGAAATTTATTTTTTAGTATGACAGCAAAATCCACATACACAGGTGACCAGATCGTCGTCCTGGAAGGACTCGAGCCCGTACGCAAGCGTCCGGCCATGTACATAGGATCCACCTCCCTTTCCGGTGTCCATCACTGTCTCAATGAAATCATCGATAACAGTATAGACGAAGCGCTTGCAGGATACGCTAAAAACGTGTGGGTCAATATTCATGCCGACGAAAGCGTCACTGTACGAGACGACGGACGGGGAATTCCTGTCGATAAAAATGCAAAATATGGCGTCACTGCCCTTGAACTTGTGATGACCAAGCTTCATGCCGGCGGAAAATTCGGAGGCAAAGCATATAAAGTCTCCGGAGGACTGCATGGTGTCGGCGCATCTGTAGTCAATGCTCTTTCTCTTTGGACAAAAGTGGAGGTCCGCAGGGACGGGAAAGCGTACCAGCAGGAGTACAAACGGGGTATTGCTCTTTCTCCGGTCAAAACACTCGGTAAAGTGGATGACACAGGCACGATAGTCTCATTTCTTCCGGATACCGAAATTTTTAAAGACGGGATACACCTCTCCTTTGATACGGTGAAAAAACAAGTCAGGGACCGGGCATATCTTATCGCAAAACTTGCTTTTCACCTGGTAGATGAAAGAAACGACAATGAAGAAGCTCATTTTTATTTTGAAGGCGGTATTACCTCTCTTGTCAAAGCGCTCAACCGAAACAAAGTCATAGTCCATAATCCCATCGCCATACAAAAAACATCAGAGGATGGCGAAATTTCTTTAGAAGCGACACTTCAGTACAACGATGGCTTTTCCGAAAACATCGAGTCGTATGTAAACGTCATCCATACCGTAGAAGGTGGAACGCATCTGACCGGGTTTCGCATGGCGCTCACCCGTGCGATCAATGATTATGCGAAAAAAAGTGGGGTCACAAAATCTGCAGAGGACAACATTGTGGGAGAGGATACTCGAGAAGGGCTGACCGCAATTGTCTACATAAAAATGCCGTCTGAGTATTTGCAATTTGAAGGGCAGACAAAAGGAAAACTCGGAAATGCGGAAGTACAACCATTTGTCCAATCTGCAGTAAAAGAGGGTCTAGAGACTTTTTTTGAGGAAAATCCTGCAGATGCTCGTGCAATCATGGACAAAGTGTTCCTCGCGGCGAGGGCACGGCTTGCAGCAAAAGCCGCCAAAGACGCAATCATCAGAAAAGGTGCGCTCGAGGGTGCATCACTTCCCGGAAAACTCGCGGATTGCCAGGAAAAAGATCCGACGATCTCAGAAATTTTCATCGTCGAGGGAGATAGCGCTGGTGGGAGCGCAAAACAAGGTCGCGATCGAAAATATCAGGCCATACTGCCACTCAAAGGAAAAATTCTCAATACAGAGCGCGCGCGGCTCGATAAAATCATCGAATTTGAGGAACTGAAAAACCTCGTCATTGCGCTTGGCATGGGGATCGCCGATAGTTTAAATCCTGAAAAACTGCGATACCATAGAATCATCATGATGACCGACGCTGACGTAGACGGGGAACATATCATGACGCTCCTTCTCACTTTTTTCTATCGTCATCTGCCATACGTTGTAGAACACGGACATCTCTATATCGCTCAGCCTCCGCTCTACAAACTGACGTACGGGAAAAATAGCTACATGGCGTATAACGACGAAGAAAAAGAAAAGGTACTAAAAGAACATGCAAATGACACAAAAGCAGGACCTTCGATACAAAGGTATAAAGGTTTGGGAGAAATGAATCCGGAACAGCTCTGGGAGACGACGATGAATCCGAAGAATAGAATTATGAAACAGGTCACCATGGATGATGCAGCTGCCGTAGACCAGGTATTTACCATGCTTATGGGAGACGAAGTCCCACCGAGAAAGAAATTTATTCAGACTCACGCCAAATCAGCAACATTAGATATATAATTAACCAAAGGAGGAAACTATGTCAAAACTTACAGCAGGGAAAAATCCACCAGAACAGATAAACGTATTCGTGGAGATCCCACAGGACGGAAGTATAAAATACGAACTGGATAAAAATTCAGGAGTCATCTTTGTCGACAGGTTTTTATACACCGCATTTTCCTATCCGTTTAACTATGGATTTATCCCGGACACAAAAGCAGAAGATGGTGATCCGGTTGATGTACTCGTCGTATCGTCAAAATCCGTACATCCTGGGACGGTCATCCCATCTGTTCCGATCGGGATGCTTGAGATGGAGGACGAAGAGGGGATAGACACAAAAATTATCGCAGTACCCACCAAAAAAGTAGATCCGTACTACGGAGTATGGGCATCTATCGACGACGTACCACAGGCATTAAAAGACAAAATAAAGCACTTTTTTGAACACTACAAGGAGCTCGAACCGGGCAAATGGGTAAAAATCAAGGAATGGAAAAATAAAAAAGACGCGATGGAGAAAATTACTAAGTCACTTAAGTAACCTAAGTGCCTTAAGTAACTTAAATAGCATAATAGAACTATGGATATCGGAAAAATCATACCATCAAACATCATAACCGAGATGCAAAAGTCGTATCTCGACTATGCTATGTCTGTCATCGTCGCCCGAGCCCTGCCGGACGTACGAGACGGATTAAAACCGGTTCATAGAAGAATTCTCTACGCTATGCAGCAGATGGGTCTCTACCACAGCAGCCGGTATACCAAAAGTGCGAAAGTGGTAGGAGAGGTCCTCGGCAAATACCATCCCCACGGAGATGCACCGGTGTATGAATCCATGGTACGCCTCGCACAAAACTTTTCCATGCGATACATGCTTATAGACGGCCAGGGAAATTTCGGTTCCGTAGACGGAGACCGCGCAGCAGCCATGCGCTACACAGAATGCCGTCTTTCTGCTATCGCATCTGAAATGCTCTTTGATATAGAAAAAGAAACCGTCAACTTTATCCCAAATTTTGACAGTACGCTAGACGAACCAGTTTTCTTGCCTGCCAAACTTCCAAACCTCCTTCTCATGGGTTCTGAAGGTATAGCTGTCGGTATGGCAACCAAAATCCCACCTCACAATCTGTCTGAGGTTGCGGATGCGATAGCATTTTTAATTTCAAAAGCAAAGGTCGATAAATCCGGGACCGATACGACAAAGCCTCATTTTACGTTTGATGCGACCACTGAGGACCTCATGCAATTTGTCCAGGGTCCGGATTTCCCGACAGGCGGCATCATCTATGACATAGATGAGATCCGCCTCGCGTACAGCACTGGTCGGGGCAAAATTATCATGCGCGGCAAAGCGGAGATAGAAGAGATGCCTCAGGGCAAATCTGCCATCGCCATTACGGAACTCCCGTACCAGGTAAATAAGGCGCTTCTCGTAGAACGGATAGCCGACCTTGTCAAAGAAAAAAAGCTCGAAGGCATCAGTGACCTTCGTGATGAATCAGACAGACGTGGTATCCGGGTGTTTATAGAGCTTAAGCGCGACGCAATTCCAAAACAGGTATTGAATAATCTCTATAAGCACACCAGTCTCCAGACGACATTTCCGGTCAATATGGTGGCTCTCGTCGACAACACACCACAGACTATGACGCTCAAAGTCATACTCGAGGAGTATGTAAAACACCGGCATGATGTGGTACGCAAGCGAAGCGAATTTGAACTCAAAGAAGCCAAGGCGCGCGAACACATACTTGAAGGACTTAAAATTGCATCTGATCATATTGATGAAGTCATCTCTATCATAAAAAAAAGCAAGGATGCAGACGAAGCAAAGCAAAAACTCATGGCGCGATTCGGGCTCTCTGATATCCAGACCACAGCGATCCTTGACATGCAGCTAAGAAAACTTGCAGCACTTGAAAGACAAAAAATCGAAGATGAACTCTCTATGATACGGGAAACCATCGCATACCTCGAAGACCTCCTGGCTCACCCGGAAAAAATACTCAGGGTCGTAAAAGACGAACTCCAAAAACTCAAAGAAAAATACGGAGACGCGCGAAGAACCAGAGTCATAAAAAGCAAAATCGGTGAATTTACCGATGAACAGCTTATCCCGAATGAGGACGTCATCATTACCATGAGTCAGACAGGGTACATAAAACGACTTCCGAAATCGACGTTTAAAATGCAGGAGCGGGGAGGAAAAGGCGTCATCGGCATGGCCACAAAAGACGAAGATTCTATCGACATGATTATATCTGCCGAGACGCACGACAACATGCTTTTTATTACCGATAAAGGTCGAGTGTATCAGGTCCGTGTATGGGACATACCGGAAGCGAGCAGACAATCCAAGGGGCAGGCAGTCATAAATCTGATCAACGTAGAGCAAGGAGAACGGGTCACTTCGGTTCTAAGCTATAGTCTGAAGCGCGCTGACCAGAAAGAAAAAGGCTACTCCCATATCCTCATGGCGACGAAAAACGGAACAGTGAAGAAATCTAAACTCTCTGAGTATGAAAATATTCGACGAAGTGGACTGATCGCGATAAAACTCGAAAAAGGAGACGAACTTGCGTGGGCGAGACTGACCAGCGGAACAAATGACATACTCCTCGTCACACATGACGGGAAATCCATCCGATTCTCTGAAGCTGAAGTGAGGCCGACGGCAAGAGACACCATGGGTGTCCGTGGGATACTTCTCAAAGACAAAGACCGGGTCGTCAGTATGGATATCATCGATGATGAAACGAAAAAAGCGGAATTCTTAACCATCATGGAAAAAGGACTAGGCAAGAAAACAGCGATAAAAGATTTCCCGAAGCAAAAGCGGGGAGGGCAGGGGGTAAAAGTCGCTGAGGTAAAAGAAAAAACAGGGAAAGTCGTGGTAACCCAGATTGTGCCAGCAAACGCCGATAGCATCATTCTCACCTCCATGAAAGGTCAGGTGGTAAAACTCGCCCTCAAATCCGTCCCAAGCCTCGGACGGGCAACGAGCGGCGTCATCCTTATGCGGTTTACGGACAAAAGCGACACCATCGCCGCCGCCACATGTCTTGAGAGTGAAGAGAAGAAATAATTACACAACAAGAGTCTTATTCAACCGCTGTAAAACTATAGAGGTAGATTCAGGTTTTTTAATCTGACGAAGCAGTTCATCAAAATTTGGTACGACTCTATCTATAGGCGTTAATCGAACCATCTGAAGATTAGGGTCTGGATTTACAATCACAACGGAATGCGTTCGAGTATTCAGTCCACCCAGCATAATATCGGCATGAGCATTATCTCCAAAAAATACGATATTGCTCACTTCGCCTGCTCTCTTACTAGGATTTATTCTTGTGTGTGCTGCAACCAAATGCGCGAAAAAAAATGCGTTCGGTTTTCTATTTCCTTTCGCATCCTCCTCTCCAAACACATCCAGTTCAGAAAATCTTCCGAGTTGAGACTTTGGATTTACTCTTAGATGCGCTTCTAAGATAGGCATTATGTTTCTTCGACTTGACGCAGACATGACAGCGACAGACACAGATTCTGGAATTACAGTGAGGAATTTTTCAATTCCATCCGCAAGTGGCGCGAGACGTTCGACTAACGATGGATCTTTTTCCAAAGCACTAACGCCAATTTGTTCTTTTGCGATTATAAGTTTTTCTGCGATAACTTCAATTGGATCAGATGTATGTCCAACAAATTTTTCTAGTAACTCCCAATCGGAATCTTTTATTATTTGACTATTTCGACTCTGCCGTTTTTGGATTTTCTGAACCATGCTGATCATCGACGAGGTCATATCGCCTTCCCAACCATACACACTATCCCTAAGAGTTAGAAGTGAATCGTCATCACCAGTAATCCCTTTTTCACGGAAAAGCTTTTTCCAACAATATCGATAGTACACATCAGACTGAACAACAGTCCCATCAAAATCGAATACGACAAGAGAAAAAGGGTCAGTTTCTTTTCCATGCTCAACAAGAACATGTGAACCCCTAGGCCCCCAGAAATCCGTTATTTTTCTAATAGGACTGCCTTGAGCTCTTTGTTCCAAAAATGTCGAAGCCTCCATGTAGACAATTTCTGTCATGACACTATGAAGGAATAAATATTATTCCTTCTCCTTTTTTAGTAATTATTTGTCCATCCATTCGACTTGATCCCATTTTTTCACGAATAGAAGAAAGGAGCTGATCGATCGCCCAATCAGAGTATCTGTCTTCCCACCCTTCTCCCCAGAGAGCTTTGGCAATGTCATCGCGTGAGACTATTTCACCTTCTCTGCTTTTTAATAGTTCCAATATCATCCTTTGCGATTTACTAAAAAGAAGTAATATCTCATCGGGTTTGAAGTGCTTCTTTCTCGCTTTTGGAATTTCAGATTTTCCTTCGTACACCTGTAGATATTCACCCAACAATGGGGTGAAAGGAATATAAGAAAATTCTTCTTTCTTAATATATCCATATCGAAGCAACACAACATCCAGCAGAGGA
>JBBTTM010000044.1:0-4694 GCA_038064255.1 Patescibacteria group bacterium | reverse complement strand
GGTAAGAATAATGGTTCAGGGTTTAACAAAACTTTTATTGTTCGAGGCCAATTGCCGAGAACTATTTCTCTGTTAGACTTCTCGCTGGAGTTTATCCCGAATCTTTTCGAGGGACTCGAAGAATAATTCCTTTGTTTACTCCTGAACTGTTACTGGTAGGAGTTTAGAAGTCATTGATTATAAGGCCAGGCATTTCGTCAAAACACTTGATGGGCACGAGATTTTTTCAAGGCCTGGCATTTCTGCCTTCTTGACAACCATGAAGGGTCCATGTTCTTATTAATAGTAGAGATATGCGACTGCTTGCCCGTATTATTTTAGGCGCACTCTTTTTAGGGGTACTCCCTCTTTTTCTCATCTCTCAGGCTACCCGTTCTACGCTTCTAGATAGCATTTTTTGGAAACAAACCCTCAAGGCTTCCGGGACGTATCAGGAAATTGCTACTCAGATTAGCTCCATGCAGGAGTCGATGCGCATGCCAAGCGATCCCCCAACTGAAGAAGAGGTTCAGGGCGTCGTAGAATCCAATGTTGAAAACATTATTGACTTTGCACACGGAAAAACTCCCTCTATTTCACTTGTCCTCAAGCCCGATGAGCTCCATGTGCCCACCATATTTCGTCAGATGCCCGAATTTGCTCTCCTCTATCAACCGATAAACAGCAACATACTCATACAGCAAACAATCAAAGATCCAAAACAAAAGGAATCAGTGCTTCAGATACTCTCGATCATACAATTTGTCGGATCGAAGGCAGATATGTTTTGGCTCGTGCTCCTCGTTTCAAGCATCGTATTTTTCCTGGGATTTACAAGTCTTGGAGACTCGTTTCGCTCAAAGTTTCAACCAAGTGCACTTCTGCTTTTCGCAGGCGGTCTTCTGTCTCTACTTGCCGCAGTCGCGACAAAACAATTGTTGACCAATATGATTTCCGGTATGCAGAATCTTCCGCCTTGGGTCGTAGGAATAACAACCCCAATACTTCAGGGATTTTTTCTTCCGGGTATACTCGGCGGCAGTGTCGTAACGGTTTTGGGTCTCTCGGGATTCCTGGGCGCACTTGCAATTCCTCAAAAAAAACCAGATATGAAAGGAAAATCAACATCCACTTCAGTTTCTCCAAAACGTAAAGCGCTTGGATGTATTGCACTGGGCGGCGGCGTACTATTGGTTCTTCTTTTCCTTGGTATAAAATCCGGTGCAGTAAAAATCAATCTGTCTGCAACGCGTAACGATACAAAGAGCGGCACGACTACGACAAATTCAAAAACATCAAGCGCACCATCCGGCAAAGCAGAATTGGTCGACACTCCGTACAATTCCGGATTCGGCTGGTCTATACGCTATCCGAAAGGATGGGAGGTAATCCAGTCCAAGGCACAAAAAGCTGCAGGATTTAAAAAACCGTTTAATCCAAACGATCCAAAAGACAAAGAAAACCTTGCGCTCCTAGCCATAGAGCCCATTACCAGACCTGCTGAGGTCGATACCGGAGAGGCTGCTGGGATCATCTCAGATCTTATAAAAACAGGAAAAATTGCGAGCGCCCCAAATTCAAAAATCGTAGAAGAACCGGCTGAAGATATGTGGAATGGATTTATCCGTATACAGGCTCTCCTTGACTATCAGTACGGTCCGCAAAAAATACCTATGCGGCAACTTCGCTGGCACCTGTACCCAAAGTCCGGCGGAAACGGATACTTTCTCTATACGCAAACGTATCCGGGAAAGTTTTCTGTCTTTCGACCCATCCTCGAGGAAGCCATGAACACGTTTATTCTGACGAAATAGTGTATGGCAAAAACACCTATCCGAGCTCATACACCAGTAGGTTATAGTATAGCGCGAATTGTTCTCACTGCTCTGCTTTTTGTCCTCGGAGCTGCTTTCCTTTGGAAAACTCTTACTTCTCTCTTCTCACCAGGCAAAAATTCAAAGGAAATTGTGCCGATGAGTCAAGTATCCCCAAATCCCACAATGAAAGAAAAGAAACCTACACCCATAAAAACCGAAACTGTATCTACCGAAATTCCGCTCAATCAAGAGGGCTTTTCTGAAATGCTCAAAGACATATTGGAGAACAAACCAAAGGATTCCACAAAAGCCGCTGACAGCGAAACAATTCCGACAAAAGACGGAACGTTTACATTTAAAACGCCAAAAGGATTTACCCAATCGGTCGACGAGAAAAATCACACAGTCGGATATTTTTTGTCTCATACTTCCGGTGAACCAAATACGGATATAGTACTCATGCTGGTACAACCCGCGACCGTAGGGATAAAAGATACGGGTCTTTATGTACTCACTACCGCATTTAAACGGGAAATATTTAAGGATTTACTTCGCCTTGGCACTTCCTATGTTATGCTCCAAAAAACCACTGTCGAACCTTGGAATGGATTTGTCCGCGGCATGTATACGTATGCATTTGAAAGCAGACTGCCAAAGGGTGCATACAAAGCGCTTGATATGCTGATATACAAAAACGAAACGAGTACAGACGGACTATGGATCCATATCCAGATGCCAACTCAAGCATGGGAAACCGTGTTCCCCAAATTCCTTCAATCTCTCGAAACGTTGAAAATGGAAGAATAGTCTCTCTCACGCGAGGCTATCGATAGAGATAATTTTCTACTATAATACAATGTATGAACATCTTATTCGTCGTCTGGGAATTGGATCCTTTTTTTAAAATTGGCGGACTTGGTGATGTGGCCCGATCTCTTCCGGAGGCACTCAAAAAACTTGATATAGATATCCGCACCGTGCTTCCCTACTACAAAGTAGTAAAGATGGGGAGAAACAAAAAAACAAAACGAGCTGAATTTTCTCTCCCGTATGCTGGCAAAACAGAAAAAGTAGAAATTTGGGAAACCATTCACCCGTATACGAAAGTCATCACATATTTTCTCAAAAACAAAGCGTACCTTGATACCGTCCTCTATATGGATACCTGGGGGTTTTTCGACACAGCAGTCGTACACATACTTGAACATAAAATTCTAAATTGGAACGCAGACATACTTCATCTAAACGATGTGCATTGCGGCATGATACCTCTCCTAGTAAGACAGAAACATCTTCCTGTTAAAACAATTTTTACGATTCACAATCTAGCATACCAAGGGAAAACATCAGCAAAAACCATTGACCACATGGGTATTGATATAAAAACATGTACCACGATCCCATGGGAAATAGACGCCAATAAAATAAATTTTCTTCTCGAAGGACTCATACACTCAGACCGGATTACAACTGTCTCTCCAACATATGCCAAAGAAATAATGACCGAAGAATACGGCTGCGGTCTGACCGAGTACCTCAAGGGACTAGAGGGCAGAGTCAGTGGAATCCTCAACGGCATAAATGTAGATTGGCGGAACACCACGCATGATATACAGGTAAAATATGCCTACGGCCCGAATAAAAAAATGGAAGATGGAAAGATACAGTACTACGACTGGAAAGAAGGCAAAGCGCTCAATAAACGATTTTTACAAAAAAAACTGGGTCTGAAAGTCTCCGCAGAGATTCCACTCTTTAGCTTTATCGGCCGGTTTGACGCGGCACAGAAAGGTATAGACATGCTCCACACCGTCCTGCGGCGCATGAATCAGGAAAAAATTGAATGTGTCATCCTTGGAAGTGGAAATAAAGACTGGGAAGAACGGTTTGCCTGGTTCAGTGCATTCTATCCAAAAAACATTTCCTGTAATTTTATCTTTGATGACGATCTCGCCCACCAGATATACGCGGGAAGTGATTTTATCGTCATCCCCTCCCGATTTGAACCCTGTGGGCTAATCCAGATGATCGCGATGCTTTTTGGTACAGTACCTATAGCCCACAGTACCGGCGGATTAAAAGATTCCATAACAGACGGAGAAAATGGATTTCTCTATGAGACGTACGATTCAAAAACCCTCGAAGACACGATGGTAAAAGCCATGACGCTACGCGAAAAAAAGAGAGATGTTTTTGAGAAAATAATTCAAAATGCCCTCGCTATGGATTTCTCCTGGACCAAAAGTGCAAAAGAGTATATAGCGCTGTATCAGAGAATCCTAACTGAAACACCCTAAGATTTATTTTTGATTTTTGTACCAATACTGCCCGGAGTCGTACATCTGATGAGGATTCACGAGACTCCATCCTTGCGTGTTTAACTCTGCGCTCGTAGAGCTACTAAGATCAAATAGCTCATACCCATCTCCTATCCCCCAGACAGATGTATGACCTACTGCCGAAGCAGTTGATTCTTTATTCAAAATTACCAGACCAATTTTCACTCCGTCATCCGCGATCATGCCGTCTTTATGGGAAAATAGCACCAGGGGAACACTTTTCCCCGTGTGGCGATACATATAATCATAAAAGGCAAACTTCTGACCCGGAAATCTTTCTTTTACTGCCTTCTGCCACTGCCGTACTTCCACCTGAGTATACGAAGAAGCATGAAGAATATCCGGAATGATGATCCAAAGACTGCCAAAGACGAGAATGCTAAAAAATATCATGCCAAGGGGTACGATGAAATCGATAGACTATATATACCACCCAGGATGTCAGAACAAGTACGTAAGGATGTAGAAAAAGAAGATAGCCGTCAAATTTAATCCCGCGGAAATACCGAAGCTCAATAAGCATGAGAATAAATGTACCGAGAATGAGCATATGTGCTTT
>JBBTTM010000043.1:0-2563 GCA_038064255.1 Patescibacteria group bacterium | reverse complement strand
TAAGCTCTAAAACCGGGAAGATGGAGAATATGGAGTTTATTGGAACACAAGAAAAATATGGTGAAGGTATCAGAAAAATGCTTTCATTGAGACATCAAGTATTTGAATTTGTCGATGAGAATGGTGAGATATTGCGTGTCGCTCCAGTAGAAAAACTCATAGTATTTCCTGTTACTGCAGGGAAATATCTCATGGCAGATACTGTCGGAGCTGAACTGTTGGTTCAGATTGGTGAGTCGGAGGTACCCGAAGGTTTACCGTTATATACATACGCTGATGTTAACGGAGAAAAAATTAATATGACAGTGGCTACGTATGGAATCGAAGATAAAACATACTCACTTACAGAATTTGTGAAAAGGGTACGAAGTGGAGACATTTCTCGAAATTCTAGAGTAACAATACGGCATGTTGAGATACTGGTTCAAGAAACGCCGTTCATCATGTCTGCAGGTGAATTGTACGAAGAAATCATGTCTGAAATACGCTGGCAGCAGGAACAAAAGGCACAAAAAGAATTCCTGACTAGTCACCCGCAGGTGAGTCCGGTGGAAAAAAGAAACAGTATGGAGAAAGGCGCACACCTTTTGCTGAAGTCTGGTCGGGAAAAATTAGGTTGCGGAGGTGAGACAGGATTCTTTCCAGGCCGTCCGTGGATGGATGCTGATGGACTAACGTCGATCCGATTTTTTGGAGGAACTTTTTTTAAAGAAAGCGATATAAACGAGAAGAAACGCAATAATCAGGAGCAGATACGTTATGCCAGCCTGGTCGATAAGCGATTGGATATTCATAATTATTCTTCTGATATTCGTAGAGATACTACCGAACGCCTTGCTGGTGTGAGTAGTGATTCCATCTACTCCAACACTACCACCTCTCGGGATTTTGTGTCAAACAGTTTTTCGCTCGTTCCACGAGTATATGCAGCTACTCCAGATGGAGGACAGACGGACGGAAGTGGGAGTTTTGCAGGTGCTGTCCGAGGCGCTGCCTGTGCTGTATTAAATATTAAGGGGCTTTCAAAGATGCCGGTGCGGGTAGTAACAGAAAAAATGATTGCATTTTCAAACTCTCTTGCCAAAGATGGCGGAAGATCATTGTTTTATACCACAAAGGATTTTACGTCGGAGCATGAAAAATTTATCACCCAGAAAAATGCAGCGAAGAAAGTGCTTTCGGATCTGGAAACAAAGCGGGATGAAGCCCAAAGTAAAGAAGCGAGTGAAGCAATTCAAATAGATGTAGATGCAGCAAAAATCGTGTATCAGGAAGCTCTCGCGGCATATGACGCATTCATGATGCCTGTGTATGTAGATAAACTTTTGCCCCTGACTACGATGGATCCGGACCGAAGAGACCGCGCACTCACGTATTTTAGTGAAAAAATTGCACGAACTATACGCGGTAAAGTTGCAGAGGGGGAGTACAGCCGCGTTCCAAGTGCAGCTTTTTTGAGCCAAGGGTATCGGTTTTTTAAAGATTTGGCAGTACATCAGCCGGAGATAGCCATACTTATGGATGAGATTGCAAAGAAGACTATATACAGTCTTTATAGTGTCAAGAATCCTGATCAGGATGTCTATTTTGGAAGACTCCTGGCTGAGGTTGAGACTGAGCTAAAAAGTGGTAGGGATATAGCAGAAGCGCTTAGTAATGTGCGGAAAAGACACACAGATAAAAATAAAGAACTGTATTTCCATAGTACAGTAGTGAAACCATTTTTACTCGATGACGTCAAGTCACCATCTCAGCTTGTCTTTGACAGTGAGTCTGATTGTTTTCAGTTGGCAGCAGTATTTACGAGCCTCATCGATGTACTAAAAGCGAAAGGACTAATCGACCCCAGTGTCAAGGCGGATATAGTCATCGGATTTAGCGGGTATCCGCATGCATATACCAGAATAATAAATAAGGAGAAAGATGAGATCGTTGCCTATGATGGCTATATTATGCCAACAAAAGATTTTATCAATTGGGTTCAGAACGATATGAAAAATTCACCAACCTATGATTCTGAATTTGGCTATATTCTTGACCCCGGGGACGTACGTGATACGAAACAGACGAGAGCGAATAATCCACGGGTGCCAAAATTATATTCATTTAATTCATCTGTATCGAGGAAAGATCATATAAATTATGGATTGTATCTGTATATGAAAAAACACTATCAGGATTGGACAGGAAAACAGATGGCGCCGTTTCAAAATATGTATCAGGCTGACCCTTCTATGAGCCTCACGGCGCTCGGACAAAAAGTGTTCGAATACTGGCAATCGGAAAGTCCCCGCAATACCTATACGATAGGTGATGCGAATGCGTATGCCGCAATTGTTCTAGAAGATGCAGGAAATACAATCCCGGAGATAGAGGAGAAAAAGAAATGGATTGAAGATGCAGGGGCGGCATTAAAAGCAGCGACGGCGGGAACTCCAGAGTCTCAACCACTCATAATAGAGCTTGGGAAAAAACTCCATGACAAAATCGAGCGGGGATTTTTTACGCTCGATGAAATCGATTCGCTTCTCAATCTGGCATATGCATTTCCGGTAGGGAATGA
>JBBTTM010000042.1:0-4738 GCA_038064255.1 Patescibacteria group bacterium | reverse complement strand
GGCGCGTTCGTCTATCGGTTAGGACGTTAGATTCTCAATCTAGCAAGAGGGGTTCAATTCCCCTACGCGCTACAAAATATAAATATAGACCGTCCTAGTACTCCAAACAACTCCCGAGATTAATATATTAATATATTTCTTCCAGTAAGAAATACGCGAAATAAGTTTCCGTTCTTACCGAAGATACGTCCTGATATTTTCAAGATGGCCTTCGTACGTTTTTGCACAGTGGATCTGTTTATTGCGGTCATGGAGATAAAAGATACAGTCGGTTTCCGTCGGATCAAGAACCGCGCGTATGGCGTCTAAGCCTGGGCTGCAGATCGGTGTGGGTGGCAGGCCTTTCCGAAGATACGTATTGTACGGGGAGTCGGCTCGTTTTTCAGCCAGATCCACCCCTCCCCACCAGCTGCCGTCAGATTTTTTTCCTTTGGTGTACTGCATAGTCGCGTCAATCTGGAGTTTTGTATCTGTATTAAGCCTATTCCAGATGATACCGGAAATAAGATTCATATCCTCGGGTCCGGCCGCTTCACGCTGGATAAGTGAGGCAATCTTGAGCCCCGTGGTCCACTTGATATTTTGTTTCACAAAATCGCCCAATAATGGAGAAAGTTTCGTATTAAAGTTGTCGATGAAGCGTTTGGCGACGGATTCTACCGGCTCGTCTTTGGGAAGAAGGTACGTATCGGGGAAATACACACCCTCACCCCACTCCGGTCTATCCTCTGTATAAAGTCCGTTCCATGTAGCCAATTGACTCTCATTCCATCCAAGTTTCGGTCCGATTATTTCGCCAACCTGTTCTTTCCGCAAACACCCCCGCATTGTCACCCAGACAAGCTGTGGCTCGCCGGTGATTTTTTTCATCACCGCCAACGCGTTCATATTCTGATCCAGCCTATAGCCACCGGAGACAATCTCTTTATCCCTGGCAAACAGCCACAGAAGCAGCCGGAACACTCCAACGCTTCGGATATACCCTTCGGATTCAAGTTTTTTAGCAACATCAACACCCGTTTTCTGCTCAGACACCGCATACACTCCCGGCCTGCTTTCGAGGCTCACCGGTCCAAGAAATGCCCACCACGCGCTCACACCAATGAGGATGACTATCCCAATAGCGCTCATTAATTGTACAAATTTCCGTTTCATAAAATCTGATTACGCAGGATGTACAATATTATCTTCTCTCATAGGCAAGTGCTTGAGTAAATCTTCCACTTCTTCCGCTAGTCTGACGGCGAAGGCGTCAAGATTGCGATAATCCTTGAGTACATCCCTCCGAACTCCCCGCTTTTTCGCCTCATCGTTATACTTGGGTACAGACGATATCGCAATCACTTTCTCCGGCCCCAGACGTTCAAGATCAACGACATGAAATGAACCGGCAAGTTTACAGTCCCTATCCAGTAAAATCATATCAACTTGGATCGTCGCGTTGCGATTGACGAATTGCTCGACCAACAAATAATTAGTCAGCGTAATCACCGAAAACTCATACGGCTGATCCTCTTCCAGAATTGCTAATTTTTCAAGTATTTTTGCCAATACCCTCAGATTATCTTCCAGTATCAAGATGGTTTTATTGAGGATCATGGAGAAGTTCGAATGTTAATTATAAAACTTGAATTGCCAACTTTGACCCAAGTGCTTGCGCGATTTTCTCCAAAAAATCAATTGTGGGATTAGAGTGACCGGATTCCAGTCGAGCAATGGCTTCCTGTTTAGTGCCAATTTTTTTAGCCAGAGTTTCCTGTGTAAATCCGCAGCGCAACCGCGCTTCGAGTAACTGAGAAATAAGCTGATAGCGTGGCGCTAATTTTTTGTATTCTCCAAGAACGTCTTTATTTTTGAGTAATTCTGATTTTAATGTTTTCCAATTTTTCATAGTTCGTATACTATAACATATATGTTATACACAGTCAACAACTACGCTACTTCCTGCAATCGTTTTAACGCAGTATTTATTTCTTTTGCCGGAGTTTTCTGCGTATGCTTCCTAAATGCATGCAAAAGATATATCTTGTTTCCTATCACGGTATACATAACTCGAATTTCTTGTCTACCTCTCGCCCGCAACTCATGTATTTTAGATGTTAAATATTTCGAATGTGGCATTCCCAGTAGCGGCCCATGTTTTTCGAGAAGATCGATAGCATGGGAAATTTTGGCAATGGCCGAAGAATCAAGGGATTTGACAAACTCTTCTACGAACTTTTCTCCTCTTCGGGATTCGAATACGATCACTTTCCATGTCATCCATCAATAGTACCAAGTTTCGATACATAGATCATCATATCCTCATATAATTTTCTTCTCTTCTTCTCTGGGTCACCTTTGCGACTCTTCTCAATGAATCAATCGTGCTACTCAATTAAAAACTCATAGGCTGATCCTACTCAATTACTGATAGCCGTTCCAGTATCTTTGAGAGCGTCAAAAGGTCATCTTCGAGAATTAAAATTGTTTTATTGAGGATCATATCGATGTCGTCAACTGTCCGATTTTTTCGGACACTTCAATATATCCTTCATTTTTTCGCTTTTTGTAACAGTTTTTTCATTTCCCGGTCAAAGTCGGAAATGTAATTTTTGTCTTGATTTGCATTGTATTTCTCGTATTCTTCCAACGCTAGAGCTTCCGCAACTTCATGACTCACCTTTCCTAGATCTTGCAGTATTGTACGTTCATTAAATTGCAAAAAACTTTCCAACTTTCCTACCCAATCTTTCATATACATAATTTTTCCTCTTCGTGCCTGACTTTCCGCAAATATCAGATACATTTCAACAATTCTATTCAACTCATCCAGCTCAGTCTCGTTCAGATAATTTTTAGCAATCACAACATCGGTTTCTCTAATTTTGCCTTTTGGAGAATTTTTCCAAGTAGTAAGTCCCAAATTCTGCTTCGAACTGCTAACTCTATCATGCACTATTTCGGCAGCTGTTTTACCGGTAATAGCAAAATGAAGTTTGTTTTGCACAGTGGCAAAAAATTGTTTGGTGATATCGCTCTCAGGCGAATAATCGGCGCTACACTGCGAATAAATATCCGTAATCTTCTGATACATGCGTCTTTCACTGCTTCGTATGTCTCTGATTCGAGCAAGTAGTTCTTCGAAATAATCTTTGCCAAAAATAGTATTGGGGTTTTTTAACCGCTCATCATCCATAGTAAAGCCTTTGATGATGTATTCTTTGAGCCTTTCGGTCGCCCAAATGCGGAACTGTGTCGCTTGCGCAGAATTTACCCGATACCCAACAGAGAGAATCGCGTCGAGGTTGTAAAATTTCGTTTTATATATTTTTCCATCATCAGCAGTATGTTCCAAAATGGAACTAGCTGAATTTTCGTTTAATTCCCCGCTCTCAAAAATATTTTTGAGGTGCTTCGTGATAGCTGGTCTTTGTACGCCAAACAAAAGTGCTATTTTATCTTGAGTAAGCCATATATTTTCATCACGCAAGAAAATTTCCACTTTCACCTTGCCATTTGGCGTGGTATAGAGCAAAAACTCAGTGAAACTGTTATTTGGCACAATGTGTTTTTTGCTCTTTTTCATAATCTCACTTTACACCGAAAATAAACCGAAAGTCAATTGTAATTTCTCCTACAGTATTTCATACTGAAATGAGCATGAAAAATCTGCCGAAGCTCATCGTCTCCATCGTTGTCTGTGAGTTGGTCGGCATCCTCAGTACGCCGTTTACCCTCGCCGCCATTCCGGGCTGGTACGCTTCTCTCATCAAACCTCCGTTTTCCCCTCCCAACTGGGTCTTTGGCCCTGTCTGGACCATATTGTATCTGATGATGGGCGTATCGTTTTATTGTATCTGGCAATTAGGCTCTAAGAAGAAAAAGGCAAAAGTAGCGCTTTATTATTTCGGGGCACAGCTCGGGCTCAATTTCCTCTGGTCCATCGCATTTTTCGGATTGCGCTCCCCGGTACTTGGCCTCGTCACCATCGTAGCCCTCCTGACGCTCATAATTCTAACAATGAAGCACTTCTCCCCTCTCTCGCGCGTTGCCTTTTATCTCCTGGTACCCTATCTCCTATGGGTCACATTCGCCGCGGTACTCAACTGGGCAGTCCTCATTCTCAACTAAAAACTCAAGACTAATCCTACTCAATAATTGCCAACCGATCCGGAATTAGAATCATTTTTTGAGGATCATGGAATACCCCGAATTCGTACCTCTTAACTTCCAAAAATAGAAATGGTTGAAGCCAATCCACACATCGGGTTGTTTTCCCTAGCTCTGGTATAATGAAGACATTATCTACAATATGGCACATATTATCTCTGCGGATGAAATAAAAAAGAAATTGGCGGGCTATTCCCCCCAAAAAGCTGAATTTTTTCACCATGAATCGGCAAAATTAGCTGATCAATTGTTTGAAAAAGCTCTAACAACTAATCCATATAAAGAAGTAATTTTACTTTCTGGAGGAACCGCATCCGGAAAGACAGAGTTTTTAGCTACGCAATTACATAATAAACGATGTATCATTTTAGACGCCACCTTGTCTACAGAAGAGGGAGCGAAAATCAAACTGAAAAAAATTCTTAAAGCAAAAAAGGTGCCGATTATTTATGCTGTTATACCGGATGATTTAAAGAGAGCATTTATCGCTTTTTTAAATCGAGACAGAAAATTCAGCGATGAACCTGTTTCAAAAATGACACTCCCCGAGGCAGAGCCATCGGGGTATCTAAGCCATAGCTTCCGG
>JBBTTM010000041.1:1032-4999 GCA_038064255.1 Patescibacteria group bacterium | reverse complement strand
ATACAACAATTATGCCCGGGGTAAAAATTGGGAAAGATTCGCTTATATCTTCGGGAATCGTCATTGATCGGGATATCCCAAACAGCTCGTTTGTAAAAGGCGTAACAAATTACACAATTGTTGCGAATAAAAACACACCGTCTCCTCTCTCCCGGGATGAGTTTAAAAAGAAATTGGTGTAACAAGTATGAAGAGAGACATAATAATACTCCATGGGTGGGGACTTTCAGGATCCCGTTTTTCCCCTCTTAAAACGGAGCTCGAGAAACGCGGAGCGAGAGTGTGGGCTCCGGATTTTCCTGGATTTGGAGTTCAGAAATTACCGAAGAAGCCGTATCAGCTGTTGGATTACGCACTGTTTTTGCAGCAATATATTATAAAACATGAGATTCATTCACCCGGACTTATCGGTCATTCTTTTGGTGGGAGGGTAGCATTAAAGTATGATTCACTTTTTCCCAAGAGCACTTCATGGATAGTACTTTCAGGAACTCCCGGATTTCGATCATCAACCTTTAAAGCAAGAATAGCGATAGTAATTGCAAAATTGGGTAAGATTTTTTTTACAGTTCCACTTATTAGTACTTTTAAAAATTCCATAACCGAGAGCTATTATGCTTTTGTCTCCTCTCGTGAATATTCGCGCGCGGAAGGAACGATGAAAGAGACATTTAAACAGATAGTCTCAGAGTCGCTTCTTCCCTATATGAAATCCCTCTCCGTCCCATGCCTTCTCCTTTGGGGAGAACGAGACAGGATGGTTCCGATACGAATCGCTTTCAAAATGCACGAAATTATTCCAGGATCAACACTTTCCATAATTCCTTCGACAGACCACTCGGTTCCTTATGTGAATCCGGAGGAATTTGTCCGTCGTATGATGGAATTTCATTTTATATGAACATTGTCATATTTATTATTGTTTTGTTCTGGGTGTTTCGGATCGTGTGGAATATTCTTTCCTACGCACATCTGTGGTTTGTAAAAGAGTATCGGATCGATCGTATGCGTATCCATCTCCGGACGGATCAAGGAAAGAGGGTATTATTTCCATCTTTCAGACGTCCTCCTGTATCGCCAAAGTCTTTTGTTCTTGTTTTTGTTACGATACTTAGCTTTGGCATATTTCTGTATGCGGAGTATTTTACAATTCTTTTTTCTCTTTTGATTTTTGATCTTCTGCTTTTTCCTTTTATGGGGGTGATTGTCATGATGCTTCAGTTTCCGACGTACGTGTATCATACGCTACTCATTTCGCAAGCGATTATGAAACTTCGAGCTCATAAAAAAATGCTTTGCTTTGGTGTAACAGGAAGTTATGGAAAAACATCGACGAAAGAATATCTGGGAACGATATTGTCTGAGTCTTATGAAGTATTAAAGACTGAAGTAAGTAAAAATTCTCCCATAGGAATAGCAGAACTTGTTCTACATTTTTTGACACCTACTCATAGCGCGTTTGTGGTCGAGATGGGTGCGTATAAAGAGGGTGAGATATCCGAAATGTCCCGCATGGTGCTTCCGGAGATAGGAATCATAACTGCGATAAACGAGCAACACCAGGATCTGTTTGGAAGCATAGATGCCACGATGAAAGCAAAATATGAATTGATAAAAAACCTTACCGGACGAAAAATTGCCATAATGAATGCGGATAATCCGTACGTGGTAACGATGTCAGAATGGGCGAAAAAAGATGGTGTCGGGGTATGGTATTACACTACCAATATACCAAAAAAACTTGTTTCGGATCATATTTTTTATATAAAAAATATTGTTGAGATTGCAGACGGTATACGATTTTCTATTTCATATCTGAAAAAACTGTATGAGGTTTCAGCTCCTGTAATTGGAAAATTTCAGGTGTCAAATATAACTGCTGCTGTCGCGGCTGCGGTTGCAGGCGGTATGGAAATACAGAATGCAGTAAGCGCGTGTAAGAATCTACAATCAGTACCAAGGATGATGCAACAATTAAAAGGAATACATGGATCGATATATATAAATGATACGTTTAATAACAATCCAGATGCGGCATGTGCGGCGATAGAATATATGCGTACGTGTACAAAAAAGAAAATTTTAGTCTTCCAGCCCATGATTGAGCTGGGGTCGTTTTCCGAGAGTGCACACGCGCGGGTGGGAAAACTTGCAGGCGAAGTGTGTGACGAAATTTTTCTTACAAATACAAATTTTCGTACACCTTTCACAAAGGGAGTCGAATCGAGCAGTAGTCATGCCCACGTTGCAGTCGTCTCTCCAGATGAATCTCAAAAATTTTTGCGAAAGTATTTAAGCGAGGGGGACACGGTGTTGTTTAAAGGAAAAGAAGCACAAGCAGTGCTTACACTTCTAGGAGAAAAAACTGTATGACATTTTTACCTATCACCTGTTCACTATCTCCGAATACTGAACTCAATGATGTATTTGTTGCTTTTAAAACTCTCTGTATGCCCTGGAAGTGGATAAAAGGAGATGATATTGATCGTGTCGAAGCGTGGTTTCTCGCTCGGTATCCATCGTATATGCATCGCTCGACAAACAGCGGGAGAAGTGCTTTGTACCTGATACTCCAGGCATTTGGGATTGGAAAAGGAGACGAGGTTATCGTACAGTCGTTAACCTGTGTCGCAGTTCCAAATGCAGTGCTCTGGGTTGGAGCGACTCCGATATATGCTGATATTGATACACGCTACAACATAGATCCTGAATCCATCATTTCGCATATAACAAAGAAAACAAAAGCTATTATAATTCAAAATTCATTCGGTATTCCTGCGCAGTTTGAAAAAATCAGGAGAATTGCAAAAGAACACAAGATTTTCCTCATAGAGGATTGTGCTCATAGTCTCGGTGGAAAATATGATACAGGAGAAATGATCGGTAGTGTCGCAGATGCAAGTTTTTTTAGTTTTGGCCGCGACAAAATAGTCTCGAGTGTCTTCGGAGGAGTAGGAAGTATCAATAAAAAATATAAGAAAGCGGTGGAAAAGTTTATATCGATTCATGACGCGCTTGAGTATCCAAATGCGATGTGGATCGCACAGCAAATTTTTCACCCGATTGCGTTTTCAGTTATATTGCCTTTTTATGGATTGGGAATCGGAAAACTACTTCTTTTTCTCTTTCAGAAGTTCTCGTTTCTCTCGTATCCTGTGTATTCCGAGGAGAAACAAGGAAAAAGACCTGCAGATTTCCCAAAAAAATATCCGAACGCTTTGGCAAAACTGCTTAATCTCCAGCTTGGAAAATTAGAGAGATACAACGCTCAGAGAGTTGCCGCTTCTTTATATTACCGCCGCCTAATGGGTCAGTCGTTTGATTTAGTAGAAAATGTACAGGGTTCTGTGTACTTACGATTTCCGGTATTGTCCGAAAAAAGAGATGAGATAATTTCAAAAGCAAAATCGCGCGGAGTGCTTCTTGGGACGTGGTATAGCAACATCCTTGACCCGAAGGGTGCGAATTTTCATGATTTGCAGTATGAAAAAGGTTCTTGTCCAAAAGCTGAGAAGATCGCATCCAGTATCTTTAATCTTCCGACGAGAATATCTTTAGGGGATGCTAAAAAAGTAGTTGCCTGTTTACAATCATGAAATACATACATATAGAACCAATAAGCGATGAAAAGATCTGGAATGAGTTTATGATGCGGTTTGGAAAAGAATCTCTGTTCCAAAGTTTTGAATGGGGAGATGTAGAGACCCGGATGCATGTACCCGTATTTCGAAATGGAATATATGAAGGAGAGTCGCTCGTTGGGATATTTCAGATTGCGGTTATGAAGTCCCGCCGGGGTGTGTTTCTTCATGTCCGGCATGGACCAGTTCTGTCTCAACAATCCCAAAGCTACTGGGATGCGTTTATATCACACATGAAAGACATGGGAAAAAGAGAAAATGCCCATTTTTTTCGGGTAAACCCGATGATTCTTGATACGAAAGAGCATAGAGATATGCTAAAAGAA
>JBBTTM010000041.1:0-1022 GCA_038064255.1 Patescibacteria group bacterium | reverse complement strand
ATTTCGACCATCCCCTATACATGCCATGGACGCAGAATACTGCCTGGTACTCGACATTACACAAAGTGAAGAAGCATTGATATCCGCTATGAGAAAGACGACGCGATACGAAATTCGAAAAGCTGATTCTCTGGGTGTACGGGTGCATCTTTATAGTGATGCTAAAAATTTAGATCATTTTTTTGATTTATACAAAAAAACTGCGCTTCGTCATGAATTTGTGCCTCATAGCGGCATACGCGAGGAGTATGATATCTTTTCAAAAGGTGGAAAAGCGCTCTACATAGAAGCTGAATATGAGGGTGAAATACTTGCCGGAGCGGTAATACTTTTTTACATGGGGCAGGCGATCTATCACCATGGCGCGTCAGTTCCTTCTAAAATTCCTGCTGCCTCTGCCATACAATGGGCAGCAATCCGGGAAGCTAAGAAACGCGGGTGCCTTCGGTATAATTTTTGGGGTATAGCCCCGGAGGACAAAAAAAATCATCCCTGGAGAGGCATAACGGCATTTAAATATGGATTTGGCGGGGTAGCTGAGTCGTATGTGCACGCGCAGGATTACCCTCTCTCGATAGGGTATGGAGTATCGTTTGTGATAGAAACCCTGAGGCGGATACAAAAAGGATATTGATGGATGGTTCATACTGAAAAACGAAGGTGTAAACCTGAGTTTGTTCAGTATATAATACGGACAGGTCATGAAAGAACTACTGCGACAACATCATATTTCGTTTAAAAATGCATTTTCAGGTGTCGCATGGTCCTTTAAGACACAGCCAAATTTTCGAATTCATATCCTCTTGTCTCTTCTTGTAATTTTAGGTGCTTTTTTCTTTCAGATTGAGAAGATTGAATTTATTGTATTGGCATTTGCAATTGTTTTGGGTTTTACCAGTGAGATGCTCAATACCGCTGTCGAAGCGATGACGGATCTCATAACTACCGAATGGAAAACTGAAGCGAAAATTGCGAAAGACGTAGCGGCAGGGATGATGCTTCTTACTGCTGTTGGAACTACT
>JBBTTM010000040.1:0-1935 GCA_038064255.1 Patescibacteria group bacterium | reverse complement strand
AAAACTGTTTGACACAAAATCCCGAGAGGTGGTAGTGTTGGAGTAGATGGAATCATCTGGCATCATATATCTCTTTAGAGAGCCGGTGTTGACTTCCGGCCAGATCGCGCGACTCTCGAATATATTTGACAACGCCGGCAATGTCTTCCTTGCTATTACCGTCGTATCGCCTATGATATCCGGTGGTGTACCGAGCGGTGTTGACAAGTTTGGATGGTTTGGTATAGTGATGGGAATACTCATAACATGCACTTTTTGGCTTATTAGCATCTCACTTGCACGTCGAGTAGAATTATGAACAACGACGCTCTTATTGTTTATCTTCTGTCCGGTATCCTCGTCATGCTTTTCGGCATCGTCGTAGTCCTTATGGCTCTCCCCGGGCCTAAAAAAGGACCAAAAAGCCGCTAATGTATCGGCATCCATCCACGGACGACCTGGCATGAAGCCCGTCTCCTTCTGACATAGTAATTTTTCTTGCACAGCCGTAATCGCATCCTTCGCATTCTGTTCAAAGAAATTTAAATCCTCTGTTTTTCCGCTTACCACTCGCACTAATGCTTCAAAATTTTTGAGTGTTAATTTTTCCGTATCTGCGTCACGTATATTCACTCCCATCGCCATGAGAACCCTGTTCATCTCCTCTATTCCCTTCTCATGAGCATCAATTACAAAGTCCAGTTGAGCGTCTACATCCCTCTCTTTTTTATCTCCAAAACGGGCGCTTGATCGCTTTAAAACTTCTAGAAAATTTTTACCTTCTCTCGTTCCGCTTACAAATGTTGGAAATCCTAAAAACACTGTCGGATTTTTTGGCTCAAATCCTATGGCTTGTACACCTGCAAGATATCCCTCAAAGATTAACCGAAATCCCGGGAGGGACAACAGTCCTTGGGTAAATGAGGAGTCGGGATAAAATATACTTACCAATTGATCGCCGGATGCTGCGGCGACCTGAAGTGCTGTTCTGGGTGGTTTGTCGATCGCCCCATCGATAAACCCATATTTCGTGACATTTGTTCCGTCTATCGCTTTCTCGACCAGCCTTAAAAATAACTCCCATTCACTTTCCTGGATCACATACTTTTGCATGAAATCTGCTTTATGTCTTTCGGCGTACTTTCGGAAAAATACAGCTGCTCTATCCTCTGCATCAGGATATTTTTGTGTGTCGAAAAAAATTCCTTCAGACTCGTCTCCATTATTCCCATGCTCGTGAAAATTCCCAGTCGCACTAAGGACTCCGCGAAGAAACCTCGGCTTTTCTTGGCTTTGAATGTCTGACTGCGGGATCAGATTCTCGACCTCATCTGAACTCAGTGCGTCTACATACACACCATACAACTTCATCAGTTCCCCGCTATGCGTCTCATTATTAAGTCCAACGATTCCATGAAATGTCCGTATGCCCATGGTCGCCATGAGATCGGGAAATTTCTTTTTTGCTTGTTCAAATTGATATGAAGACACGCGCAGGATAAAGCCCATCGGATCGGTTTCGAGAGCTTTTTGCTGTGATATACTTAAAAGTGGAGTGGGCCTGTCAGGTTGGGAGCTGAGTCTGAGAAGCTCGGTCTCACGGGTTCGAATCCCGTCAGGTCCACTCCCCTTAAAAAACTTGACAATATTCTCATAAAATGATATAAATACATTACTTCTCAGACTCAGCTTTTGTACTAACTTGGCGAGATCGCCAATAAGTCCCGCGAAAGCGGGATTTTTGGTTTCAATGAGCCTCCGGGCAAAGTTTATCGGCCGCTGGATGATGAATGAAAACTTTTCAAATACTGCTCTGCAGGAAGCACTAAACGACGGACTGCTTGGCTCTGTACCCACTGCCGCGTAGGCGACGGGAATCAGTGCATTCCCTCCCTCCCCACAGGCCTTTTCTTCTGCCTTTTTAAGGAGTGCCTCCGCCGCTTGCTCGTCTTTTGT
>JBBTTM010000039.1:0-2625 GCA_038064255.1 Patescibacteria group bacterium | reverse complement strand
CAGTATGCAAAAAGCCATAATCTTTTGCGTTGACATCAATCACGCCGAGAGGATGCGACAGGCTCTAGTAAATGAAAACGCCGACCTCGTGGCGGAAAACCGCCGATACATAGTTCGCATTACTGGCGACAACGAAGAAGGCAAAAAAGAACTGGACAATTTCATAGACCCTGAAAGTCTATATCCAGTTATTACTACCACCTCTAAGCTTATGACGACTGGAGTTGACGCGCAGACTTGCAAGTTGATAGTTTTGGACACAAATATAAACTCAATGACCGAATTCAAGCAGATTATCGGCAGAGGCACCCGCTTAAGAGAAGATTACGGAAAATTTTATTTCACGATTATGGATTTTCGCAACGCCACCGAGCTTTTTGCCGACTCTGGTTTTGACGGTGATCCAGTGGTGATTTACGAACCGAAAGAAAACGAGCCGATAAATCCGCCCGCCGAAGCGGAACAATATGCAACCGTCTATAATCCTCAAGAAGAAATATTAATAAGCGATGCCACGAATTTTTCCGGTGACGGAATCATCAAAGATGCGCCGAAAAAATATTTTGTAAACGGAGTGGCTGTAAAAGTTATCAACGAGAGAGTGCAATATATCGGGGAAAACGGAAAACTCATCACTGAATCTCTCAAGGACTACACCAAAAAAAATATTCTTAAAGAATACGCCTCGCTTGATAAGTTTCTAAACGCGTGGACAAGATCGGATAAAAAAGAAGCTATTATAAAAGAGCTGGAAAATAAAGGGGTGATTTTTGAAGTGTTGGAAGGAGAAACTGGCAAAAAGTTGGATCCCTTTGACCTTATTTGCCACATAGCCTTTGGCAAACCGCCACTCACAAGGAAAGAGCGAGCGGAAAATGTTCGCAAACAAAATTATTTCGCCAAATATGAAGGCAAAGCTAAAGAAGTGATAGACGCGCTCATAGAAAAATACGCCGATGAAGGCATTACCGCCATTGACGACATAGGAGACCTTTCCGTTATGCCGTTCGCGCGATTCGGCACGCCGGTGCAGATAGTCAACGATATTTTCGGCGGGAGGGAAAATTATTTGGGTATTATAAGAAAAATAGAAGAATCAATTTACGCCAATTAAATTATGTCTATCCAATCAACCATCAAATCAATCCAAGATATTATGCGCAAAGATGCCGGTGTGGACGGAGACGCTCAACGCCTATCCCAACTTGTCTGGCTTCTGTTTCTCAAAATTTTTGACGACAAAGAAAAAGAATACGAGCTCATAGACGGCAAATACAAATCTCCTCTGCCGAAAGAGATGCGCTGGAGGAATTGGGCGCAAGATCCGGAGGGAATGACGGGAGACGATCTTTTGGACTTCATAAACAACAAACTTTTCAAAAAGCTCAAAGGGCTTTCCTTTAGCGAGAACGACGACTCACGCGGTTTCATCGTCAAAGAAGTTTTTGAAGACACTTACAACTATATGAAATCCGGCACGCTGATAAGGCAGGTTATAAACAAAATAAATGAAGTGGATTTTAACCGCCAAGAAGACAAGCATCACTTCAATGAGATTTACGAGCATTTGCTGAAGGAATTGCAAAGCGCGGGAAACGCAGGGGAGTATTACACTCCAAGACCGCTGACCAAATTCGTGGTGGAAATGGTCAATCCGAAACTGGGAGAAATTATTTTGGACCCATCTTGCGGAACGGGTGGCTTTCTAGTAAGCGCGCTGGAGCATATAAGAAACAGCGGAGAGATAAAGACGGCAAAAGACGAAAAACTTCTTCAGTCCTCAATCTGCGGAGTGGAGCTTAAACCGCTTCCGCACTTGCTCGCTATCACCAATATGATTTTGCATGGCGTGGAAACGCCCCAACAGATAAAAAGAGACGATATGCTTTCCCGTCCGCTTAGAGAATACGGACCAAAGGACAGAGTGGATGTGATAGTAGCTAATCCGCCTTTTGGCGGGGTGGTAAAAGACGGTACGGAAGCCAATTTTCCGGCTTCTTTCCGCACCAAGAGTACGGCAGACCTTTTCCTTGTTTTGTTTATGCAATTGCTTAAGCCGAACGGGCGAGCGGGAATTATTCTTCCGGACGGTTCGCTTTTTGGCGAAGGAGTAATCACAGCCATAAAACAAAAACTGCTTGAGGAATTCAATTTGCATACTATCGTGCGTTTGCCTCCGGGCGTATTCAGCCCTTACGCCGGAGTAAATACCAATCTTTTGTTTTTTGAGAAAGGAAAACCAACGAAAGAAGTTTGGTATTACCAAATGCCTTTGCCGGAAGGATTGAGGCAATACACCAAAGGCAGACCGATAAAAGATGAAGAATTTGAGCCAGTCAAAAACTGGTTTCAAAACCGAACAGAAAATGAATACGCTTGGAAAGTATCCATAGATGAAATAAAATCCCGCAATTACAATTTAGACTTCAAAAATCCGAACAAGAAAGATGATATTGCCCACAAACCGCCGGAGGAGATTTTGAAGGGGTTGATGGGGAGGGAAAAAAGAATCGGTACAATTTTAGGTGAGGTTAGAAAAATGTTATGAATCAAATACAAGACAAAATTTACCACTAAAATGCAAAAAGTCCCTTGCGGGACCTCTTGCCGACCGGGGACACCCCG
>JBBTTM010000038.1:3780-10880 GCA_038064255.1 Patescibacteria group bacterium | reverse complement strand
ACCGCAGAGATAGTTACTATTTCCTTTCTGTGCCGACGGTATGGGGTATGGCCACTTGGCGGCGCGCGTGGAAGCATTACGATCCTGATGTTACCCGTTGGCCAGAAGTGCGGGATAGTAAATTGCTCTACAAAATACTACCGAGTTCGGCCGCCGCCTTTTATTTCAGTAAAAAGTTTCAGGGATACTACGAGCACAAAATACCAAGCTGGGACGGGCAATGGGTATTTGCATGCTTGGCAAATAATGGTCTTTCTATCTACCCAACCAGAAATTTAATATCCAACATTGGTTTCAACGATGCTAATGCATTCCATGGGGCCTTGGAGGACTCGCTATGGGGCGACCTTCCGACGGAGCCAATGCTTTTTCCTCTCACGCACCCACCAAAAGTTGAGATGAATAAGGTATGGGATGAGTACGGTGTTCGCGCGCGATACCGCCGCGCTGACTTCGTGTGGTATCAGAAGATGAAATGGTTATTCAAGTCTTCGTTTCCCGATGTGTATATTGCCGTCAAAAAACTTTACTACAAGATATTGTTGCCGAAAAGGTTCGCAGAACATAATCATACAGAGGAGCGCTTACTTTTGCCCTAAGGGTTAAATTGTTTGGCGATAGTTTTTGACCATCAGATGCACCCCCTCTTTTAAGCCTATTTTCGCCTCCCATCCCAGGATCTTGTCGTGGGCAGGCAGATCTATGTGCGAAAACCCATCTTTGTCTCCCGGGATTACTTTCGCTCCTGTCAGACTTGCGACTATGTCCGCAACTTCTCGAATCGATGTCCACCGGGACGAAGTGATGTCATAGATACCTCCTTTTATTTTTTCATTCATAATCTTATGGTAGGCGAGCATACTGTCGTCGATGTGAACGAATTGCCTCATTTCTTTCCCGTTCGTCAGCATATGAATCTCTCCAGTGGTAAGCGCTTGATGGATGAAGTCGCCGAGGACATGACTGCGCTCGTTCATGTTTTCGACTGTGCCATAGATGTTCCATTGCCTGGCAAAATATCCGTGCGGAATGAGGCGCGTCCAGATTTCGCCGAGCCGCTTCGTAGCTCCATAGGGAGTGCCATACTCTTCTGCGAACTGGCTTGAGATGAAAAAGAATGGAACTGAGGATGCCTGCAATTGTTGCATGACATTCTCGAGGAGTTTCAGATTCCATTCCAGCTGGCCGATTAGGGAATCTTCACGAAAAAGATATTTTGAACCACCAACATCCCAAGCAAAAAAATATACTCGGTCAACAACATCGAGCGGGAGCTTCGCAAACCGAGCATCTTCCTTTTTGTCGCGCTGGATATCGAACGGCACGACTTCCTCGCCCAGTGAGGAGAGGAATCTGCAGAATGATGTGCCGATAACACCGCTTGATCCGAGTACAAGATTTTTACGCTTCATATTGTAGATTATTAATATTTCACGAGTATACCATACTTCAGAAAGAATCGTTGTCACCGGAAGTTCACAGCAGATGCGTTTTGTAAATGCCCGGTGACATCAAGAAACTTTCCGCGCCTGAACAATTATAGAGTCATCATTTATTCGTTTTTCTCCAAATAGTTTAGTGAGCCTAGCAATTACAAAGAGCAAGGTTGGGTCAATTTTTTCCTTACGGATCCTTAATGCGTAATAAAGGCTTCGGACAGTGCCTTTTGCTGAGCCCACGCACTTGATATTTTCAACTGACAGTCCGCATTTCGCACAAAGAGCAGTGAGTGTCGTGGGGCTGAAGTGGTAGAGATGTCGGGGAATCTCAAGTGAGTAGAAATTGCTTCGGAATATTCTAAATTTGATTGAATCGATATTAGGAGTCTCTATGATTATATTCCCGTTCGGTTTCAGTAGTGCGACGAGATTTTGTAAGATTAATATGGGGTCATTCACATGCTCAAGGACATCATTCATATAAATACGATCAAAACTTTTTTTCTCAAAATTGGCAGGGAGTGAGTCAGGAGTATCGATACTGATCACGATACTAGAGTCAATGTTCTGTACCTTTTTATTGGTACCAATATCAAATCCATATAGATCCCAGAGCGGATGCTCTTCCCTTAAAGACAAGAGAAAACTCCCTCTTCCACAGCCGAAATCTAGAACTTTCAAATGCGTTTTTGTATCGATTGATTTCTTGACTGGCTGGATCGTTGCGGTGCCTGGATGATGATATATGAGACGCTTTATTTTCTTTAGGAGGTTGTAAAGATAGTTTCGCTCCAACACATCGTAGTGTATCTGATACGGCGGGTATTGTGGTGGATAATATTTTGCCAACTCTTCCATTGTTGGTTGCGGGTTGAGATAGGCAAGGTCGCAGTCTGCACACCTCACGAGCGTGAATCGAGTCGTGTCGACCCTTAAATGTTTGTCATAGCTTGTAAGAATCTTCTTGGAGCGGATGCTTCCGCATATGGCGCAAGGAATATATCTCATATTTATGTAATGCCGAGTAGCCGTTTGATAGATGTATGTATCGTGTATCGTCGCAGGTCAGTATAGAGGCCCCAAAGCAAGTTCTTTTCGGGTTTAGTGAGAGATGTGTCCTTCTCACGCAGATAAGCCAGAACAAGTTTCTTATAGAGAAAAAGAGCCCGAAACATCCGAAGTATTGAAAGTCGTCTACCATTGACGAAATCGGTAAGCAACTTCACTTTTTCTCTTGGGAGCTTGATATGGTAGTTGGTGTATTGCTCACTTACATCGGTGGACAGGCCCGCACGGATTCCCGAGGTATCAGTCATAGAGACCCCTTCAGGGTTGATACGATACTGGATGAGCTTCTCCTTTATGTTTGCAAGCCGGTATCCGTTATGTGCGAATCGATTCCAGAGATCATACTCTTCGGCATAATTGAAGTACCTCTTCCTGTCATATCCACCGATGGCTTCATACGCATCTCGTCGCATACATACTGCTGAGTGGATGAATTGCGTTTGGAGTAGGAGCCTAAAGGCAATCTCAGTATTTTGATCAGACTTACCTTTTCTACCAATGATTTTTCCTACGGCGTCAATAAGATCTGCGTCGCTCCCTACGACAATAATATCAGGGTGTGACTCAAGAAAGTCAACTTGCGTTGTGAGGCGGTCGGGGAGCGAAATGTCGTCCGCATCCAGTACAGCAAGGTATTCACCGGACGATATTTCAATCGCTTTGATCCGTGCGATCGTCTGGCGGACTGATTCGTCAAGAGGAATTATTTTTATGCGAGGATCTTTTTGTTCATACTGAATGATTATTGCGCGCGTGCTATCTGTTGAAGCGTCATCTGTAATAAGAAGTTCCCAGTTTTGATATGTTTGGGACAAAATACTCTCTATCGCCTCGGCGATATATTTCTCCGCATTGTGCGCGGCCATTATAACCGATACAAGAGGTTTTTTATTGTTTACATCTGTATCCATGATGAAGGAACTATGTCGTTGTTGGCGAGGCGCTGGCTTTTAAACCACGGCATAGATGGAGCTATTACCATTTTATCTTTACGAGGGTCAAGCCATGCCCCCCACCAACTGAAAGTGCTGTTTGAAATGATATGTCGGCGGCACTTACTCATAAGAACCATTTCCTCCCAGTCTTCCAGTTTGTGTTCTGATACGAATGTTATTTTGTGTTTTGTTTTTATGTTCTTTTTAACCCACCCTATATCATCAGAAAAAGCAAAAATTTCCGGCTTATTGAGGTTCATTGTCGCCTTCAATAATGCCCCTTGGTAGTAGTCCAAACTACAGGAACCAAGTGCCTCCGCTACTTTTTTATCTGTAACATAATTACCACGACGAATATGAAAGGATATGCTTGATCCCCCCATTTTCTCGCTGATTGTTTTTGCGGCAGGACTAATAGGGGAGCGAGGCGTGAATTCTTCTCGTATAATATCCTCAATACCTAGAAGATATTTTTCACTTTGCCAATAGCCATCAAGATATACAGATTTTTTTATATCTAATATCTTCGAATTGAAGTTAAAAGTACCCTCGTGAACATATATTGAGTTATCGGCGACAAATTTGTTGTGGAAGAATAAAAAAGACCTACTTTTTGTTTTGTATTTTTTGAATTTGGCTATTTCTTTTTCTGTAGCGATGTTTTCTCCAATATTCAATTTATTTAATCCATAAGTATGCCATTTATAGTTTTTAAAATCGGAAATATCCAACTTTAATTCCATATTGTTTCTATTGGCAAGGTTTCTGCCTAGCGCATACTGGAACATTTGGTTTCCAAGTCCACCAATAATTTTTACGATTATCATGTTTTATTTTAAGCAATTAATTATTGTATTCAGGTCGTCCTCCGTAAGTTCCGGATAATTGCCGCAGTAAAAGCTGTTGTTTTGCAGAAAATCTGTTCCTGGTAGATCAAAGATATCTTTTACATATTTTTTATAAAATGGCTGGTTTTGTATGTTCCCCGCAATCATTGGTCGTATTTCAACACCGGCATCTACAAAACGCGCCATATATTTTTCTCTAAGGGCGCGAGTTTTACAAATTATCGGAGTCGCAAAAGGGGATAGTTTATGTATATGAGAGCGCTCTATTGCTATTAGGTCATCGTTTCCCCGTACGATTTTTTCTATACGCAAGAAGTTATTCCCTCGCTTTTCAATATTCTTATCTAGAAATTTTAGTTGTGATAATCCCAAGAATCCGGTAATCTCTGTTGGACGAAAATTGAAGCCTAGATCATAAAATGTATATTTAGACTCAAATTCTGAATCTACAGCATATCTCTCTCGCAAAGAGTTTTGTTGCTGCGCAGATAAATCTCTATCCCATCCATTTGCTCTTACCATTCTCAGCATCACAGCAAATTCACTGTCATCAGTACAGACAATACCTCCTTCTATGGTTGACATATGGTGTGCAACGAAAAAAGAAAAACTCGCCCCAACTCCGAAGTTACCAGTTTTGCCCCCAGTAATTTCCGCGTTAAGTGCTTCACAATTATCTTCTATCAATATTATATCTCGCTCCTTACATATTTTCTTTATTTTATCCAGGTCCCCGGCAAAGCCCAGGGCGTTTGTTATAAAGAGAGCTTTAAGGTTTGAGGTGCTCAATCTTTCCAATAAGTTATCAGACATAACATTAAGCGTAGCTGCATTACAGTCAACAGGAACGGGCCTCATACCAAGCTGAATGATTGGCATGACATTCGTTGCCCATGTGAGCGCAGAAAATCCGACAGAGTCGCCGTCTTTCAATCGCCCAAGATTTTTGAGTGCCTGAAGCATCGCAAGATTTGCGCTCCCGCCACTATTGAACAGAATCGCCTCTTTTCGTCCTTGCTCTTTAGCGAAGGTCACTTCAAATTCACGACACTTCTCGCCCATACTTAATTTTTTTGCGCCCAAAATAAAATCAGCCAGAGCTTTCTTTGTTTCGTCCTCGTTTATGAAGGCATTTTTCATCAAAGGTATCATCTGTATTTTATAACGCTACGGCAGAACTTAGTAATTTTTTTTATACCATTCATAAGTCGCTTCGATGCCGTCTTTAAGTGCTGTGGTATACTTCCAGCCAAGTTTATTAAGCTTTGACACATCAAGAAGTTTTCGTGGGGCTCCATCCGGCTTTTCAGTATCCCATATAATTTCTCCATTGTACCCGACAATTTGTTGTATTAGCATGGCGAGTTCCCTTATGGTGATGTCTTCTCCAGTTCCGACATTTATTATTTCAGGGTAATTATAGGCGTCCATTAAGAACATACAAGCATCCGCAAGGTCATCTACATATAGGAATTCTCGATACGCTTTACCACTTCCCCACAGCACGACGGACGGGTTACTAGAGATCTTCGCTTCATAGAATTTTCTTATAAGAGCTGGTATAACATGAGAGCTTTCTGGATTGAAGTTATCTCCCAACCCATAAATGTTTGTTGGCATTACGCTAATGAAGTTTGTGCCGTACTGTTTATTGTATGCTTGACACATCTCAATACCGGCAATTTTTGCGACAGAATATGCTTTGTTTGTCTCTTCCAGCTTACCATCAAGAAAATATTCTTCTTTCATTGGTTGCGGTGCAAGCCTCGGGTAAATACAAGAACTTCCTAAGAATAGAAGTTTTTTTGCTTTGGATAATCGTGCGCTTTCAATTACATTAAGTTCTATTGAAAGATTATCCCGTATAAAATCGGCAGGGTATGTTTTATTCGCCATAATACCACCCACTTTTGCAGCGGATAGAAATACAAATTCCGGTTTTTCTTTTATAAAAAAATCCAAAACATCTTTTTGTTTTGTTAGATCAAGCTCGTTTCGTGTTCGTGTGATCATATTCACGAACCCCTTTTCTTTCAAAAGCCGTACGATTGCTGATCCAACAAGCCCTCGGTGCCCAGACACATATATTTTAGAAGTTTTTTTCATAATGATATACTAACTGTTTTTAACGCACTAGCAATTCTGGGTTGTATGCTTGGGTGTATATTAGCGTCATTTACATTAATCCACTTGTGCGTGCTATGTTGCGCATCCAAATGAATTTTCGTGCTAGAAGAAATTACACATCCGAAATATATAACCACGGCGTGGTAATTAATTTTTTCAAAAATTGAACCGTCGCTAATTTCATTGTCAACGCCAGCAAAAATTAAATCAGATTCATTCAATCTTATTCCCGTTTCATTTTTTGCGATTCTTATAGCTGCGTCCTCCAGTAGTTCATTTTTCCGCAGGCGACCACCAAAAGAATAAAAGATATTCTTGTATGGCTTGTTCACCCTTTTCCCCAAGAGAGTTTTTGTTTTTTCCTTATTAAAAAAAATTATATCAATGGCACAAATAGGTCCAAATTCCATGAGGGCTTTATAAGATTCATCAGGTATGTAGTTCATATTTTTGCAGAATAAGCTTGTAGTTTAGCGTATTAATCCTTGCATCGTTAGTTGTTTAATAAAAGACTGTGCCCTGTGAAAGGTCGTATGTCTTTCAAATACCTCACGCTGGGCCACAAGAGCGCGTTCGGTTCCGATTTTGGGGTCTTTTAATATCATCTCAAAACATTCTTGGTATTCTTTGGGGTTTTTGGTAATGAAAAGGGCATTTTTTGAAAAAAGTTTTGGAAGCAATTT
>JBBTTM010000038.1:0-3770 GCA_038064255.1 Patescibacteria group bacterium | reverse complement strand
GCGCTCGTTTACTTCACACGCCCAATCTATTTGTTCCTGCAGATGTATATTCAAACCTACCATACTTCGCGCATACAAATATCTGTCACGGTCACGGTTGAATTTGAAATCCTTGATTTTCCGCCAACCCGGTCCATCAAAGATTCCGGGATATTTTGAAGTAATAGGAGATAAGTATTGGATATATCGCGGTAGTTTGGCGCCGTTGACCGATCCGAGGAACGTATATGCCGCATCTCGCGCAATACAAGGGACTGGATAGTAATGGAGAATGTTTGCACCAAACGGAAGAAACAAGATTTTGTATCCTGCATTAAAAAATGGCTTGTACTCCTTGCGTGTATGTACATAGTCACTATCGCGGTAACTATAGTAGAAATCAACTTGGTGTTTTTTTGCCCAGGTGAGCCGTTCAAGAAGCGAGGTATTGCCGTATTCCGCAAGACCTGCAGTAAGACCAATTTTTAATTTATTGTTTTGACGGTATTTCTTGATGGCGTCCCAATCAATTTTTTCAAGCCATGTATAATAATCGCTCGAGAGAAGAATTGTCGGTTTGAATTCACTAAGAATTTGCTCTGTGGAGTCGTTCCATGAAAATGTTCTTGTGGGGATACCAATAAACTCAAACGCTTCGGCGAAGTTTTTAAAGAGGGAATAGCCGGCGGGGGAGCGTATTGGATCTGGGACATGGATGAGGATGCGAACATCCTGCTTATCTGATAGAACATTTTTGAATTTTTGCTCGATTACCTGTTTTAGTTCATATCCCTGCCTTACAATAGGATCGTCACTTTTCGCGTAAAGTTCCAGTGCTTCGTACCCAATCCTTTTTTTAAGACAGTCTTCCGCCCACGCGAGTATTGATGTTCGGTTTTCCCAGGTGAGAGGGTTGACCTTTTGCTCAAATAAAAAAAGCGGCCAAAGTGGGTCTGGTCTACCTATCATTTTTTTTACCAGATGTTTTACGAATTTTATATAGTATTCAGTATCCATAATTTTGAGAGATGTCGGTTGCTGGCGAAGGAGAGAAGAGTGTCTGTCTTGTGGTCGTGTATCCAATTACCCCTCCCTCACTTTCTCAGATTATACACCCTGTGGAAGTAGGTTTCTTTATCTTTTAATAACTCGCGCGGTTTGCCTTGCTCAATTATTCTGCCGTCGCTTACCACAAACAGACGGTCGGCGTTTAACACCGTTGATATCCTGTGGGCAATCACCAAGATAGTCATTTCTCCCTTGAGGCCTTCTATCGCCTCTTGGATGCGTTGCTCGGATTCATTATCAAGCGCGCTGGTAGCCTCGTCCAGCAAGAGAACTTTCGGTTTGCGCGCAAGAGCGCGCGCAAGGGCGATGCGTTGTCGCTGTCCCGCGGAAAGAAGGTTTCCTTGTTCGCCGACGATAGTATCAAATCCGTCAGGCAGAGCCTCAATGAAGTCATATATTTGCGCCATCTTTGCGGCACCGCGCGCATCTTTTTCAGTTACGGACTCATCAAAGAATTTTATGTTATTGAGTACCGTATCGTTGAGTATAAATACATCTTGTGATACATAGGATATATTTCGGCGCCAATCTCCGATGTTGATAGAATAGATGTTTTTCCCATCAACTGATATCTCTCCAGAGTCCGGCTTGAGGAAGCGGAGGATAAGGTCAAATATCGTAGTTTTTCCCGCCCCCGAAGGACCTACAAAACCAATCATCTCTCCTTTTGCCGCGCTGAATGAAACGGAATGAAGCGCTTCTTTTTGGCCAGTGTAGGAAAAATGGACTGATTTGAACGCGAGAGCTTTGTTGAACTCAAACGATCCCTCTTCATTTGTGTGGCGGCTCTCTTTCGCTGTCCGCGCTTCTTCCAAGTACGAAGTGATATTTTCCACATAAGGCAGTGTACTACTGATATTGTGTATGGCGCCCTGAATTTGCTGTATATACTGGAATATGCGATTGATCAGATAAATTAAAGCGGCTAATGCGCCGAGGTTATATGATGTCTTGTAAAATGTGAAAGCGATGATGGCTGTTATGAAAATGATGCCAATCGGCTGCATTGACTCCGCGACGACTTTTCCCAGAAGGATTGATCGCAGCTGAAGTTTTCTAAGTGTTCCAAAAAGTCCTTCTCCCAATACGACGAGCTGATCCTCCGCGCCGAGCGCTTTGATAGTTTTTATTCCGACGATGCTTTTGTTTATATGATGAGCTATGGCGACATTCATTCCGGATGTTTGCTGCGATAACGAGCGCGCAAGAGAGAAGAGCGGTTTGTATAGAATGAATGATATGGCGCCAAACACAAGAGCCACCGCGGTGACCGTTTGTGAGATGTTCATAGCGACCAGAAAATATGCCGCCGTGGTCGCGCCTATCGTGAGAGTCGTTGATATCGCTTCCAACATTCTGCCGCTTTCCCGCGAGTCTATTTTGATGAGTGTTTCCAGCCGCCCGAGTTTCTGTTTCAATAAGTAAGGCCAATCAGCCCGCAGCGTATTTTTTAGGAGCTGGTCCATAGTGTTGCGCTCATACCCAGTGCGGATCCTGACGGCGATATAGCTGTAGAGCATTACCACGGCGAACTTGAGTAAGAATAGAAAGATGATAAGCAAAAGTACCGCCGGAAGGGTGAATGGTATGTGCAGAAATGCAAAAAAATGTTCAATGGTGCGAGATATAAAGTCTGTCGGTTGGCGTTCGCTGTTGTCAAAAAAGGTGAAAAGCGGGATAAGTATCGTAATGCCGATGCCTTCAATAAGTCCCGTGAAAAAACCGAGTACTGAAAGGAGAAGGATACGCGTAAAATATCCGCGGAATGCTCGCGGGAATATGGCTATTGTTGACCACAGTGTTCCGATAGGGAATAAAAAAGTGCGGATTTTCATCATATTAGAAATAAGCGACGATATATATTATACGCGCGACGAACAATGCCATGAACCTCGTAACTCCTTACTAAGAAGAAGTTCAGCGAGATATGACCCGTCTTGTCTGGTGATGCCCGTGATAAGTGCTTTTTTCATTTTTTATTATGTTACCATCTATTAATCTTATTCACGACTTTTTTCTTGATGTTGAGATATGATTTCGCGGCACCATTTTCAAGTTCGGGGGAGACGAGGCGTAAAATTTCCTTTCCCAAGATGCGATATTGTCCGCCGACTTTATTCGCGCGAACCAGGCCTCTTTTGAGAAGTCGCTTGATGGTGCTCTCGCTTATTTTGAGGAGTTTGCGTGTTTCCCCGGTCGTGTATACCTCATTGGGGTTTATTTCGTTCATAACATATATAACTATACAGGGGTGTCAAAAGGTGTCAACTCTTAGTCGCGCGCCCCTTTATCTGTTTGTCCCATACAAAGTATAACCATTACAACATAAGGCTAAAGATGATAAAACTGCAAAATACTACTCGGCTAGCTTTTTTACGGTTTAATAATAGTTTTGCATAGGTTTTACTGAATATCTGTGCATATCTGCTTGACTTATTTTTTTGGTTTACCTATACTACCTGTATTAGTGGCTTCGGCCTCCGAGAAAGCCCCCATACGGGGGTTTTCGATTGTCTTGTCTTTATTTTTTATATCACTTATATTTAAACTACTTTTGGGATTACCCACCGATCCAGAGGTCAAACTCTGGTGATTATTGGAAAGCTCGAGCAATGTCTCGAGTTTTTCTTTTACTCGATTTATTCCGTTTATCGTGCCGGGGACTTTTTTCTTTCCGTTTATCACGGGGAAGAATTTCGCGTTTCGGATATTGGTTGAAATAC
>JBBTTM010000037.1:0-8064 GCA_038064255.1 Patescibacteria group bacterium | reverse complement strand
CTACCGGAAGCTATGGCTTAGATACCCCGATGGCTCTGCCTCGGGGAGTGTCATTGTATTTTGAGATATTTTCTGACAAAAATTTAGCTGTAAGCCTGTGACCGTATGTTGTCATATGGACGAAATCCCACCATATAATTCCAGTGTCATATTTAGTTATCAGGTAGTTATGGAGGTCAATGACCGGTATATGCAGTTCGGATCCAAGTTGTTTCATGATTTCATGATTATGAATTATTATTGAGGGGACTTCAATACTATTTGCTTCTAATACAAATATCGTTTTTATATCTGGTTGATTTAGCATTGAAAATTTTATTAAATTTGATTTAAATGATTCAGATTTATTCACATCATTATTTGATAGATTTAAAATTAGCATATCTGGGTCAAGTATTTCTCTCCATGATTCTTTATACTTTTTAAGTAGTAATGTCGAATCAACTCCAGATATACCTCCGTTTATAAATTCAACTTTATCTGTTTCTATTAGACTTTCCCTATTAACAGACGTACCTAATATATTCCTATAATCCCCTTTGGCATATGACATTTGTATTATATTGGTCATATTTTCAGACAGTGAAACGAACGTATCATTGATATCGTTTACTCCGGAGCCCGATGTTTGCGATGACCCGAGAAATAATACCCTATAGGTTCTTTTTGGAAGTAAGGACGAAAGCTTTTTGTCCATGTCCACGATTTTTGACTTTTGATAGTCCATTTCTTTTCTATTCCAATAGAAAGAGAAGATACTGTTTGTTCGTGGGTATTTATCCGCTAAATAAATACTTATTAAAAGAATTACTATAAATACCGCTATTGATAGTACTTGCAATACTTTTATCAAATGGAGTAACGAATGTGCCTTCGTGAAATATGAAACCCTTAATATTTCCCAAAGAACAATAATACAAAAAAATAATAATAGAAAAACAAAAAAAGTCCGATTTTCCCGATAGGAAAAATTATCCTGAAAAATACTTTTACCTAATACGTCTTTTACCTCAATAGTATCAATAGTGCTAGCGTTTAACCCACCTCTAAAACCAATATTTCCTAGATGATTATTAGAATAGCTAGTTGATGTAATAAAAAGATCGTTGATATATAATTCTGTTCTTTCCGATTTCGATTGAAATCTAACGGATGTTTTGTACCATGTATTAGGAACTATCGTTAACTTGAAATCATTTTTTGAAATAAACTCTCCATCCGTTTTTAAATTTATTGATGCGTTTGAAAACAGGGCATTGTTACTTAGTCGAAAAGCAGAAAAAGATGTATCATCTCTGCCGAATTCAACATATATATATGAATTATTTGCTAATTTAAATTTGAAATTAATTTCAGAGGGTATAAATTGTTTTTTTGTATATACTTCTTGAAAACCGTTCCATGCATCCAGGTGTAAAGAATTATGAGCTAGAGCTTGTGTTCCATTGAAATATGACCAGCTACCCATCGGTGATTTATCTAGGGTAATTTTTGTAGAATTCCATTGACCGTTATTTTCTAGAGTATTGTGCTGTATTGCGAATGCAAAATACATTAGTGTAAATAAACCTAAGATCCATAGTAAGTCTATGTAAAAATAATTTTTGCGAAGTAAAATATTGCTAAAATTATTCATTGAATTTGCACCCAAGTATTCAATAATATTTTGGACTGGATCGAATATCTCTTCGCTCCTTAATAGCAGTTTTCCCATTGAGAATATTTAGAATATTACTCCGGAGTACATTTCTAATGAATTTACGTTTAAAACCAAAAGATACAATATCGTGTAGATCAAGGACTATACTTGTTTGTTCAACAAGACATCTGAGCTTGAGAATGCTTTGCGGTTTGGGGTGGCAAGATATCATTGCGGCCATTTGTTTGTATGAATTATTCACAATGGAAGGTTGATATGTAAATATTTCTGATGTTCATTAATTTTTAAGTCTTTGCAAGGGACATTGACATAGTTAATATTTTGACTTGTTATATGTAGTAAGAATGTTTTCACCTAGATAAATTTTACCATTTCTTAAAAGTATAATATGATTTGAAAAATATTTAATATCCATGAGATAGTGAGAAACAACAATTATAGTTTTGTGCTTTAATATGCCATCGAGTTTTCGTTTTACCTTTTTTTTAAATTTTATATCTCCAACATTAAGACATTCATCGAGTATGATTATGTCTGGGTTAGATACGAATGCAATTGCAAAGCCAAGACGAAGTTTCATTCCACTTGAGTATGTATAAAGTGGGACGTCAATAAACTGTCGGATGTCTGCAAATTTTATAATTGATTCGAGTTTGCGTTCAATTTCTTCTTTTTTCATTCCAAGAAGCATGCCGTTGAGGTAGATATTCTGGATACCTGTCAGATCCGGATGAAATCCGGCCTCGAGGTCGATGAGAGAGACGATATGTCCATGAGTCTTGACCGTGCCAGATGTGGGCGTGGTGATGCCCGCGATGATTTTCAGAAGCGTCGTCTTCCCGCTCCCGTTTGGACCGATGATACCTACCCTCTCCCCTCTCTTGATTGTGAGAGAAATATTATCAAGTGCTGTAAACGTTTCCCTGTTTTTCCCACCCAATGTTTCAACCAGTGTCGGCTTTTCGTGGTGAATAGTATATGTTTTACTGACATTGGTCAGTCGTATGGCAATATTATTTGTGTTCTTGATCATAATAAATAGATATGATATAGTCGCAGTGGAGTTGGTAATAATACACTATTTGTGCCTAGATGCTCCTGAGTGGTTCACTCAGTTTGAGTCTAGGAACAACACAGAGAGCATCGCCACTCCAATAAAATAGATCTGCTTGTGTTGAGCGGGTCTTTTTTTATTTTCTCCACGTTTTTGTCCATTTTTCTGAAAACAACTCTTTCTCTTGTACGATATTTCCCTTCAATACGCTGTAAAATTCTTCACCCATAGGTTTTCCTTCATAATATCGCGCGAGTGCTCCACATACCCAGTCAGCAACTTGAATGAGAGGATTACTCGTGGAATCTACAGCCTGTACTTGAAAGAGTACTTTCGCTGGAAGCTTTGGGAGCAAGCTTGCTCTAAGTGTTTCATTAAATGTATTGACAGTAACACCCTTGAGAGTTCGCTGATCTCTCACGGTGATAAAGCTGCTTTCAGTAACAGGCATATATAGCTCAAGAGTTGCCTTGACTATTTCGGTATAGAGGAGTCCTGTTTCAGTTACCCTGCCTTTCTTATGGTATTCTTGAGGAATGTTTTTCTTCTTCAGGAAAGTGTAGAAGATTCGGATGTCCTGTTTTGCAAAATGTTGCAATGTCTTGAGTTTTAGTTTCTCATCAATGTGAGAGTCATTAAATTTTAACTCTGCCTGTCTTTGTAGTTTTTTAGGAAATTTTGTCTTTTGCCACTTTCTAAAAGCTTTCGTAATTTTTCGTGAGTCGCCCACAGAATATGTGGCCACGATAAAGTATTTGCCATCGTTTTTAGTAAGAGTTCCGCTTTCGTCAAGGTATATATACATAGAAGAATTACTCTATGGTGCCATAAAGACCGGCTTTTCGGCAAGTTCAGGGTGGAAGCCGGCCTCTAGGTCAATAAGAGAGACGATGCGGCCATGCGTTTTGACCGTGCCCGATGTAGGCGTCGTGATGCCGGCAATAATTTTGAGAAGCGTCGTCTTCCCGCTGCCGTTTGGGCCGATGATACCGACCCTCTCCCCTTTCTTAATCGTGAGATTAATATCTTTGAGCGCCCAGAACTCTTCGTCTTTTCCGTTGGTCAGTCGCTCCACGAGCGTGGGCTTCTCGTGATGGATTGTGTAGCGTTTGGAGACATCCGTGAGCCGGATGGCGAGATCGCTTGAGGGTATAGACTTACGCATGGTTATTTTGGGTGAGACAATAACGGTGTGTTTTTCCAGCTTGCAATGCGCATGTCGTTTCGAGTTTGTGTCTGTTCGCCGGAATAAATAATGAAAGGATTGAGTCTTCTTCTTGGGTCGGTAAAGATTTTTTGAAAATAAGAAAGAGTCTTGGTATAGTCACCTATGATGGTTTTTCCGGATTTGATCTCGATTGCATGCAGTGTCTCCCCTTCTTCTGCGAGGAGATCTATTTCATGACCCACCTTGTCCCTCCAGAAGTAGTAGTCAATAGTTGATGCTGTGTTCGCTTTATATTTCAGATATTCGGTGAGGATAAAATTTTCAAAGAGTCCCCCATGAAGATAATGAGTAGCAAGTTGATCGGATGATTGAATGCCTAACAGAGAACTTGCAAGTCCGGTATCATAAAAATATAACTTCGGCATTTTGACCAGCCGTTTATTAAAATTTTGATAATACGGGCGAAGCATATAGACGATATAGCTTGTTTCTAAGAGCGATAGCCATGCCCGCGCCGTATTATGGGTAATTCCGCAGTCACGTGCAAGTGAAGATAGGCTTAATAGCTGTCCGATGCGTCCTGCACAAAGTTTTACAAACACCTGGAATGTCGATAATTCAGTTATCTGGGTGATGTCACGTATATCGCGTTCTATGTATGTTTGTATGTAGTTGGGATACCAGCTGGTTGGGGTAATTTTTCGGTCATATATGGGCGGGTACATGCCGGAAAACATATATTTTTCTGGTGTTTTCCATGACATATGCGCTTTTTCCAGTTCAGCTACAGAAAATGGATAAACAGTGAGAAGTGCAATACGACCAGAAAGAGATTGAGCGATGTGTTTATGGAGGAGAAAGTTTTGAGACCCTGTGAGAATATATCTACCCATCCCCTTTTGATCGCTAATACCCTGAAGGTAAGAAAAAAGTTCCGGAACCTTTTGGATTTCGTCAAAAATGCAATGATTGCTATAGGCAGAGAAAAATCCACGCGGATCCTGTTGGGCAAAAGTTCTCTGATCCAGATCTTCGAGTGATACATACGTATAGGTAGGAAACAAAGCCCTTGCAAGTGTCGTTTTTCCTGATTGTCTTGGTCCAACAAGCGCGACTAAGGGGTATGTTTTTGCGGCAACAAGTAGTTGTTTGGCAATTTCACGTTGAATCATACGTTAGTATAGTATGTCTTAGAATGGACAATCTGTCAATAGTGTTGACAAATTGTCCTAAATAAGCGAGATGTTATCGAGAGCGGTAAACGTTTCCCTGTTTTTTCCGCCCAGTGTCTCCACGAGCGTTGGTTTTTCATGATGAATGGTGTATGTTTTACTCACATTTGTGAGTTGGATAGCGATGTTATTCGTTGTTTTCATTTTTGCGAAAGCAGGAGTTTCCACAACGGCAGGAATTGTATGGAGGCATCTTCTGGTATGTGTAGTTGTTGTGTGTCCATGGTGACAATAGTTATTGTTTTTATGTTGAGCTCCAAAGCAATAGATTTGTATTTTTTTATCGCATCAAAATTTTCTTGTTTGAAAGAGTATTTTGCTTCCCAGAGTTCTGGTCCCTGCCCGCGGTCAACGACAAAATCCAGTTCTTTTTGATTTTCATAATAAAACGATACTGATTTGGACGTATTTCTCAGTATCCGATACACTGTTTGTTCAAACGCCGCGCTACGTGAAACATTTCCAAGTAAATTATAGAGAATGCCGTTGTCAGCTGTGTAAAATTTTTTGGCAGCATAAATACGTTTCGCACGGGATGTGGCATATCGGGGAAGTTCGTCAACGAGAAATGTATTTTTGAGATAATAAATATATTCTTTAACCGTGTCATTCTTGACGTTAAGGACGTGACTTAGTTTTGTAAATGTTGATTGTTGTCCTGTTCGATCGGCAAGAAGGAGAAGCAAATCCTTGAGCACGTCTGGGTTTTTAAGATCGTACATTCTTATAATGTCTTTATATAACACGTCATTTATCAGATCAGAAAAATAAGCGGGATCTTTTAAGAGTACGTATTCTGGATACCCACCATACATCAGGTACTCTTCGCAATATTTTATATACTTATACGTTTCAGTTTCGTGTATAACTGCTTTGTTGAATTGGAGATACTCAGAAAAATCTAACGGTTGTATGACGTAGGTTTTTACGCGTCCGGTTAAGAAAGATTTTTTTGTAAGAAGTTCCGAGGATGCCGACCCGGAAAGGAAAATTTGAACGTTTTCTGTATCACTGAGTGCTTTTACCTCTTGCTCCCACTGTTTCACGTATTGGACTTCATCGAGAAAAAGAAACAATTTTGTTGATCTATCTAATGCAAAATGTTTACGAAACTGCGTGACGAGTTCGAGAATGGTCGACTGGGCTATTTGTGGATGATCAAGAAGGAGGTAGAGTATGTGTTTAGACTCCACGGTTTGCAACAGAAATTTTATTGTTTGACGAAGAAGCGTGGTTTTGCCCACTCTTCGCGACCCGACCAGTAAAATTGTTTTCTTGCGGGAAAGCGAATTTTGTAGAGGGGTGACATATTTGGGTCGTGATATGCCCACGTCAAATGTTTCGCCACGCCACCAAGGATTAAGCAGGTGCACAATTTCGTTCATAGAATGATTCTATCAGAGATAGAATGAAATGTCAAATCTTTCCATTTCAAATGGAAAGATATTAAACTTGGGCCGATGATGCCCACCCTCTCCCCTTTCTTGATAGTGAGGGAAATATTATCGAGCGCAGTAAATGTTTCTCTATTTTTTCCGCCAATGGTTTCGACGAGTGTCGGTTTTTCGTGGTGGATGGTGTATGTTTTACTCACATTTGTGAGTTCTATGGCGATGTCACTGGTTGCATGTTTCATGCTGGTTTTGTTAGGAGGGCATCCTGCCAGGAAATGCTTCGCACGGCGTTGGTTAACTGGACGCTTGTGGAGGTGCGCGAAATGATGGTAGCTGACGTTTTTTGTTTACCGATATCCCGAAGCGCATGGGCAAGCTGCCTCGAATGTTCAGGGAGAATTGTCATGGCACTTTTTATTTCGACAAGATGCAATTTTGCGGCATCCTCTAAAATGATATCAATTTCTAAGCCATCCCTTGTGCGTAAATAATACATTGTTGGAATAATACCAGTGTGATAAAAACGTTTGAGAAAATCAGAGACAATGAATGTTTCAAACAAATGTGGATATGAGGGATTATGTCGAAGTGTGTTGACATCGTGTATTCCCAAAAGAAATGCTGCGAACCCCGTATCGGTAAAATAAATTTTTGGGCTTTTGATTAGACGCTTGCCAATATTTCGGTAGTACGGATACAAAAGGTGTATTTGATACCCCGTTTCCAAGAGAGATATCCAAGTTTTTGCTGTCGGTACAGATATGCCGTTGTCTCGGGCGATATCTGAAATATTGAGTATCTGACCGGTTCTGGCAGCCAATAAACGCACGAATAATTCAAATTGTCTGAGGTCCCCCACTTGTTTCAAGTTTCGTATATCCCGCTCAAGGTAGGTGGTAAGATATGAGTTGAACCAGATACGCCGGTCTACCTGACTGTTGCTTACCAATTCGGGGTATGCGCCCCGCAGCATGATAGTTTCAAGTGTTTGGCGTATTTTGCAATGGGTAAGTGATTGCATCGGAATGGTAAAAGGCGACTCGACAGCGCTGGCATGACTGCCTTGGCCGACGCATTCCGTTGCCGTAAAGGGCAATAGCGACATGACAGCAATTCTGCCCGCGAGAGAATCACTCATATGTTTCATAAGCGGAAAATATTGTGATCCGGTGAATATCCATTGCCCCGGCTTTCTATCATTATCGATCTGTGTTTTTATGTATGACAACAGTTCTGGCACATACCGGATTTCATCGATAATGATCGGTTTGGGATAGTTTGCCAGGAATTGTCTTGGATCAGATGCGGCAATGCCCCGTATATCCATGTCTTCAAGATTTACGTACGTATGTGTTTTGCCGAAGACAGATTTGACCAGGGTGGTTTTTCCTGATTGTCGTGGTCCGGTGATAACAAGCGCCGGAAACGTTTTTGCGGCCTTTTGAAGGATAGCTGTAAGTGTTCGCTGTTTCATAGTTATTAATTTTACTACCCTGCAATTTTAAAGTCAAATATTAAAACGGAGGGATGACTGAAATGATTTTCAGAAGCGTGGT
>JBBTTM010000036.1:550-25997 GCA_038064255.1 Patescibacteria group bacterium | reverse complement strand
AGCCAATAATGATCCACGAACCCCAGGACGAGAATAACGAAGAGCGTGATGCGTAATGCGTGATGCGATTTTTTATTTTTGAGTTGTATATTTGATTTTTGATTTTTGATATTTGATATTGCTGTATTTAAAAATATATATCCAAATAACAGAAGAGAACCGATACCCACAATGCCAATCTCGGACAACAGAAGAAGATAAATATTGTGCACCGGTTGTAGAAAGTAGACCGAATGTGCAGTGAGTACATCCGGAAGCCGGACGATAAAATTCCCAAGACCGATGCCAAAGAGGGGAGAACTCTGAAAAAGTGTCCACGCAGACGCCATGAGTTCCTGCCGTACAACGAGAGACTCTTCTGCAAGATTAAAGTTTTTTAGAACATATAGTCCGACAACACATAATAGAAAAACAAAGAGTATAGCCGCTTTTTTGAATATTGAAGTATGAATCATGAATGCAGTATTCAGTATTCTATATTCCCTTCGGCTTCGCTCAGGGCGAGCAGTATTCACGAGTTTAACTTTATCGAATATAAAAAACTGCATGAATCTAAACAATCCAAACAAAATCATCACCAACACCGCGCTTCTACTAAACGTCAGCACTAGTGCTAAAAGTCCCAATACTATCGCTATTTTTCGTACTGTATTTAATTTGTTTATTTGTTTATTTGTATATTTGGCTATTTGTTTATTAAGCAATAATGGAACACCCACCGCGAGATACCCGGCCAGGACATTGGGGTGGGGGAATGTCGCATAACTTCGAAGAAACTCTATGCATCCAAAAAAAGACGGGAGACAGAGGGGGAATCGCGCGATGCCCGGGGTATCGACGGTAAACGTTCTCTCACCGAGAAACCAGAATATTCCGCCCAGAGAGTGTTGCAATAAAAACTGTCCAATCGCAATTATCGAAGAATATAAAATACCGACAGTCAATCCGGTAGACAAAAAATAGATTGATGGTTTTGTTTTGATAATATACATAAACAGAAGCACATACTCAAAAAATTTAAACCATGAATATAAAGCAACTGGACGGGAAGCAGCATTGAGGATATTAAAATATATGAACAATGGGATGAGCATAAGGTAAATGGTATTTAGCAAAATTGATTTTCCCCAAATACTTAATACTAACCCCTTAATACTTTTCTTCATAAACAAATATTCTAACAACCAAAACATAACTGTTCCAACCAGTAAGATGTCCGTGATAAAAAGAGTAGAGGACAAAAAATCAATCCGTCGGCCCAACACATACGACCACTCCGGCCAAAAGTGAAGACCCAACTGCGTCGGAAGAAAAACTATAAGAAGAAAAAAGAAAATTCTATGAATCATTGTTCATAGTATGGCGAGAACATGTTATACAGTCAAATCTTACCCGAAGAGTACGTGAGCAAAAATCTTAAAGATTCTTAAAGGCCAGGCCTTTAAACGGCTTGGCCCCGCAGGGAAGGCCTGGCCTTATAATACCAAAATATAATTACATATTTTTTATAAGTTGAAAAATAAAGTAGGGGATAATTGAAAAATTCGAAAAACTACACCTTCAGTCGCACAACGAGTCTTCTGTCTTCGCCTTCGCCGATAGACTCTGTCATCACTCTGTCATCACCGGACAAAGTAAGGTGGATGACGCGCCGTTCAGACGGGGAGAGGCGGGCAAGTTCTACGGATCGTCCTGTTTCAAGCACTCTGTCTGCAGCCCTTTGCGCCATATGCATGAGTGCCTCTTCGCGTTTTTCGCGATAATCATTTACATTTACGTATACATGTACCCATTCTCCGACTGTCTTTGAAATCATGATCCCAAGAATTATCTGAAAACTTTCAAGCGTTCTGCCATGAAATCCGATGAGTAAACCTGTTTCTTCTGTTGAGATATGTACTCTGTATGCTCCGGTCTCATCTATATCTACAGACACAGTACCTACTATTTCAAGTCGGTTGAGTAATTCTTCTGTAATTTTTGTTACCTGTTCTGTATGTTCCACTGCTTGTTCCATAGTATTTAATTTTCCTTATTCACCTTGAGCTGCTGCACTATACCAAAAAGACCGAAGATATTCCAGTAAAGAGCGAGGCCCAACGGAAACTGCAATGCAAAATATCCAAACATAATGGGGGTTATCATCGCCATCTGTTTTTGCATCTCCATCGATTGATCCACCGCCGGCTCTTTCCCTTTTCCATCTTTACCATCTTCTACTTTCACCAATTCAATTGATTTTGCATTCTCTTTTTTTGTTTTTACATTGGTAGTATTGGTAGTATTTGTCGGATTTGTAGTATTCGTTGCTCCCTGCGGCAGCATAAGTTTACTCTGGTACCACTGCAAGAGACCAGTGATGACCGGGATCGCCAATAGCCACCATCCGTATTTCTGATATTCATTTGGCTTTATCCCGAGATTTATTCCAAAAAAAGTAAAATCGAACGTGGAAAGTTGAAGCGCTGAATGGTAGACGACTTTATTGAGAGTCGCAACTAATTTTTCGAGATTGCCATTATTAAGCACCTCATAAAACACGTTATAGAGAGCTATGAGAATCGGAAGCTGCACCAACATCGGAAGACATCCTGCCGCTGGATTTACTCCGTGCTCTTTGTAGAGAGCAAGCTGTGCCTGCTGCAGAGCTGTTTTGTCATCTTTGTGTTTGGCGTTGAGTAGATCCAGGTGCGGCTTCAAATTCTGCATTTTTTTAGCCGAAGAGAGTTGCACTTTGGTGAGAGGGTAGAGGACGAGGCGAAATACAATGGTCAGAAGTATGATGGCAAACCCCAAAGGTCCCGGAATATGAAGCCACTCAAACAGTTTATAAAACGCGATCAGGACATTGACGATCGGCCAGATGAGTAATTGATTCCAAAGATTTACATTTTCCATATTTTTTTCTTCAATTCATTTGTTTATTGGTCCGTAAGCTGACGGATTTGTAGTATTTGTCTGGCGAAACCAGATCCTGCTCCGCAGGAATTATTTTGCTATTGGTACTTCGTCTCTTCCTCCCGCATTCCACGGGTGACAGCGTACGATTCTTTTTACCCCGAGATACGATCCATAGAGTATACCATACCGATCGACCGCCTGGTATGTGTATCTGCTACACGTCGGAGTAAACCGGCAAATCTTAATCCAAGGAAACAATCTGTGCGGAATCCCGGTCTCAAACGAAAATACCCCCTGATATATTCGAATAGCAAATAAAATAATCTTCTTCATTGGTGTTAAAGGTCAGACCTTGTGAACGGCAATCATAAAAAAGGTCTGACCTTGCAAGTAAACTATTGTATATTTCTAAATAGTAATGTTATTTTTTCGCTCATCAATTTAATCGTATCTAATCCCGCTGATCGCTTAATCAGAATTACAGCATCTATACCCCCTGGCAAGATCGAAAGAATTTGCCGTATCGATTCCCTAACCAACCGCTTCATCCGGTTTCGAACTACCGCTTTTTTGGAAACTGAAAGGGGGACGACCACGGCAAATCGTTTTGTCTTTTCCATGCGAATGGCGTATCGAAGCTGGAGTCCATCAACAGACACGCTTTTGCCGGATCGAAACAACAGGGAAATCTCATACGATGGCAATCTATTTTCCTTGGGAAACATATGTTATAAAAGGCCAGGCCTTATAACAGCTTGACCCCGTAGGGAAGGCCTGGCTTTATGAAATTATTAAGTTTGAAAAAAATTTTATTTCGCTGCCACGGCCATTTTTTTTCGCCCGATGAGTCTTCGACGTTTTAGAACCTTCCGTCCGCCGACACTACTCATGCGGCTTCGGAATCCGTGTTTTCGGATGCGCTTTTTCTTCTTTGGCTGATACACTCGTTTTACCATATATGTATTATATCAATTTTCGCTCGCCCCGTCGACTCCCGAATTTTAAATTATTTATATATCTCGTGTGATCCAATGTCGTATAGGAGAACTTCTGATTTATCTTTTTTTATAAACCGAAAAAGAATACGCAAATCAGAAAGGACAGAAAAACTATATAATCCTGAAAGTTTGCCCGAAAGAGCATGAGTATTAAAACTAGTATCAAGAGGATTTTCCCGGAATAATGCTAATTCTTGTATAGCAAGAATTCTCTGATTTTTGTCCAGAGATTTAAAGTGCATGATAAATCTATGAGTAGCACGAATATTAATCATGAACTAATTCACGAAAATCTGAAGAGAGAAGTATGGTCTTTCCGCTTGTATATTCTTCTTCTCCTTCGTGAACTGCTAGTAATGCATCTTTCATCTCAAATCTTCGAAGTGCATCATGCATGCTTTGAAGCTTTTCGATTCCAAGAAGGGCGGCTTCAGGTTTATTATTTCGCATCACAATAATAGGAGAATCTCCGGTTTTTACCAGATTAAGGATCCGAGATGAATCCCGCTGTAAATCCGACGCTGACACCATGGTTGGAAGTATATTCATAAATACATACTATCATACATAATATCTTATGTCAATATATACATATTAATTATAGACCGACTATTTTCCTCCTTGACTTTGTAACGCATTGCGTTACAATCTATATATGATCAGGGTTGATCGGCTTATATGGGACACAGGAAATATTGCGCATATAGCTAGACATGATATTACTACCAAGGAAGTAGAAATAGTTTGTCACAATAATCCAGTGTTTATCTCTGGTCATTCGGGTCGTCTTATGGCTATTGGAAAAACTAATGATGAAAAAACGGTATCCGTTATTTTGGATCCGAAAGATGAAGAAGGAGTATGGTATGTTGTGACTGCACGATCTGCTGACAAAAAGGAACGTGTATTGTATAAAACAACGAAAGGAGAATCTTTATGACAAAATCCTCACATCGTGATCCATTGCCAGGAAAAAACGTATCCAGAGAGGATCTTGCACAATTTTGGGATACTCATAGTATCGCCGATTATATGGATATACTAAAACCTGTGCGTGTCCGCGTAGCAAAAAATCTCTCTGAGGGGATTACCATACGTTTTGATAGTAGAACTCTCAATATCATCAGGAAAAAAGCGTATGAAAAAGGTATCGGACCTACCACATTAGTACGGACATGGGTGCATGAACGACTCGCGACCGCCGCATAGTAAATCTTGAGCAAAGTGAAATTTCACTCTCTGTCATTGCGAGACCGTTCATACGGCGCGGCAATCTTTTATCATTAAACGTAGTGAAATGCGTAGTGGGGTCGTACCCCGCGTAGTCCCGCGAAGCTTTAGCGCAGTGGGACGAAGTAGGGCCACGTTACCGGCACTTCCCGCATGTGCTTCATCCCGAGTACGATCGAGGGAGAGTCGGGCCCGCCCGCCACGCTAGACGACCTGCCCGCCATCCCTGCGCTCAGGCGCTGGCAGGCGGGGTTTGCGAAGGCGTTGCGGGCAGGCATATTAAAGAGGAGCGCGGGGTTGTATGCCGAAGGTACCCGTGCAAACTTTAGCTTGAAGGGTATGAACAGCTCCGCCAATACATTGCTATAATACCCACCAAATATTCAATATAATTAGTTTTTGAATTGTATGTCACTTTCGGAAATACTGCCGAGAGCCGCCACGTGTACGTTTTTTATTGATAAATATTTCTGAGCGCATGTAACTATTTCTTTCGAAGTTATCGAGTCTATTGAGTCAAGATGCTCTCCTATGGTCAGCACCCGATGAGCAAGAAATATGTTCCATCCATACCACCAGAGCATATTCTCAGGTTGTATATAGTGCTTCAGAAGATGTGCTTTCATGGCGTTTTTATGATGGAGTAATGATTCTTCAGATATTTCTTCAAATTGTAATTTTTTTATCTCTTCAACTACGATACTCAGTATCTCTGATATATGTTTTCTTGTTGTTGATAGTGAAATTCTGAAATATCCAGCCTCATAAAAAGATTCAATACCGCCATATACCCAATACGTATAATTTTTTTCCAGCCGGAGTCGTTCGATGAGTCTGGAACTCCATCCGCTTGCAAGATAATTACTCTTTCACGGTCAACATCGTTCTTTTCAACACTAAAATCCGCAAGTCCCTGAATAAGTATTCTATACGCTTTCTCCTGATCCTGAGCACGCTGTATAAAATAGTAATATACGGAATTTTTTCTCGTATATGCGTTAAAAAACAAACCAGAACCGTCTATTTCTCTTAACACTGCAATTTTATTGGGTAACGTCTTCGTTTTATTGAGAAAAAGATGTTCAAAGTAATGAGACAAGCCTTCTTTTCCCTTCGGATCCGAACTTGACCCACGGGATGACCAGAGCGATATTACCGAAATTAAATCGTTGGGAGTTTTAATGTAATAATAATTACCGTTCGTCATAGGGATCGTTCGTGGAACTTGTGCTTTACGCAACACGTGCATTCTCGTCTCCAAGGCATACCTGATGAATGAGGTTCCAACGGAGATAGGGGATCAATTCTTTTTCCTCTTTCGGAGTTTCGCTCGTCATCAATCTTTGTATCGTATGCATATACATATTCTTTGACTTTATCTGAGCTTGACCTGCCGTATGGCCTTTCAACAAACTCATGACGATATGATTTGAGGGTTCAAGAAAGCGTTTTGCAGTTGTATCTTCTCGCGGCCGCGTGATTTTTGTTTCATCGATAAAAAATACAAAATCTTCTGTATATCCTATGTATGCAATCGTCCCTTTTTGTACGCATGCTGGCCCCAAGCGCCTAGCAGATTGACAAGACCTCGCATACACAATTGTTCCACGAAACACTAATTCATTCTCACCTTCAACTACGAGCGGTTCATTATCGTAGCCGGTTACCATACGCTCATTTCCATGACCGTTTACCATAATAAGTGATGGATGAATTTTTGTTACGACACTGGTAAATTCATTTCGTGTTGCCCGTTTTCCTGATAAATCTATTACGGTCACGCTATGTTTCTTCGCCTCAGTAATGACATCGCTGCTCCAGGCGTACAGGTACTGCATCGTAACATCATGATTAGGCCGGGTAACGACCATATATTATGCTTCCAATGATAAAAGGGTATCTTCTTTGAAAGAACGCAGATAAGAAAGCTGTATTTCAATGATTTTTTTCCCTATTGGATCTCCTTCGTTCACTCGCTTTATAAGTTCATTTTTAGAAAACTCGCCGTCCGAACCTATTGAAAGTTTTTTCCCGGATGGAAACGAGCGCAGACGTGCAACTACGAGTTGTCGAATCTCTTCACTGGACACTGCCATATTTTTATCTATCTTTCTCATATAACCCCCAATGCAGCAAGTTTTTCCAATATGACATGTGACAGTTGCGTCTCTCCGTCAATCTCTAATCGTGCCACCTTCCATGTAATGGGTTCATTGTCGATCACAAAAACCACTTCGTCGCGCACGTTGAGCGGTAAATTCGTATATATTTTATAAAATCTTTCTTTCAGTTCCATACTGCGTGCAATTGATTTGATTGTAAGACGGTCACGGAAAAACTACAAGCGCCCGATGGGGGCCACGTGATTATGGAGTTTACTCCGTACGCGAAGCGTTACGGAGCCACTTCTTGCCACGTGATCGGTACTTCCCGCAAGGAGTCGGGCATATTAAAGAGGAGCGCGGGGTTGTAGGTAAAAAGCTCCGCCGATACGTTGCTATTCTGTCCCACGCTTTCAAGATCGCGTTGAAGCGAGAAATTCCCGGCGACAAACGTCCCGTTCCCAACAAACCGCTCAGTTCCGGGATTACTAGGTAAACCGGTGCTAAATGTGCCCGAAGGGCTCGTGACATAGACACTTTCTATAGCTGAAGTGCTTGAAGCTAAAAAAGCTTTGATAATTTTCTTTCGACGGTGAGCATAGCATCATTTTTCTTGTATAATTTATTTTAATGACAGAACTTATTAAATGGTCTTACTTTGGCACGTTAATAATTTACTTTATTCAATCTATTGTAGCACCACGATCCAGTCTTTACTTAATTATCGTCACAATAGCTATTTTTCTTCATGGATTTTTCTTTTTCGGGTGGAGTATAATTCCGTTCCTTTTGGTCACTGGAATAGTCTCAACAATTTCGGAACTAATCAGTCTAAAAACTTCACTTAACGTTTTTGGAGTTTCATACTCATATAATCTTACTTCAGGATATTTCCGAAGTAGGATAGTTATTGGCGGAGCGTACCCAATGGAAATTGCTGTTGCTTGGATACTTTTTATGTATATTTCTTTTTTTCTAGTTTCTTTACTTTGTGCCTCATTTGGAGTACATGGAATTTTAAAAGCAGTATTTTCCGCTTTGGCGTTGGTATCGTTTGATATTCTTATCGATCCAGTTGCGGTCCAAAGGGGAGCATGGAAATGGAACAAAGCAGGATTTTTCTTCGGCATTCCCTGGAGAAACTTCTTCGGATGGATTCTAATAGGATTTGTGATCTCACTAATATTTGTAAATCTCACACCAAATATCTCAAATGATTCACTGATGACTGTTCCGGTCCTTATCCTATGGGCGCTCTTCCCAATTATTTTCGGAAGAATACTGTTTCAGAGGAACAAAATTCTTGGCTTTTTGGCCACTCTTCCGCTTTCAATCTTTTTTCTTTTCGGGCTACGATTATTATAAATAGCATTATAATGGCAAATTTTACTAATTCTCGTTTTATTATCCAGTCCTAATTATGTTTATTCGTTCAGCAGCTTCCAATACTGCCCCAAAAGGATCATTTTGATAGAAAGAATTAATTTCAACATCAGTCCTGTCTCTTCTTATGAGCTCCTCAGCAATGGAACGTAATACTTTGGATTGTGTTGTCTGTTGTTCATACTGCATGATAGTAACGTGACTTCCTTCACAAACATTAACTGTATGACAAATAATAGATCGTGCTGTCTGTGCCAAGTGTGAAAATGGTGTATCTGCAAAAAAACCTCTTACTTCTCCTAAAGAATCCGCATATTGGAGTATTCTCAATTCGAATTCATGTGGAATTGATTGACCAAAGCTGAATGCATCGGTGATTATTGAATTGCCATCTGGAAAGTATGTCGTGTGATTTTCTATAATACTCGAAATCGCACTAATAGTTGATTCTGATAAATCAGATAACTGATTTTTGTTTTTCAAGACCCATAAGCCGGCTTGAATGCTGTGTCTATGTTTATTTAGTTCGATATCACATATCCGATGACTGTCGTGAAGAACGGCACTCCAGCGAAGTGCGTCTCTGTTTACCTGTGTACGGTTTTCCTCTGGCATCACGTTGGTAATTATTTCGGTTAAGACCAGTGTTTCGGCGCAATGACGAATTCCGTGGTAGGTAAGAAATGGTTTGACAAACCAAGATTGCTTTGGTCTATATCGTTCGAGTACTTTTCTTGATGGTCGAAGCGATTCACTAAGATATATAGGTGCAAAAGAATAGCTTTCTGTGAATAATTCTTTACGACTCATGAGTTATCTATCTTTTCTATATCTATATAGTATATATAGATGATAGAAAGATTCCAGACCTACGCTTGCCGTTGCCTTACTCTCTCCGCTCATTCGTCTACCGAACGTATATGGAATTTCTGTGACTTTTCTCCATCGAGTTTTTACCAATAGCTCCATGAGTATTTTATATCCGGTCGGGTTAAGTGTTGCGTTTTCTAAAACCCTTCGGTTGATAAGAAAAAAGCCGGATCCCGGATCATGAATAGGTTTGGTTTCAGGAAGTAATAACCACATAATTTTTACTGAAACCCGTGACGCAAAATGTCGATATCCAGGAAAATTATCAAACATACTACCGTCCACATAACGGCTAGCTATAACGATATCATTGTCGTTTTCTGTAGCTTCCTTTATCATCAATGGAATTGTTTCTGGAGGGTGCTGCAGGTCAGCATCCATGATACAAATATATTTTCCCTTGGCCCGTTGCATACCCAAGACTGCTGCAGTTGCCAATCCGCCTTTTCTATCATTTTTCGCTCGTTCAATTATCTCGATAGGAATTTTTGAATCATATCTCCGAATTTCTTTACCTGTATTATCATCGCTATCATCAACAAACAAAATGGAAGAATTATCCGAATTCAAATTTACATGAAGAGCATCCAGTAATCTTTTAATATTTCCGGATTCATTTCTCGTAGGGATCACTATTGTAATGAGAGTCCGAGGTTGACTTTCTAATTCATTCCCAAATTCTTCAGCGGGAAATTGCGGTCTTATGCGAGCATTTGGTTCATTTAATAACTTTTTATATCTGTTAATTACCGTCCTAATGATAATTTTAGGCAACGGTGGAAGATATTTAAGAACCTGTTGACCGTCTGTATAGATATCTAATGCTCGTTGCTTCTCAAATTCCCATAATCGTTTCAGCTGAGCTGGATCAAACCCGCGGGAAAAGTCGTCCCGTGAAATTCCAAATTGTTCATAATCATTTTTGGGAATATAGATTTTTCTCCTACGATCCCAATCCTGCTGCATATCATCTAAAAAATTTGTTAAAGCAAATGCTTCCCCTAATCTCGCGCTCGCTTTTATACATACCGGATCGGTGACACCAAATACTCGAGACATCATAACCCCCGTTATTCCTGAAGTTGCATAACTATACCGTGAAAGTTGATCATATGATTGATACTCATCTATGGTTATATCCTGCCGAAGGGCATCAAAAAATATATCAAAATACTCAGTCGGTATACCGAGAGCTTTTAAGGTAAATATTGCTGATTTATAATATTTTCTTTCACTCGAACCTGCATGAATATCACTGTGAAATTATTCAGTCTCCTGCTGTAATTCTTGGACTATTAAAGCGGGTTGTTTCTCAGGCTGTTCATCCACTAAATTATCTAATGATCGTAACACAGCGTAGAGGGAAAAAAGTGGAAAGCTGTATTCAGATGGCAAGAAACTGATGGCTCGATAATACTTTTCTGATACCTCCTTTGTGTATGCCTGAGCATCCTGAAAATCCTGCAGGATATCTGGAGTAAATTCTTGACGATATTCATCTGTTAAACGTTCTTTAAAACTCATAGAATAAATGAGCAGTTACGATAAATTTGCTAAACCGCATATCTGTATAACGCATGAATTGATTCTGTTAATGCCTTCGTGCTTGCTGTTGAGTCAATATTGTTTAAAGATATAGATTCTCCGACCGTCACAACGATATTGCGTTTTTGTTTTGAGAAAAAATTCACTGTATCTCCTTCAATGGCTATTTGCACCCGCTGAAAATATACAGGTCTTCCGCTTGTCAATACTTCTCTCACGATTACGGCAATTCCTCTATGCCATTCTTGTTCAGAATCACCTTGTCGGATGATATCTCCTTGAGGGACAATATACAGCGTACCACCCAAAGACAGATGATCAGCAGCAATTTTTAATGCGGTAAGGTTTCGCTTTGCAGTCAAAAATCCAGAAGGTTTGGCCATATTTTTATCCCGTAAACTCGCAATTTTTTGCCATATTCCTACGATTTTCCATCCGATGTTACTCTCATTTTTTTCTATTGAAACAGGAATAATATATTTCTGAATGTCGTCTGGCAATCCCAATAAAACTTCTTCTCTGGTGATAAACATTAGAGAGTGTGAGTCTTCACCATACTTCGAAACAAAACTGGGTATATCCAAAAACCAAGAAGGGTGATTGGCAATAAATATTGTATTCTCTTTATTCGGTGTAAAACCATTAAGAGCTACTGTGCAGTTGCATTCGGCGAGAACATATTCGCTTGCCTGCATAATGTCCATACCTTTTATTCGATCGGAAAATTCATTTAATACTCTCTTAAATAGTTCGGGATAATGCGGATAAACGCCACTCTGGAGAATTTGTACCCTCGACTCAATACTTTCAGTGCTCATACCGTACGTAATTGGGACAGGATTCAAGTGAAACCAATGGCTAATATAGTCAGATAGATCACAATTGTCAACTAAATCTTCGATCATACGCATTTTGTTGTTTATGATATGATTAACATACTATGGGTCCACTCTCTCATACCTATGTTTCAATGAAGGTAACAGAAAGAAAGAATAGTATGCTTATCTTTGGTAGTATTTTGCCCGATATCGCATGGCTATCAGACGAACATATTTGGAAAAATAAACTACACAATAACCCGAGCGGATTTTATTCATTTGTCCGCCGGAACTATCCTCAATTAATCGAACTGGCTCTTGGAGTACGGTTACATTGTTTTACAAATAGGGGCGCAGATTACTATAGCGACGATGAACGAATAGGGTATGCGAAGATAGAAGCTCACTGGTACACAAAAAGTGTGAAAAAATTACTGCAACTTGAACAAAAAGGAATTGACATTCCTCTGAAAAATTTTACGATAAATTCAAACACTTGGTTTTGTAGAATTTTTCACGCCAACGACATAATTGCTCATATCCTGGCTCATTCCGTAGTTGAGTGCGGTGTAGACATAAATTTACTGTTGAATCATCGCGATGTTGTCGCTTGTTATACTCAAGCCTGTAGTAAGGTGAATATTTTGCCAATTCAGCACTGTTTGGCACAGTATTTGCAAATGGATGAAAATGAAGTACGTCATCAACTAAACACGTATATGAATTTTCTAAATCCTCCGGGAGGATTATCTTCAGTCAAACGGATTATTGATACAGAAGTAATCCCAGTTTTAGAACATCGTCTCAAACGTAAATTTGATCCCACAGAGGTTGAACGATTGTTACACGTAGCCCAGAAACGTACCAAATCCCAATATCTGTTATTTCTAAATACGGCAGTTTCTGCTATGAAACATGATTTTCAGAATTTGATATAAAGTTGAGAAAAGGAGTTGTATGATACCAAAAAGCGGTATGAAAAATTTCGTGATCCTCCCTTGTTTCCGATAACATACTCTAAAAAACATTTTCTAATAATCTATAGCCATACATTAAATCAAGTACAAGTTTAAAATCTTGAAATCGACCGTCCTGGGGCATCCGAGAAGTACATTCATGATATTTCTTATTCATCATAGTAAAACTGATTGGCGCCAACTTCTTCAACTGTGAAACTCGTATTTGCTCACCTTCTCGGTCACGACGATACATACGGGCTCGTTCTCTTTCTGCAATATTTTCGTTTAGAGCAGCAGAAAATAAATTAAGAGTATGGCCATCATCTTTCCACCAGTCTGACAAATCATCTACATATTGTCCACCCACTCCGAGTAAATAAAACACTTGTTCAAGTTTGGACTTTACTTCTATTGGGACATTTGGGAAAAATATACCGTGGACTACCGCCATCATTGCCATGGTTGGACCACTAGAGAACTCCCTATACTGAACAACATCAGAAAACGACGCTGTATCTAAATTCACTCCAATTTCAGAGGAATTGAATAGCTCGAGTTGTTCTTTTCTAAAAATATTTAATTGACTGCATACACGCATTTTTTCTTGTCTGGATGAAGGCGACTGCATAATTGTCCTTACCAAATCAGATACTATATTGTTAAAGCTTTCATCTTTGTCTTTCAGAGATGCTCTCCCTACATCACTTAGATAAATTATTTCTGTGTGACTTGAGTCGTCAAGGTAGTCATCATAGCAACTAATTAACGTTCGAAAAATAGAAAAGGCTTTATACGCTCCAGTATCTTTTAATTCCTGTGTGTTTACGCCAGCAGCACGTCTCCATAATGTAGACACAAGAGTCACTCGTTTTGATGGTGTAAAAATATCTGGTATATCGGTTCTATAATTCAACACTGCATGATCCACTAGGGTATGAAATGATAAGAGACTTAAGTTATGAATATCACGAAAAGGAGAAAAATAATCTGGAAGAGCTTCTCTCTCTGTTGAACTCATTTGGAGAGATAATACCGTAGAGCATCATCTCAGTCAATTTTACGTTATGGTGCGACTTCCTGCCAGGTTATCGGCACTTCCCGCATGGAGTCGGGCATATTGAAGAGGAGCGCGGGGTTATACGTGAACAGTTCTGCCGACACATTACTATTCTGTACAACACTTGCTAGATCTCGTTGAAGTGAAAAATTGCCTGCGACAAATGTGCCTTTACCGACGAACCGCTCAGTTCCGACACTTGTCGACGTCCCGGTTGAAAATGTCCCTGCAGGACTTGTGATATATACACCTTCCACGACCGGAGTGCTGGATGAGAAGAGCCCTCCAACAGTGGGGGAGACGCGTATGTTTCCGCTACGAGGTGAAAATCGTCTAAATATGTACTACTTTGTATAGTTAACTTGACAAATTGATAGCTCTTATTGTACTATATATCTATATGTATATAGAACGGACTGCTGAGCTCAAACTCAAACAATCACTTAAATCAGGAAAAATACCGATCGTACTCGGTCCACGACAGGCTGGAAAAACCACTCTCGTGCGTCACGTGGTTCCAGAAGCAACGTACTTTAATCTTGATCTTGAAGTTGACCAAGATCGTCTTCGCGCTTCCTCCCATACAAATCCAGTAGAGGCTATGAACATGTTGGGTGTTGCAACGTGTCTTGTCATCGATGAAGCACAGAGGATGCCGGAAACCGCACAGTTTGTTAAAGGATGGCATGATGCCCATACTGGAAAAAATATCATACTCTTGGGTTCATCAAGTCTTGATCTCCTTGATATATATGCAGAAAGCCTAACAGGAAGAAACGAAAAAATCTATATCACACCACTCACGTTTCAAGAGTATCTCCATGCACAAGACTGGTGGCCAAAAACTCCGGACCCGTCTATTGCTTCACACTTCGCTCGTCAACTCACATCCTCAGCATCATCCCTTGCAGTCTATGGTTCTTACCCAGAATCGGTAGTGCGAGCAGACAAATCTCAATATCTACTAAATCTTTCAGGAGACTATCTTCTCAAAGATGTTTTTCAGTCGGGACGAATAAAATCCCCAGAAAGCATCAGGCGATTACTCCTTCTTCTGTCATACCAAGTTGGATCAATGGTTTCCATAAATGAACTCGCCGTTACACTTGGCATTTCACGAGCAACTGTAGAACGATATCTCGAGCTTCTTGAGCAGACATTTGTTATTTTCCGACTCTGGTCATACGCAACAAATCAACGGAAAGAAATTGCAAAAAGTCAAAAGATATACTTCTGGGATACCGGAGTACGAAATGCTCTTATGAATGACTTCCAGCACATGCCAAATCGTTCTGATAGAGGCAGTCTATGGGAAAATTGGGTCGTGGCAGAAATTGCAAAGCAAAATCTCTGTCTTGGATCTCCCTGGAATCTTTATTTCTGGCGATCCAGATCTGGAAGCGAAGTTGATCTACTCGCGAAAGGAAACGGCAAACTTCTTGCCTGGGAGATTAAATGGGGAAAACCTGGAAAAAATAAAGCATTTACAAGCGCATATGCAACTGAAGTAGTATATGTCACTTCTGAAAATCCACTCGTAGATCTTCCGATGTCCTAATATTTTCCTCACAGCGCTACCTCTTGTTTACCCCGCGACTTATCCCGCGAACTGAAAGTGCAGTGGGAAGTCCTGAGTTTGCCGAAGGACCATTTGCATATACTCTTTATCTACGAATAACTCACTCGTTCAAGAGTGTCTCTACCCAAGAGAAGAACTACGGGAAGCTTTATGTCTCCAGCAGTTATCTTTTTAAGCACCGAAGAAAGATAGGGGATGACATCTTTTGGTCGCATTCCCGGAAAGCGAAGGACAATGCAGGATACTCTCATTGCCTTTTCCTGAGGAAGAAGAAAATCTTTATCATATGTCAGGATAATTCGATCCTCTGTAGATGCCCATTGGGCAACGTGTTCATCAGACATTCCTCGCCTTGGCGTAGTCTTGATATCTAAGCAATCATACCCGGAAGAAAGAAGATATTGAATCAAGCTTTGAGGAACATTCTCATCTATGAGAAATTTCATAACGAGGGAAAAAAAACCGCTCCATCTTTTGCCACCACCGGATACACCATCTCCCTCTTCACTCGTGCGGAAGCAAAAGCAATCGCACCACGAACAGACTCAACGGTTAATCCTGGATATTCTTTTACCACCTCATCACTGGTGAGACCTGCCGCAAGCAGATCAAGAATCGTCTCGACCGCGATACGCGTTCCTGCGATGACAGGCTTCCCACGAAGAATTGCTACATCTGAACTCACCATGTCTTTCATAGTAGTTGTATGGTATATCGGATTGATTATCGTGTCAAAATTTTGTCTACGGAGCCACTTCCTGTTTACCCCGCGAATCCGCCAGCTGGCGGAGAAGTGGGGCCACGTGATTATGGAGTTTACTCCGTACGCGAAGCGTTACGGAGCTACCTCTTGCCATGTAATGGGGACTTCTCTCATGCTATCCGGCATATTGAAGAGGAGTGCGGGGTTATACGTGAACAGTTCTGCCGACACATTACTATTCTGTACAACACTTGCTAGATCTCGTTGAAGTGAAAAATTGCCTGCGACAAATGTGCCTTTACCGACGAACCGCTCAGTTCCGACACTTGTCGACGTCCCGGTTGAAAATGTCCCTGCAGGACTTGTGATATATACACCTTCCACGACCGGAGTGCTGGATGAGAAGAGCCCTCCAACAGTGGGGGAGACGCGTATGTTTCCGCTACGAGGTGAAAATCGTCTAAATATGTACTACTTTGTATAGTTAACTTGACAAATTGATAGCTCTTATTGTACTATATATCTATATGTATATAGAACGGACTGCTGAGCTCAAACTCAAACAATCACTTAAATCAGGAAAAATACCGATCGTACTCGGTCCACGACAGGCTGGAAAAACCACTCTCGTGCGTCACGTGGTTCCAGAAGCAACGTACTTTAATCTTGATCTTGAAGTTGACCAAGATCGTCTTCGCGCTTCCTCCCATACAAATCCAGTAGAGGCTATGAACATGTTGGGTGTTGCAACGTGTCTTGTCATCGATGAAGCACAGAGGATGCCGGAAACCGCACAGTTTGTTAAAGGATGGCATGATGCCCATACTGGAAAAAATATCATACTCTTGGGTTCATCAAGTCTTGATCTCCTTGATATATATGCAGAAAGCCTAACAGGAAGAAACGAAAAAATCTATATCACACCACTCACGTTTCAAGAGTATCTCCATGCACAAGACTGGTGGCCAAAAACTCCGGACCCGTCTATTGCTTCACACTTCGCTCGTCAACTCACATCCTCAGCATCATCCCTTGCAGTCTATGGTTCTTACCCAGAATCGGTAGTGCGAGCAGACAAATCTCAATATCTACTAAATCTTTCAGGAGACTATCTTCTCAAAGATGTTTTTCAGTCGGGACGAATAAAATCCCCAGAAAGCATCAGGCGATTACTCCTTCTTCTGTCATACCAAGTTGGATCAATGGTTTCCATAAATGAACTCGCCGTTACACTTGGCATTTCACGAGCAACTGTAGAACGATATCTCGAGCTTCTTGAGCAGACATTTGTTATTTTCCGACTCTGGTCATACGCAACAAATCAACGGAAAGAAATTGCAAAAAGTCAAAAGATATACTTCTGGGATACCGGAGTACGAAATGCTCTTATGAATGACTTCCAGCACATGCCAAATCGTTCTGATAGAGGCAGTCTATGGGAAAATTGGGTCGTGGCAGAAATTGCAAAGCAAAATCTCTGTCTTGGATCTCCCTGGAATCTTTATTTCTGGCGATCCAGATCTGGAAGCGAAGTTGATCTACTCGCGAAAGGAAACGGCAAACTTCTTGCCTGGGAGATTAAATGGGGAAAACCTGGAAAAAATAAAGCATTTACAAGCGCATATGCAACTGAAGTAGTATATGTCACTTCTGAAAATCCACTCGTAGATCTTCCGATGTCCTAATATTTTCCTCACAGCGCTACCTCTTGTTTACCCCGCGACTTATCCCGCGAACTGAAAGTGCAGTGGGAAGTCCTGAGTTTGCCGAAGGACCATTTGCATATACTCTTTATCTACGAATAACTCACTCGTTCAAGAGTGTCTCTACCCAAGAGAAGAACTACGGGAAGCTTTATGTCTCCAGCAGTTATCTTTTTAAGCACCGAAGAAAGATAGGGGATGACATCTTTTGGTCGCATTCCCGGAAAGCGAAGGACAATGCAGGATACTCTCATTGCCTTTTCCTGAGGAAGAAGAAAATCTTTATCATATGTCAGGATAATTCGATCCTCTGTAGATGCCCATTGGGCAACGTGTTCATCAGACATTCCTCGCCTTGGCGTAGTCTTGATATCTAAGCAATCATACCCGGAAGAAAGAAGATATTGAATCAAGCTTTGAGGAACATTCTCATCTATGAGAAATTTCATAACGAGGGAAAAAAAACCGCTCCATCTTTTGCCACCACCGGATACACCATCTCCCTCTTCACTCGTGCGGAAGCAAAAGCAATCGCACCACGAACAGACTCAACGGTTAATCCTGGATATTCTTTTACCACCTCATCACTGGTGAGACCTGCCGCAAGCAGATCAAGAATCGTCTCGACCGCGATACGCGTTCCTGCGATGACAGGCTTCCCACGAAGAATTGCTACATCTGAACTCACCATGTCTTTCATAGTAGTTGTATGGTATATCGGATTGATTATCGTGTCAAAATTTTGTCTACGGAGCCACTTCCTGTTTACCCCGCGAATCCGCCAGCTGGCGGAGAAGTGGGGCCACGTGATTATGGAGTTTACTCCGTACGCGAAGCGTTACGGAGCTACCTCTTGCCACGTTATGGGGACTTCTCTCATGCTATCGGGCATGGAGAAAAGGAGTGCGGGTTGTATGCCGAAGGTACCCAAACACGAAGCTTTCAGCCTGAGTTTTTGGCGTATGAATAGTTCCGCCAACACAGTACTATTCTGCACCACGCTTTCAAGGTCGCGCTGGAGTGAGAAGTTTCCAGCGACATATGTACCTTTCCCGACAAATCTTTCTGATCCTGAGCTTGTCGAAGGACCGGTGCTAAATGTCCCTGAGGGACTCGTGATATACACACCCTCTACGACCGGAGTACTGGAAGAGTAGAGTCCGCCAACAGTGGGGGAGACAGATATGTTTCCGTTTACGATGAAGGTGTCAAAGCCAGAGCCGATCAGATTTTACTTCATAATAATTAACTTCAAACAACTTACTGTTTTGCGACAAAAGCTAAAAAGAAGTGATTTCCAGGCTAAATGAGACATTTGGGACAGTATAAAAAGGAATATCTCATTTTTCTAGACGAGATTAGTCCTTACAGTTTTCCCGATGCAGTTTGATATAGTTTATAAATTTTTAACGGTACTTCAACCAATCAAATATTTTTGGAATTTTTTTGTTTCATCAGTGTGTATATCAGTATTAACGAGAGTGAAATCTAACTAAAGTAGTTATTCCGATATTATTTCTAATATTGTGGCTAAAGCTTCACCAACAACTTGCTGTTTTACTTCAAAACGGCGTTCAGCATCAATTGTAAGTACTCTGTCAAGTACGCGATCCTGATATTTTACGGCCAGAAAAATTTCTCCTGGTTTGGAATTATAATTATTTGGGTCAACTCTGGATATGCTCCCCGTAATTCCTACTCCAACATCGGCCTTAAGTGAACTTTTCAAAACAGTTTCTGCCATAGCGATGGCTGTTTCTCTCGAATAGACTGAATATTTTTCTATCACATCACTAGGGACACCCAATCTAATCTTAGCTTCGTTTGCGTATGTTACAAACGCGTCTTTCATAACTTCGCTCGCGCCTGGGATGTTAGTAATATAATAAGCGAGCGCTCCACCAGTGCAAGATTCCATCGTAGAGATAAAGAGATTTTTATTTCTTAATACAGAGACAACCCGCTCTGCTAATATGAGATTTCTTTCTGTTTCCAAACCAACCTGAAGTGCACGGTCTTGGTCGTGTGTGGGTGCGCTATTTGATTCTTGATAAGTCACAATCGGGATTTTAGCACATCAAATCAACATATTCAAGAAAAATGAACATAGATTATAATAATATTAGTTTTTCTCAATTATTTGCTTTTTTTGTTATAGATTGATATAGTTAATGAACATAAAACACCTTTCTTAAAAAGAGAATCATATGACTGAGCCAAAGCTTAAATTTACCTCTACTTCATTAAGCACGGTTTTGAAAGGACTCGGGGTAAAACGCGCATTGTTAGTAACGGATACATTTAATCATCCGTTAGTTTCTGCATTAGGAGATTCGATAGTAGTAACAACGAATACTAAGAAGTATCTGAACAACCTTCTCGTCGGATTCAGTAATCAAAAGCATGATGTCATCATTGCTGTAGGTGGGTGTTTGGCATTGGATGCAGGTCGCTATTTTGCCAAACAGACGCAAAAGTTATTGTTTATTGTCCCAACAATTCTTTCAACTTCCTGCATTAGCGTAGATCGTAGCGTTATTCACTCAAAAGGTCGTTATTTTTCTATCAAAACAACTCTACCGCATTCTGTTCACATAAGCATCCCAACAATTTTGAAGGGAAACCCGCTGATTGTGCGGAAATGGGTGGCTTCGGGATTGGGCGATTTGTTTGCCAATATCTCCGCAGTTCTTGAACAGGAATACGAGCGAAAGCTAGACTTCAAGAATATTTCTTCCGACAGAGTTAATTCTCTGGCGTATCTTTCTTTTGAAGCTTTGGCATGGGTTAACAGCTGGAAACATTTTCGATTGGACAAAGCTGTCGTTAAAAGAGCCGCACGTTTTTCTCACCTTTCCTCTTTAAGTGTCGTCAGAGAAGGAAATTCGAAATTAAGTGCAGGAAGTGAACACGCTTTGTATTATCAACTGCTCATAAACGAGCGGTATAGTCATGAATTGGCAACACATGGCGAACTGGTTTCTATTGGTACGCTTTTCATCACGTATCTATATGGTAAATCAACTGATTCCATGGATCTTTACCGTGATTTGCGACACGCTTATAAAAAGATTGGCCTTCCAACAACCTATGATGAGTTAGAGTCTATTTGTGTCCGTCGTTCTCATCTTGTGAAGGCTATCCGTCAAGTTGGAACCCACAGTCGATTATACAGTCTAATTGCTCCACAATCTACGAAGATTCTAGATGCAGTTTATGGATACAATCATGCCAAAAACATATCAACACATTAATAATCAGGACCTTTCAAAAATTTTACAGCTGATACTGACCAGAATTCCGGGGGGGTATCCAAAAATTTTGAGAGACATGGTCACTGATATCCGTCGATATTATGACTCCATTCCTGTTGTAGATGCGAACGGGAATAATAATATACCTCGGTTGATTATTGGCTTATCTGGAGGCATTGACTCGTCAGTTGTAACGGCGTTGGCGGTACTCGCAGTTGGGCCGAACAATGTTATCCCAATCACCCTACCTCACTATTATGACGCTAACAGTATCCGTCGAGCAAATCTTCTACGAACGAAGCTGGGATTAGGCATGTGGAATAAGCGATTGACACTGAATATAGGAAAGATTGTTCAAACAGAATGTGACTTGATGAACGAATTGAAATGGTCAGCAGTTAGCATAGATTCTGAACATTTTCCCGACAAGATACGCATTGGCAATTTTTCCTCCCGCGCACGTGTATCTATACTTTATGATCTACAAAAAATTTTAAATGGCAGAGTTCTGGGAACAAGTAATAGAACTGAGTACGTTCAGGGTTATGCCGCAAAATACGGGACACCCATATCGTGTGATTTTGGCGTACTTGATGATCTATATAAAACTGATATTTACGAGCTGGGAAAACTATTGCAGATTCCAGAAGAGATCATGCGTGTCAAGCCGTCAACAGGTTATTACGCAGGCCAAACACATGAGAAAGAATTGGGGGCAACGCTTGAGGAACAGGATGCTGCAGCGTATCTTTTATTTGAAAAAAATTTCACCCCCAAACAAGCTTCGGATCATTACGCTTTTTCCATTTCATTTTTGGAAAAAATGAATGAACGCTATGTCGCGAGCACTCATAAGCGTATTCTACAGCAACCACATATTCAGATATCCCGTTTTGATAAAAATAATATTTTAGTAAAAAGGGTTGACTACACCAATATCCATTGGGCTCCTGTCATACATTGTATTGTTAAATACAATGATAAAATTCTGCTCATCCAGCGTAGTGAAAAGCTTGATCATCCACTCTACTGGAGCGGCGTGTCTGGATTTTTAGATGATCAAAAGGGATTGCAAAACAAGGTAAAAGAAGAATTGAAGGAAGAGATTGGCGTCACATCTAAACAGATTAAGTCGATACATCTCGGAGAGATTTTTCATAGAAATGCTCCAATATTCAAAAAAACATGGATTGTCCATCCAATACTTGTTGAACTGCATTCCAATGAAATTCAATTGAACCTTAAAGAGTGTCGTGATTTTCGATGGGTAAATTTAAAAGATATCAATAAATTTAGGTTGCTTCCAGGTTTCAAAGAAACATTAAAGTTTGCCTTAGAGAAAGATTAAATGGCACAGATGAAAAGGAGTGGTATAATTCCAAAATGAATATCGAACTTATGGGCGCCAGCTTTGATCCGCCTCACAATGGTCATCATGAAATCGTGTCTGGCCTTCTTGCTAAGAATATTGCCGATGAGATTTGGTTAATCCCGACGAAAAAACACGCATTCTCCAAATCCTTAACCGAAGGGGACCATCGTTTGGCGATGCTGCAACTTTTTCTTCAAAATTTTCAGGAAAAACCAGTTAGAATTGAAACATATGAATTAGAGAAGGAAACCACAAGCTATTCTTATGAAACGTTAAGACATTTTGCGGAATCCCGACCTCTCGATACGTTTGCTTGGGTTATCGGTAGTGACAATCTGCCAGATTTCCCCAAATGGTTCAAGTATCTTGAGTTGTTACAACAATTTACCGTATATGTTTATCCTAGACCAAATTATCCCATGGAACATTTATTAGCAGGCATGATTCCCTTAACCGGAGTAAACGAAGTATCTGTCTCATCAACCGAGATAAGAACTAAAGTAAAAGTGGGAGAAGATATAAGCAACTTGGTTAGTCCGGTAATAGCCGAATATATCAAAGAACATGCGCTATATCAACCAGAAAAAGATCAAGCGTAGAATAAATTTGCTGCACTTCTGTAATTAAATTACGTAGCTCCCAGTTTGTTAATTTTTTCTGAAGCAGCTTTACTTGCTTCAACCATTGCTTTCGGAATATTTCTTTTTCTTAAATAAGAAATTAAAAAATGAGCAATATACGCATCTCCGGCTCCATTGGTGTCTTTTACTTTAATTTTTATGGCTTGTTGCTTATGTGATTTTCCATTTAAGAAAGCTATACTTCCTTTTTCACCTAGTAGCGCAACAAGAATTTTTTTCTTATGATCGATAGATAATTGTCGCAAAAAAGATAAAGAATTGAAATCTTGCTCCGAGAGGCTTTTTATACATATATCAAATTGATCAATATACCGTGGAATTACAAAAACATTTTCACTAGTTTGTGATAAACCAGCAAAGTCTGCAGCTTTCAATGTTTGCGGTAAGTTTGTTTGATAAAATTCATCAAATAGCTTTTGTAGTGGTTTGAAGAGGGTTATTTTTGCGATATCATATTCTGCTAATTTTTTCCGGTCATTTGGTCGTAAGGAATAGCCCTGCAGTGCCCCCAGATTCCAGTCGAAAAAAAATTGTTGTCCTTGTTTGTCGCTTTTTACTTTAATACTACTGCTTTCCCCTCGAAAGATTTTTACATGAGAGGTGTCAATGTTATAAAAATCAAAGGCTTTTTGAAATATTTGAGAGGCAGAATCAGTTCCTATTGCTGAAAATACACTAACGTTGGCTCCTGCCTCGACAGCGTTAACTGCAGTATTAAAAGCTGTGCCACCAGGGAAAGATTTTTTATAAGTTAGATAATTATCTATACAAAGATCACCGAGAGAGGCAAAAGATATCTTTTTCATAAGCACTTCCGTTGAATTATAACATAGCTCGGTTTATGTAAAATACGACTTATTTGATATAATCTGATCCATGTCAATAGACCTATTTCAACAAGTTCTTGATCGAGAAGATGCGGCCGAACGCGAATTGGTTGTTAAAAACGCAGGCGCGTTATTAGCGAATCATTTTCTTTCAATGAAAAATTCTCAACTGCTGCTAGATATGGATGGAGTTATTCTTCAGTCAGATAGTCTAGATGTCCCCCAATTGACAACTTTGGATATTATCTCAGTACTTAAATTACTTGAGGACCAAGGAGTGAACATTGGTCCGGCGACAGGGAGAGGAATGCATGTTGTAGATTTTTTACGCGACCAAGGGTTAAAACTCTCTGGACCTGCAATTTTGGAGGAAGGGCAGGTGATAGTTCAAAACGGTATCGCTAGTCATGTGGGACATCCAAACCACGAAAAGTTTATTAATACTTTGCGAGACACCATGAAAGATGTCGCAGGATATGTCAAGTCATGGAATGATGTACGCAAAGAAGTGCACCGTGGTAAGTTTGTCTTCTGTCCGGGCAATTATCAGTGGCAAGGAACCTCCACTGCAAAATATTGGTTTCACTATATCGGAGAAGATTTACAAGATTCTGAAATAATTTCGACTAAATTTCAGCCAAGAATTCAGGCATTAGCATTGCAAGCAGAACTTGATTATGAGAGAGACGTAGAGTTGCGTGTCTATCGGATGCAACCAAGTGCGAAGAACGGGAACCTTGCGATAATTACTGTTAAAGGTAAATTAGATGGTAAAACTATAGATAAAGGGGTAGCAGCAGAACGCCTTAGCGGACCGTGGGGTTTTGTTGCTGATGGTTTTGGTGACACTCCACTTGCAAAAATATCAAAAAACAGAAGTGGAGTTGTTATAGGTATTGAAGGTAATCTTGATATAACAAAAGATGCACCCGAATTTTTACATTTAGCTAATATTGTACTAAGAAATCCAGTTGAATTTACCAAAGCGCTCCGTCACGCTGTAAGTATTCTGCGTTCACAACAATAGAACATGAATAGAAAAATTAATTTTGCCATAACGCAAATGGAGGTAGCACCCGGTCATCCTGATATTAATGTTGCGAAAATTCTTAAGGAAACAGAATTAGCGAAAAAAAGGAAAATTGACGTCATTATTTTTCCCGAAATGGCAGTTCCGGGATATTTGTTGAGTGATGAATGGGAAAACGATAGTTTTATCGCGGATTTGATGGGATATAACGAACGGATTCTTGCCGCAAGCTCAGGAATTACGATTATGTGGGGAAATGTTCAGGCCGATTTTAGCAAAAGAGGCGAGGATGGGAGAACTAGAAAATATAATTCGGTTCATATTGCTCAGGAAGGTGAATGGGTGCCCAATGGTGTGTTTGCCGGACATACCCATAAAACACTTATGCCCAAATATCGTGAATTCGATGACGAACGACATTTTTACTCAATGTCAAAATTGGCAACAGAACGAGGGGTAAGTTTAAATGATCTTT
>JBBTTM010000036.1:0-540 GCA_038064255.1 Patescibacteria group bacterium | reverse complement strand
TCTTTTGAAACCGTTTCCAATCAATATTGATAAGGAACCTGTTATGGTAGGGGCTATCCTTTGTGAAGATATGTGGTGTGATAATTATTCCGTTAACCCAACTAATATTCTGGTGAAAAATGGAGCCGAAGTTATTGTCAATGTATCAAGCTCTCCATGGACATGGAGAAAAAACGACAAAAGACATAGCATTGTCAGATCACTTTTAGAAAGAGACCCTGTACCCTTTATCTACGGTAACAATGTTGGTATACAAAATAACGGCAAAAATATTTTTCTCTTTGACGGAGGAACCACGGTATATAATTCCGATGGCTCAATCATGATGTCCGCAAAAAAATATCAGGAGGAAACGGTTGATGCGGTCGTGGGTTTAACAAAAACAGCCGAAATCAAATCTCCTCCTTCATCAGATGAAAGTGATACGGAGGAGTTATATCAAGGGCTGATTTACGGAGTTAGAAAGTTTTTTAAGGGGTTAAGCGAAAAAATAGTTATCGGTATAAGCGGAGGCATAGATTCTGCAGTTTCAGCAAGTCT
>JBBTTM010000035.1:0-1725 GCA_038064255.1 Patescibacteria group bacterium | reverse complement strand
GCGAGAACTCTCAAGCCCATCATTCATCTGATGAGAGAAAGGAGAGCATGCCTCGGAGAGCTGGTTCAGATTGATGGATCACCGCATGCCTGGTTTGAACTCCGTGGGCTTGTGTGTACGCTTCTCGTATATATTGATGATGCAACAGGAAAACTTCTCTGGTTGCAGTTTGTACCCAGTGAAACAACCAATGCATATTTTGAGGCTACCAAGCGGTATCTTGCGCTTCATGGAAAACCAATAGCTTTTTACTCGGACAAGCATGGCGTATTCCGGGTTAATACCACCAAGGGGAAATCAGCAGCAACAGAGGACACTAATGGCCTCACACAATTTGGTCGTGCTATGGATGAACTGGATATTGAAACAATATTTGCCAACTCGCCCCAGGCAAAAGGAAGAGTCGAGAGAGTCAATCAGACATTGCAGGATCGGTTAGTAAAAGAACTACGGCTCAAAGGAATCTGCACCATGGAAGACGGGAATGTGTATCTTCCGGAGTATATGGAAGAATTTAATAGTGCATTTTCTGTTGTCCCCAGAAGTTCCATTGATATGCATAGGCCACTCACAAACACAGATGATTTAGATGCTATCCTTGTCCAACAACAGGAACGGATACTGTCAAAGCAATTAACACTTTCGTATGGGCGGCATATCTATCAAATTGAGACAGATCATCCAACCTACGCCATGAGGCATGCAAGAGTCATTGTGAGAGAGGCAAATAGCGGAGCCATATCCATTCACTATCATGGAAAAAAGTTGGAGCATCGTATCATGCAAGAACGATCAAAAGCAGCAATTGTCGACAGTAAACATATCAACAACACAGTGGATGCTGCAATTGAACGAATGTGGACAAAGCCATCGCCGACACATCCGTGGAAACAACCACAGATGTATTGGTAAAAGAACGGAGGAGGTCTATGAAAAAGAGGACATTTTAACTTGGTGTTGACAATTTATGCATAAACTCTTGACCTGCAGTTTTTATAGATTTATACTCAAGGAAGAATAATAAAGGCGAAAGGGATTGACACTCCGTTGTCCAAGAATTTGGACCGCTCGCTTTAAAAAAGCCGGGTAAGCCCGTTATAGCGGTAATGAAGTATTTGTTACGGTGGCACCTTCCTACTTCGCCCCGCTATAGCGGGGCTACGCGGGACCATAACACGCGAAAAGTTTGCGTGTTTTTTTTTACGCCCCGCGAATCCGCCAGATGGCGGAGAAGTAGGGTATGGTAGGATGAAAGGAGACTTTAATATGAAAAGGACACTTGCACTAGATACAGTAAAACAATTAGGGGAAAAAGTATCTGTTTCCGGCTTTGTTGGAGGAAGAAGAGATCATGGGAAGATTGTGTTTTTGGATTTGCGGGATAGATCTGGTGTAGTTCAGTTGGTCATAGCAAAAGAACTTCTAGATGTTCGAAATGAAGATGTGATTGAAGCGGTTGGCGTGGTTGAGAAACGTCCAGAGGCAATGGTAAATCCAAAACTTTCTACCGGCACAATCGAGATCCGACTTGAATCCATTACACTTCTGTCAAAATCTAAAGAACTGCCGCTTCCGATTGATACAGACGGATACGACATAAATGAAGAAGTGCGACTTAAATATCGATATTTGGATCTTCGTCGACCGAGACTTCAAAAAAATATTAAACTTCGGTCAGCGCTCGTAGATAGAATTCGTCAGTTTTTGTTTTCTAAAGATTTTACC
>JBBTTM010000034.1:0-6678 GCA_038064255.1 Patescibacteria group bacterium | reverse complement strand
CCATTCTGCTCAAACCATTTCATTTTGCATCAAAAAGCGTATTTGGCAACAGTCCTGTTATTATATTTTAATCTATTCTTTGTAAGAATTCAATGCACCGTAATTTAAAACCCTCCCGCGCCGGCTGGCGCATAAGGGAGGGTTTTAAATTTATTCGAAATGGATATTTTCCGGAAAAGTGATTAAGGCGATTTTTTCAGCGGCCTTCTGGGCAATAATTTTCCTCTGATCTTCTGACTCCTGGGTTAACCTTACAAGTTCGTTGTATTTTTTATTTGCGCCGTTTACCCAGTTAGCGCTTCCCGGCTGTACATATACGCCCCTCATTTTTTGGAAAGTAGCGTACTTTTCCTTGTAGATGGGTTTTTCCATTAAAGCCGACATGTCTTTAAACCAATCTAAGTGAGTTGCGTATTTGCGCCAGAGTTTGTGGCCCGGCGCCACCCCAATACCACTGCAGTTGTTATCTGCGTGTCTTTTGCAGAAATTGCTTTCTACCCAGGAAATGGCCAAAGCCCTTTGCCATTGCGGCTGTTTTACCATTTCTTGCGCGTAAGGAGCCAAGGGTGAACTAAACTTCTGCAAATAGATTTTTAGGTTATTTACCAAAGGATCGTTGTCGGTTATTTCTTGGAATTTTAATCCTTGGGCATTAGATTGTAGGTTTAGGTTTTTGACCTCAAAAACTAGCTGGTTTTGTTCCAAAGTTTCGTTGGCCGAAGCCATGACTAGGGCTTGGGGGTGAACCCAAACTGTAAGCGAGATAAGAGCAGCCAAAAAGGGAGCTTTTTCTCTAAGAAACCTTGGGATAAAAAGAGCGTTCATTTTTTATGATCAAACTCCTTTCTTCCTAATTAAAAGTTAAGTACAGAGTTTCCCCGTTAAATAGTTAATTTAGGGCAAATTGCCCAAATATCCTATTTAGTTGGGTAAACAAAAAAGCGCTCAATAGCACTTTTACCTCTTTATTGTACCTTATTTTTATGGAAAAATCAAGACTTTTTTGCCTGTTTTAGGCTTAAATAAAACAAAAATCATATTTTTAGCCTAAGAAAAGGCTAAATTTGGCTATGCGCAAATACTCATTGTCCAGGTCCAGATACATATCCGTCAGTTAATAATTAAGTTTGTAATGGAATATATTCAGGACTTACGGGTTTGAGCCAAGTTCCCTGCCTGCCGGCAGGCAGGGAGGCATTTTCCGAGGATTTTGAGAGCCGTAGTCGGACTACGGAGAACAAAACCGCAGCATTTTAACGAAGAAATTGGCCAAATGCCGTCTGGGGTCGGGCTTTGCCCACCCAATGACGGCAATCCCGTAAGTCCTGATACTCTTTAGTTGAAATCCCTTGCCGTTCAAACTTCTGGAAGTATTTCATCGGAGTCAGGTAGTTAAGAGACTGGTGAGGTCGCTCGTAATTGTACTTGTTCTGACAGGCTTTAATCAGAGGCTGTAGCAATTCCGCGCTGACTCTCATGTTGCCTTGCTGGTAAAACTCTAATTCATCATTTGGGGTATTTGGTAGCTTTAGACCGTTTAGCTGAAGCTTTGTGGTTAATTAGGCCTTTGTCTTTCAGGATTCTACCCACACTGGAAGGACTAGCCCCGCTACTTAAAAGAACTGAAATTTTGTACTTAGAATAGCAAGGGTTTAATTTGCGAAGTTTAACAATTTTATCTTGTGTGGCTAAAGGAATTTTTCTTTCTCTGACTCTGTGAGGGAGGGCTTCTTCCAAGGAAGGAAGAAGCAGTCGGAAAAACCCAAATCTAATCAGGAATGCGATATATCCTGGATTTCTTTCGCGATTGTCTTTTCCGCCTCTCCAAGTTCATCCTCAAATTGCTCCAAAAACTCCGCTTCTTCTGCCGTGAGTTTTCTCTTCACGGACTTGAGCTTTGCCACATGAGCTGCGATGTCTTTGCGAAGGATGGTAAACGACTTCTCAAGCACTTTCTCCGCCTCGCGGCTCTTCCGTCGCAAGCGGCGGACAACACCAAGCGACCGGTACCAGATATACGCGCCACCACCAACAAGTCCCGCAAGCGACAGAACGACCAAAATTGCGAAAGAGAGATATTTCAGGACAAATCCGATAACGCCTTCGACAAGTGCTGACTTGACGGTCATGGTGAGCGGAGGTGTTTCGGCGCTTTGCGCTCCACGCGCGTTCTTTACGCGCGCGGTAACCGTATATACGCCAGGGTCAAGCCGTTTGGTGGTGACCACGACGAAGTCGCCGAGACTGTTGCTTCGCGTAAATTCCTCGGATATAAGAGTATCGCCTTCGCGGATAAACAGTGTGACCTCGGAATCTGGATACATTGTGCCTCGTATCTTGAGTATGTCTCCTTCCTCAAGCGTCTCCGGATAGTATGTAATGACCGGCATATCAATCGTTTCAATAGTAAATTCCGATGTTCCGTTGCGCACATTGCCGGCGTTATCGACCGCAGTCACCAAAAGCGTATAGGTGCCCGGAAGCTGCGAGGGCAGTACATAAGGGTTCGACTCCGCAATCGGTACTGACTTAATTGGTTTCCCATCACTTCCTATTTTGATGTCATAATGACTTATGCCCGACTCGCCGTCGGTTGTGTTGAAGAAAATAACCGGTTGTGGATCCCACCCTGTGTTCCCATGGGGAAATGTTATCGAGAATGGTTTTGGCGGTGTCGTATCGATGTTCACGCGAAAGCGCGACACCGCGCTCCAGCCAGAGGCAGTGCGCACCCGTGCGGCAAAGTAATAGGTTCCGTCCGGCAGTTCATCAACCTTCTTTTTTGATATCGGCGGAGTGTAGGAAACGGACGGAGTGGCCGAAGACGATTTGCCGATAAATGTCCTCACTTCAAGCGCGCCTGTAGGCAGTTGCCACGAAAATTCCGGTTGGTTATCCACATACCACATATTCTCGTCGGGATGGGTAGCGGATATAATGCCGAGCGCGTTTCCGGTTGAAGCTGACCCTTCTTGTGGCGAAACTGGGGCTGGTGTGCTTGCGCTTCCGAGCGTATAGGTCGCCACGCGAAAGCTGTTGAGGATATTCGTGCCAGTACCGTCATTCGCGAGAACGGAACCGGAAGAAAAACTTACGTTCGCCGTGCCGGTGTTTCGCACTTTGAATGTTATGGTGAGAATTTTGCCGTTCGCTCCGGTGTAGCCGGGATTCAAGACGATACCCTCAAAAGAAACAGTGCCTCCGCTATTTGAGAACGACGGCTCTGCGGGCCACAGGGAGAAGATAGAACCGGCTTTTGAGAGAGAGACGACTTCGAGTTTATCCCAGGGGAACGACACGACGCCGGAGGCGGCATTCATCGCCTGATCCGAACTCTCTACATTGACGCTTACTGAAAAGGTACTGCCGACGGTATGCGAGCCGGAGGGCGGCGAAAAATTGAGCGACGCCGCGTGCAAAATGCCCGGCGTAAAAAACAAAACGCCGAGAGCAAAAACTGTTACGATACTATTTAAAAATTTCTTTTCCATATGTGGAACGGAAGATACACTCCTGTGCACGCTACGCCTATAAGTATAAACCAATAAAATACTAATTCATACCACAAGAGTGCGTTTGCGGGAGGGACTTCCGCCATCCGAATGTTACCCGCACCATCAACAGCGCGAACAATGATATAACTCTTCAGTGCTTGATCGGAAAGAATGTGCGGACTCTCTGCGACTCGCCAAGGTGAAAGAACTGCAAACAATGAAAATCGATATTCTTTTATTTCGTAGCGAGAGACGCCTGAATCTTTATCTGATGTTGCGAACGCGACAAACCATTCTTCATTGGAAATAGACGGGTCGCGCGCGATTGAGAGCGCAAAGGGCTCCGGCTGAACAGTATCCTCAACTTCTTCCTTCCTGCTACTGCTATCTCCCGCTTTGATTTCCACTGCCACATTTCGGAGCGCAAGCGAGGTCTCGGTGCCCTCCCCATCGTTTTGAAGCGCCTTCGCGTTTGATATTGAAATTGCGGCAGTCCCGGTTTTTTTCGCCTTAAACGTAATGGAAAAAAGGAGATTGTTTACCCCGCTGAATCCGCCCGGAGTAATGCCGGAAAAAATAATCTTTCCCGGAGCCTCAAGGCGAGGATTTTCAACCCAAAAATTTATTGATGAGTTGCCGTCACGAATTTCTTTCACGATAAGCATGTCTTCCGGAAAAATAATTCGTCCCTCCACGGCATTTACTGCTTTCTCGGCAAAAAGAACAGCCTCTACAGTAAACGCTTCACCAACATGTACATCCACTCTGTCCGCATCGAGCCGCAATTCAGCGGCAGACGCTGATTCAGAAAGTAGAAAGTAGAAAGTAGAAAGTAGAATAACAAAGCAGAATCTAGAAAATGGAAAAAGGAATCTAGAATGCTTATTTTCTTGTATTTTGTTTTTCATATTCATTGTCCTCTTAGGGTTTGATACCCCACAGCTTTGCTGCGGTGTTCCTTGCAGTATTCCCTCCCCTTGAGGGGGAGGGCAAGGGAGGGGTGATGCAGTTTGCAGTTGTTACCTAGCAACTCTGCTGCGAGGTAGTTCATTCTATTTTCTACTTACTATTTTCTATTTTCTCACCTTACCCCGTCCAGTTGAACGCCATGATGCTGAAATCGACCAGATCAACCTTCCCATCGCCATTTAGGTCGACGGATGCGGGAGGATTTGCGCGCCGGTACCAATAAGCAGCCACAGAAAAATCCACGAGGTTCACGCGACCGTCGCCGTTCCCGTCTCCTTTGGGTTTTGTTTTTGGCAATTCGGTGAGAACATTTTTTGTCCCAACAATGAACCCAATTGTTTTGCCGAACGCGGTTATCTCGCCATTCAGAGCCGATTTGGACTTTGTCTGATGCTGTCCCATTTCAAGCACAGAGGTATCGAAATTCAAGAGATATGTGCCTGCCGCATCTGCAATCTTTTTCACAAAAAACTCTTCCTCCGAATTAACGCTCACGGTTATTTCAGAAGATGGAGCACTTTGTCCGAAAATAGCGATATTGTCTCCGCGTCGTACTTCACTTTTATCTGTCGCGATCGTCGGCGCGATAAAAATCCCCCCAATTTTAGTGGTCACGCCTGAAATAATAAAAATCGGGAATGTAAACAGTGATGAGCGTCGCCCAGCAGAATCCTCACCATATACGGAAAACTGGTAGTTGCCCGTTGATAACCCGCTTATCGTGCCAGAAAAATTGCTGTCGGGTCCCGCGATGGTGGTTAACACAATCTGTGCATCCTTCAATATTGTCACCCTACTCAGCGGGTATGCCCGTCCGGTGAAGACTACGTTGGTCGCGGGTATCGGGGGGCTACTTGCGCCCGCGCCCCCTCCGCCCCCACCTCCTCCTCCACCGCCGCCGCCAGATGAACCAGAGGTGCAAGAAGAGGTATTAAATGTGCATACAGAGGTGCAGGAGAGCGACCCGCCGGTGAATCCGAGCGATGTACAGGATGCTCCACCAAGATTCGACCCCTCGCACTGCTCGCCGACTCCTATAGCTCCGTCTCCGCATCCTGGAACAGTCGCTGTTATCTCAACGGTGATAGCTCCCGCCAAGAAGGGGGTGAAAAATAAAACAAGAATTGCAAAATATACAAATAGATTTCGTTTTACATTCATTCATTGTTTATTGCGTGTCGCCTGAACGATAATATAGCGGTTATATTTTTTGAGGCCGATTCTTCCCACAAATCCGAAGAAAAGCACAATGAGCAAGACAATGATGAGTAGTTGCCACGGGATAATAAAGAAGTGGTACGCCGCATTTGCCGTCTGGCTCGCGTCATCGCCCCACACGAGATTGAGATTGGCGGTGTACCAGCCAAAGTGAAAATCACTCCACTGCTTTCCTGCCATTTCAAAAAATCCGGGATATTCTGTATTTTGTTCTGTAGTATTTGCCGGTTGCGATACCTCTCCCCATATTACTTCAAATTTTCTGGTACTATTCGGCAGTACGCTCCCTTCCTTGTCATTCGCCAAAAGTTTTGCCGAAGTTATTTGGAGTGTGTTCTTTATCGTTACTTCACCATGAGGAACGGTGCGATCTCCGCCGGTGTTATTGATACGATACGCAAAAGCCACTGGTAACGTGCTGAAGAATTTCTGTTTTTCCTTGGTGGTAAATGCTAGAAGCCCGCCGCCTTCTTCTACTTCCCCCGAAACACGCAAAAGTATCAGGACACCAATTTTACCACCCACAGACACCTGTCCGCCCCCTGTAGCTTCTGGCTCCTGACTGCCAAAAAAGACAGCGGCAAAATAACCGCCCGGCTCCGCGTTTTGGGGGATGGTGATCAAAAATGGCACGACGGCGCGTTGTCCTGATGCCAACATGACTTTGCTCTCCGCTTGTATCCATGTGGCAAGACCGTTTTTTCTGCCAATAAAGTGCGGAGCGCCGGTATCTCCGCTTGGTTCAAAATTTTCAAACGAGGTAAAGAATGTTCTCGCTCCTTCTTGCTCATTGAATAATGATATCTCGCCTTGAAGCGTCGTGCCCGGGTCACCGGTTATTTCCACTCTTGCCGGAGATACGGTAAGCGCAAAAACAGGAGTTGCAATACCTACTCCGGACGCGCATATTAGAATGGTATATAGTAATTTTCGCATGAGGTATGAAGTGGTAGCGAGTAATCCTATTTTAGCTTTTATTCAAGAGCTAAAATGGCAA
>JBBTTM010000033.1:0-15368 GCA_038064255.1 Patescibacteria group bacterium | reverse complement strand
GAAGGATAAGATATGCACTCACTATGACGACGAGGCCTATTATGGCGTTTGTCACCGTCCCTCGGGCTTGCTCAAGCTGTTTATTGTCTCCGCCTGAAAAGAGAAAAGTGAAGCCACCGACGATAAGCATGACAAAGAGGGCGACACCGGATAATGCGACAACGACTTTTACAAGATTTACAAACAGAGTTTCCAGTGATTGGATTGTCGCCACATCGCCATATTGGAGGTTTTCGAGTTCTTTGGCAAAGATTTTTTGGATAATCATATTCGTATTATCACTTATTTTAGAAAAAGTTTCTATATAATAAAAACTCCCCATGACGAGGAGTTTTTATTATATATTTTATTCTAATTTAAAAAGGACGAGGGAGGGCGACGTTTTCGCCTATGATCGTGATTCCCAAGAAGTTTTGTACCAGAATCATGATGGCCCATGCAGCTCCGACGATGACAAGTCCAACGATTGCGTGGGTGATTTTGTTTCTCGCGGCTTCCATCCCTGCCTTATCTCCACCGGAGGTAATCCACTGGATACCACCAAGGATAAGGTAAAAGAACGCCAAGAGAGCTGAGATGATGAGGAGAGTTCCTACAAGTGCGCTAATGAGTGTGCCAAGGTTACCGATTTTTACATTGGTTGGCTGTCCGATATTGAGACTTGCTTGTGCGATAACTTTTTGCATACTATTTCCTCCTCGTACTAACGATTAATTGATATTATATCGTACTTTCTATTCTGGTGCAAGAAATTGCCCTTGTCAATCATTTCTTACTGTCCCATGATGGGGATAGGTAGATTGACAAGATCTAAGCCTAAAAATTTTCCGATGGTACTCGCTATCGCATACGCAGCTGCCGTGACGATGATGCCAAGAATGGCATGGATGATTCTATTTCTGGCATTTTCAAGGTTCGCTTTGTCTCCGCCCGAGGTGATCCAGTAAAATCCTCCGGTGATGAGAAAAAAAAGACCAACGACAAATGCAATGAGAAACAGTACGGAGATGACATTTGAGAGTAGTTTCCCTACGACAGTTCCGCTTTCTAGGTAGCTCCCTCTGCCGAGGGGTCCGGGAAGAACAGGGTTTGTGAGTTGTGCTAAGATTCGACTTGTTGTGTTCATATCTTATTTGACATTGAGTTGTTCTATAATTTTATCAGGCCTTGAAATGATCAGGTCAACACCGGTAAACAAGCTTGCAAGAGAGAGTATCGCCCAGCCCGCTATGACGATGAGAAGTCCAATGGCTGCATTGGTAATGCGCTCGCGTGCTTCATGAAGTTTGTTTTTGTCTCCCCCTGAGGTGATCCAGTAGAATCCTCCGATGGTAAACTGAAAAATAAACCATACGCCTGCAGTTATCGTCATAAATCCTATGATGCTTGAGAGTGAGTTTGTTACAGCCTTGAGTGCTTTTGTGCCTCCATCGACACCGCCACCGATTCCTGCTCCGATTTTTCCAAATGCTCCGAGACCGTCTCCACCGATAGAGCCTAGATCAGTTGGTTTCTGTGCGAGAAGCGTGAGACTAGTTTGGACCATATATTTTTGGATTGAGAATAAAGCCTGCGTCGCCGAAAAACAGATACCCGAAAAGTGCTGCCATGGCAAAAGATGACACGAGGATGGCAAGGCCTAAAAGGGTTTGCCATATTTTCGCCCAGGCAAGGCCTAAGTATTTCGCATCGCCTCCTGCGTTCATATACATCATGCCGGCGACGATGAAATTTAGGAGTGCAAAGATACCAGCTCCAAGAAATACCAAGCGTAATATATTGGTAAAAAATAGTATGATACCTCCATTTGCTCCAAATGCAGTTGCGTATGGGGTAGGGAGTGGATTTTTTATTGTTCCGATTATTTCATCCATGATATTAATTTCCTAAAAGTTTTAGACCGGTTAATTTTTCTATAATCTGTATGATCCAAACAGCAGCGACTATGATGATAAGCCCAATTATTGCGTTTGTAATTGTTTGTTGGCTCTGTTCGAGTTTCTTTGCATCACCTTCTCCAGCGCTAACTATAACGCCAAACCCGCCGAAAATCAACAATGCGAGAGCTATGATACCTGCGAGGACGAGCGAATTTTTTAAAAGTACGTTTACCATGCTTCCGATAGTCGGGAATGACGCGGCTGGGGTAAAAATAGTTTTTATATCAACTGCGAAAACCTTTTCCATAGCGTAAGTGTATCGTAGGATTTGAGAAAGAGCAAACAGCATGGTATAGTGGACGTCATCTCTATGGATGACTCTCTTATTATCCAAAAGATTTTATCCCGCGACAAAGCTGCTCTTGCGGCTTTTTATCATCAGTACGCTCCAAAGCTGACCCGGTTTATCCGTGGAAAAATCGCAAATGAGAGGGACGCAGAGGAGGTTCTTCAAGACACTCTTTTTGCCTTTCTTGAGGCTATTCGTGATTTTCATGGGAAAGCAAAGATTCAGACATTTTTGTTTTCTATCTGTAATCACAAGGTGATTGATTATTACAGACGGAAAAAACTTCGATCTATCGCATTTTCACATATGCCCGGAGTCGAAAGTATTATTGGGCCGTTTCTTGCTCCTGAGGATGTCATGGAAAAGAAAGATCTGAAGAATAAAATCCGAACAGCGTTTCTTCGGATTTTGCCACTCTATAAAAAAGTGCTGTTTCTCAAATATATTGACGAATTATCCGTATCGGATATCGCAAATCAACTGGAAATTACGTTAAAAAGTGCAGAATCGAAGCTATTCCGGGCACGAAAAGCGTTTGTTGAAGCCTTTATTTCGATATAATATGAAAGATAAAATTTATACCAATTTTGTAAAGCGATGGGAAGAGGTGACGGATTTGCCGCCACAGACACTCGGGCCCTTTACATCTTCATATAAGGATCTGGTTCATGGGGTAAAATCCATGCCGGTGCCTGTCTATGCGGCTTTTGGGCTGGTCATAGCTTTCGGCTTGTTGTACTTTTTTGGAGAAAGAATTTCGTTTCTGGTTTCACTTCTTCAAAAAGGATTTTAGTATCGCGCCCGCCTACGTTTAAAAAGCTACGGCGAGGTGAAGGTTTTAGCCTCTTTATCCGACTTATACATACATGGATATTCTATTTGATACGTGTATTCAGTTTGTTTCGTCTGTTTTTGGTAGTATTTCAAAGCCGTATGAGTCAATGCGCGGAGTCGTAAAACGATCCAGGCTTCTTGAGCTTGTCCCGATGTTTTGTTTCGTGCTTCTTTATGTTGGAGTAGCGAGTATTGTAAAAATTCAGGAATTCCGTCCATTTTTTCTGACAGGCCAATTTATAACACTTGTCTTCTGGATCGCTCTAAGTTTTGGATTGTCCGTATTGATTCTCTGGTGTATGGGAAAAAATATCGGTGGGCGCGGAACACTTCAGTCGTTTGCCGTATCCTGGGGGTATACGCTTGTGCCAACGCTTGTTTGGTTTTTTGTGACATCACTCTTGTATGTGCTATTGCCTCCTCCGAGGACAAGTGGTTTTTTAGGGATTGGGTTTAGCTTGGTGTATCTCTGTTTTTCGGCAGCAGTGTTTTTGTGGAAAGGGACGCTTGTGTATTTAAGCCTCCGCTTCGGCATGAGGTTGACACTCCCGAAAATTTTTCTTGTGCTCACTGTATTTTTGCCGGTTATGTCAATCTATAGTGTACTCATGTATCAATTTGGAATTTTTCGCGTACCATTTTTATGAATTTGAGAGAATATAAAATAGTAAAAGAGCGCCGGGAGGCGGTGGAGAAATCACTAGGTGTTTCCTTGCCATCGATTGGCGCTTCATATACGAGTGAAGAAATTGCTTCAAAGAGAAATTGTGAAAATATGATTGGAGTCACGCAGGTACCTCTTGGCATTGCCGGCCCTCTCAAGATTCTTTCGAATACTGAATACCGAATACCGAATACTGAATATTACATTCCCCTTGCGACGACCGAGGGGGCGCTTGTTGCGTCAATTAATCGAGGATGCAAAGCGATTACCGAGTCCGGAGGAGCCATGGTCGGACATCATAGGGTTGGGGCGACGCGAGGCCCGGTATTTAAAGTCAAAAATCTGACAGAAAGTGAATATTTTTATCGATATCTCAAAGATCACCTGATTGATTTTCAGAATATTGCTTCTAAAACTTCTCATCATATTAATCTTGAAAAATTATTGACAAGGGGAATAGGAAAATATCGATACGTCCGATTTGTGTTTGATACGAAGGATGCCATGGGCATGAATATGGTGACGATAGCGACACAGGCGTTGACTGAATACATCGAAAAAGAAACGGGAATTGTGTGTCTTGCGCTTGCAGGAAATTTTGATATTGATAAAAAGCCTGCATGGCTCAATTTTATTGAGAATCGCGGGACAAAGGTGTGGGCAGAGGTGACGATTTCCTCCACTGTTATAAAAAACGTACTCAAGACAACAGCGCAAAAAATATACGATGTTTGGCTTGCCAAATGTATGGTTGGAAGTGCGCTCAGCGGATCTATGGGATTTAATGCACAGTATGCAAATGTTGCAGCCGCAATATTTTTAGCGACCGGTCAGGACCTGGGTCATGTAGGAGAAGCGAGTATGGGGATAACAATAGCAGAAGTTGTCGACGGGAAAGATCTGTATATGAGTGTTTGCCTTCCGGACCTCATGATAGGCACCGTCGGCGGCGGCACGGGACTTGCGACACAGAAAGAAGCTTTGTCGATATTGGGAGTACAGGGAGGCGACGATGGAAAGAACTCTGTTCGGTTCGCTGAAATCATCAGCGGAGCGGTTCTTGCGGGAGAAATTTCACTTCTTGCTTCATTAAGCATTGGGACTTTGGCCCGATCACATAAGTCGCTTGCACGGGGGGAAACAGTATGACGGGTATTCTCTCATATGGAGCGTACATACCAAAATATCGGGTGAGTATTTCCGATATTGCTGAGGCATGGAGGAAAAATGGAGTTGAAATAGAATCGGCACTTGGTATATCTCAAAAATCCGTACCAGGCATAGATGAAGATGCAGTTACGCTTGCAATTGAAGCCGCCGGAAGTGCATTGTCTGTTTCGGGTATTGATCCACGAGCTATTGAAGCATTGTTTGTAGGGTCTGAAAGTCATCCGTATGCGGTAAATCCTACGTCAACCATTGTTGGTGAATTTTTAGGCATTGGGCATAACTACCTAGCGTCAGACTTAGAATTTGCCTGTAAAGCCGGTACTGCAGGGGTGCAGGCGGTGTTGGGACTCGTGTCTTCCGGTCAGATTGCATCCGGTTTAGCCATCGGCACAGACACAGCCCAGAGCAAACCGCACGACGCGCTCGAATATACGTCAGCATCAGCATCTGTTGCATTGCTTCTTAGTGAAGACAATAAGGGAGAGACACCACTTCTTGCAACTGTGACATCCTATACCTCTTTCTCTTCAGACACGCCTGATTTTTGGAGGCGGGATGGAATGAGATTTCCATCGCATGCAGGACGATTTACCGGGGAACCTGCATATTTTGCGCATGTTATGGGCGCTTCCAATCGGTTATTTGAGAAGACCCATACGTCTGCTACCGACTATGATTATTGTATTTTTCATATGCCAAATGCGAAGTTTCCCCGGGATGTTGCTCGTCGTTTGGGTTTTACCAGAGAACAGCTTGAAGCCTCTCTAGTGATAGATGATATCGGAAATCCCTATTCGGCTTCATCTATGCTTGGTCTTGTCGCAGTGCTCGATCAGGCAAAGCCGAAAGAAAAAATATTCATGGTTTCGTATGGGTCAGGAGCCGGGAGCGATGCATTTATTTTTGAAACCACGGATGAGCTGAAAAAATTTCAGGAGAAACGAAAAAAACAGTCAGTTTTATATGAAGATTTGATACAGAATACGACAATTATTTCGTACGCGGAATATTTAAAGCATACACATAAAATATGAAAACACAGGTCATAGGTGCATCAACGACAAAATTTGGTGAACTTTGGGATGTATCACCGCGAACACTTGCAAAGGAAGCGGTGTCATCTGCATTGAAAGATGCGGGTATTGACATGGAACATATTCAGGCAGTGTTTGTCGGAAATATGTTGTCCGGGATGCTTGGTGGCCAGGAACATCTCGGAGCATTTTTTGCAGATGAGTTTGGGCTACGTGTCCCTGCATTAAAAATTGAAGGCGCGTGTGCATCCGGAGGACTTGCGGTTCATACAGGAGTTCTTGCGATAGAGAGTGGACAATATGACACTGTTGTCGTTTTGGGGGTTGAGAAGATGACCGATCATTCACCGGAAGATGTCGCACGGGCGCTTATGGGTGCAGGGAGTGAAGAAGAGCGGTTTTCAGGAGCCACATTTCCGGGGCTTTATGCCATCTTAGCCCGGTCGCACATGGACAAATATGGGACAACCGAGGAACAGATGGCGTCTGTTGCGGTAAAAAACCATTATCATGCATCTCTTAACCCAAATGCGCAATTTCGATCCCTTCTAACAGTAAGTCAGATTCTCAAAAGCTCGAAGATTGCAGACCCCCTGAAGCTTCTGGATTGCTCGCCGATTACTGATGGAGCATCTGCGGTCATATTGTCGAGCGACAAAAAAAAGATGTCAAAACGATCCATCGGAGTATTGGCGAGTTCAGTTGCCACAGATTCACTTGGGCTTTCAAAACGAAAAAGTCTTACTGAATTATTAGCAACGCAAAGCGCGAGTGAGCGCGCGTATCAACAGGCAGGTGTAGATGCTATGGATATTGATGTGGCAGAGGTACATGACTGTTTTACTATTGCAGAAATTCTCGCGATGGAAGATCTGGGATTTTATAAAAAAGGCTTAGCGGCGAGTGCTGTGGTAGAAGGGGAAACAACTCTTGGTACGCAAAAAAGAATAGCTATAAACCCATCGGGAGGCCTGAAGGGTTGCGGACATCCAGTTGGTGCGACAGGGGTAAAACAGATTGTTGAAATTGTTGAACAGCTGCGCGGTGCTGCGGGTAAACGGCAGGTCGCAAATGCGAACATTGGTCTTGCTCATAATGTGGGCGGAAGTGGAGCGACAGCTGTAGTACATATTCTTGGAAAATTATGATATCGCCTGTAAAAATTTGGAGAAATCAGAAAAAAATCAGCTCACTTCGGGGGAGTGAGGGCGTCATCGTGTCTTGGACCATGATTCGTGTGCCTCCGTCTGGATTTTCAAGCCAGGCTCCCTACCCTGTGGCACTTATTCAGCTAAACGAAACTCGCATTGTCTGTCAGCTGGTCGATTGGGATCCAGAGTGTCTTCGTGTTGGTCAAAAGGTAGTTCTTGTGATTCGTCGGGTCATAGAGTCTCCTGATGACGGCGTCATTCCGTATGGAGTCAAGGCAAAACCAGTGTAAGTTTGTCGTACGTTCGTTATGCGAATATGCGTTCACGCGTTTTTCGCATAATCGCGTAGACGGAATAACGCATTAACGATGTAAATTTTTATTATGGTAAAAGTATCTGTTCCAGGAAAAGTGCATCTCATGGGCGAACACGCGGTCGTGTATGGAAAGCCTGCGCTACTTGCTGCTATAGATAAGCGATTAACCGTAACTATAGAAAAGCACGATACTTTGCAAAAATATCCAGAATATATTGACCATATTCTTTCGCTTGTTCAAAAAGACTTAGGCCTTGCATCTCTTCCATCTATGGAGGTTTTAATTCAATCAGATATACCGTCGGGATTTCATCTAGGGTCATCGGCGGCAGTGGCGGTGGGAGTCGCGTCCGCGGCACTCTATTTTCTCAAACAAATCTGGAATCCACAGAGAGCAAATCAGATTGCGTATGAAGCGGAAAAACTGAAGCATGGAAATCCATCCGGGGGAGACAATACTGTTTGTACATTTGGGGGACTTGTGTGGTATAGAAAGGAACTTGAATTTCTTCGAAGTATATTTCAGCTTCCATTTCATTTAGACAAAACTTTGAATAATTTTTATCTTATCAACACCGGTAAACCAAAAGAATCGACGAAGGAGATGATCGAAATAGTCAGCTTAAAGATGAAAGATGAAAGACTTCAGATTGAAACAGCTTTTACTCTAAACGAAGAGCAGACAAAAAAAATTGCAGTCGCGATAAAAGAAAACGATGAAGAAGCGCTTATAAACGCAATTAAAATTGGAGAACGTACTCTGGAAACAATGGGAGTAGTAAGCGATAGCGCACAAAAAATTATACAAGAGGTTGAATCGATCGGCGGAAGCGCAAAAATACTCGGTGGTGGTGGGAAAAAGGGTCCGGTTGGGTATCTGTTGGCCTATCATAAAGACGAAAAAGCGATCCAATCAATTGGTCTATCGTATGGGCATAAAGTTGAACGCGTGATGCTTGGCGAAGAAGGGGTGAGATTGGAAAAAAGAGATTAATGGCAAATCTGCAAATCTACAAATGATAAATATTTATTACTTAATGAGTATAAGTTGATAACTAATTTGTTTATTTGTAGATTTGATTATTTGAAGATTATATGGCTATAACTGTCTCTGCACCGGGAAAATTATTATTGTTTGGCGAACACGCTGTCGTGTATGGGTATCCGTGTATTGTCTCGAGCGTCAGCGATCGGTTGACGGTTTTCATACAGGAATCAGAGAAGAGCGGCGTTGAAATAAAGACTCCTGGGGTTTCTGATCAGAGATTTATACGATCTGCGATCAATGAATTTGAGAAGAGATTTTCTACAAAAATAGATCACTGTGTCCTATCGACATCAAGCGAATTTTCTTCTTCTTTTGGTTTTGGATCATCCGCCGCAGTTACTGCTGCAACCATGAAGGCACTGTCGCTATTTACAAAAAAAGATGTGTCAATAAAAGATTTATTTGATGCATGCCACACATCTGTTTTATCTGTTCAGGGTGTGGGGTCCGGGTTTGATGTGGCATCGTCTCTCTATGGCGGTACGATTCTCTATGAAACCGGAGGTAAACGAATCGATCCTATTTTAGTGAATCTTCCAGGGCATTCGTTTGTGGTTGGGTATACAGGAGAGAAAGCAGATACTGCTTCTATAGTAAAAGAGATTTCTGAAAAACGGAAAAAGTATACAGAAAAAGTAGATAGGATTTTTAAAGCGATTGGCGATATTGTACTTCAGGCAAAAATTGCGCTTGAAGATGGCGATGCAGCTCGAGTCGGGACGCTTATGAATTTTAATCAGGAGTACCTTCGCGATCTAGGGGTAAGTTCTGAGAAACTTGAAACACTTATCTTAGCTTCCGAAAACGCAGGTGCAACAGGCTCAAAGCTTTCTGGGGCAGGTCGGGGGGACTGCATGATTGCGTTGGTACCAAATGAAAAGATACCTTCGGTTGAGAAGGCAATTACAGAATCAGGTGGAACAATGCTTCATGTTTCGCTTTGCGTTGAGGGTGCGAGCATTGAAACAACAGATAATCAGAATGAACTTTTTATTGTAGTAAATGAAAAAGATGAGGTCATCGGCTACCGATCTCGGGCGGACTGTCATAGTGACAAAACGCTTATTCACAGAAGCATTGATGTTGTTGTATTGAATGACAAAGGAGAAGTACTTTTGCAGAAACGAAGTATGACTAAGGATACGCGGCCTGGATACTGGGGAGTATCGGTCGGAGGCCATGTGTCAAAAGGCGAAACATATGAGGATGCGGCAAAACGAGAAACGAAGGAAGAGCTTGGGGTTGTATTGCCGGTTACGATGGCAGAAAAATTTCTTTTTGAGTACCCGCATGAAACAGAAATCGATGTAGTATTTGTAGCTAAATCAAATGGCCCATTTGTACCAAATGCAGATGAGATTGATGAAGTGAAGTTTTTTTCGAAAAATGAGTTATCCAGAAAACTTTTGGATCCCACGTTTAAACTGACTGAGTTATCGTATGAGTGTCTCAAGCGGATTCAATTTATATGAAAGCTACAGCCATAGCGCCTGCCAACATTGCGTTTATCAAATACTGGGGGAAGAAGGATGATGTTTTACGGTTACCATTGAATTCATCGATCTCTATGAACCTCTCCGGTACAACAACCACGACGACAGTTGAATTTTCTAAAAGTTTTCAAGTAGATGAAGTAGTTATCATTGACGGAAATTTTTCAGAGAGAGAAGAATTGCGGGTTATCAAAGGACTTGATCTGATACGGAAACGCGCGGGCATATCTTGGAAAGCAAAAGTTGTGACGAAAAATACATTTCCAAAAGGTGCTGGTTCAGCTGCGTCTGCATCCGGATTTGCAGCACTCACTGTAGCGGGTTTTTCAGCTATGGGTTTGTTGTTGTCAGAAAAAGAATTGACCATTATTGCGCGTCAGGGATCTGGGTCTGCCTGCAGAAGTATCCCAGACGGATTTGTTTCTTGGGAAGAGGGAAATTCTTCCGAGAGTTCTTATGCTCATTCCCTTTTTCCAAGCACGTATTGGGATCTTCGGGATATTCTTGTAATCGTTGATTCGTCTATGAAAAAAGTATCAACGACAGATGGCATGGAGGGAGTTCAGACGAGTCCATTTTTGCCTAAGCGACTTCGATTACTTCCGGATAGACTCGAAGTAACAAAAAAGGCTTTGAAAGACAAAGATATGAAATTACTTGGTGAGGTTATGGAAGAAGATTGTCTTGACATGCACCATGTGATGCAGGCACAGATCCCCCCGATTTATTATTGGAATGATATGACGAAGAAGATTATGGAGTTGGTCGTTTCTTGGAGAAAAAATGATGGGATACCTGTTTATTTTACGATTGACGCCGGGCCAAATGTGCATCTCATCTGCGAAGGAAGGGATGAAAATTTTGTAGTTGAAAAAGTGAAAAAATTGCAGAGCATAGAATCATTTATAATAAATCATCCGTCACCAGGAGCTCGTCTAATTCAAGAGCATTTATTTTAGAACAATTTAACAATATCACTATGAATAAAGATGTATTGATAGTATGAATAACGAATCAACAATACCGCAACACATAGCAATAATTATGGACGGAAACCGCCGTTGGGCTCGGGAGCACGGTCTTTCGGTTCTGGAGGGGCATAGGCGCGTGACGGATGTGATCCTAGAACCTCTCATAGAATACGCCGCGAAAAAAGGCGTAAAATTTATGACGTTTTGGTCGTGGTCGACGGAAAACTGGAAGCGGGATGAAAAAGAGGTGACGGGGATTATGAAGCTCTTTAAAAATGTCATTGCCAGGAGACTTGGCACGCTTCATGAAAAAGGCGTGCGGGTAAAAGTAATTGGCGATATTTCTAAATTTGATCCGGCTATACGCGAGGGACTTGAGAATGTAGTAGAAAAAACAAAAGATAATACAACTATTACTGTAATCTTTGCGCTAAATTATGGCGGACGCGACGAAATACTACGTGCAATAAAAAATTTGCACGATAATTTCAAATTTCAAATTTCAAATTTCAAATTAAGCCAGCAGGAATTTTCAAGCTTGCTGGATACAGTCGGCATTCCTGATCCGGAAATTATTGTCCGCACAGGAGGAGAACAGCGGTTGAGTGGATTTATGCCGTGGCAGTCAGAGTATAGTGAGCTCTATTTTCCATCGTGGTACATGCCGGAATTTACTGAAGATAAACTAGACGAGGTTCTTAATGAATATTCTTCGAGGAAACGTCGGTTTGGAAAGTAATATTATTTAAAAACAGTATCAATCTCCGTAAGGCCAAAAATTTTTCCTGCGATCTGTACCACCCAGTAAGCGGAAAAAATGAGAAGGAATCCAATAAGGGCATTGGTCATGCGTTGTTTACCTGATTCAAGTTTTTTTGCGTCACCGGCGCTTGTGAGGAAATCGTACCCAGCAAAAACGAGCATGGCGAGAAGCCCAATACCTGCTGCAATAAAGATAAATTGAATTGCACCATTTATAATACTTCCGATATTTGTGAATCGAAAATTATTTGGACCACTGATGATAACTTGACCATTTGGTCCCGGAAGTTTGAGATTTTGTGCAAGCATTGACATTGACATAGTTTCATCCGAATCCTGGAATACCTAAGATATTTACTCCTATAAATTGAAGGATAAATACAGAAAACACAACTAGCAATAATCCTGCAATTGATGAGCCTATTAGTTCTTTCCCAGCATTGAGTTGTTCAGGGTTGCCTGCGCTTGTCATCATCTGAAAGCCGCCAAATAGAATCATGAGAAATGCTATCCCTCCGGCAAGTCCTACGGCAATGCCAAGGAATTTTTCTGCGAATTTTTCAGGAGTTGCCGGCAGACACCCTACTGCTGTCCAAATATTGTTGCCATCTGCCATGCATGATTGACATGCAGCTTTCTTATCGTCAGCGAAATCGCATATTAGAGCGTTTCTGGAAGATCCACCCGGAACTGTTTCCCTCGGACACTCAGAAGTTTGGCTACAGCACCATGATATACTGCCTGAGCAGATTGCTGAAAGAGGCCATGTACATGATGGACCTGGAAACGCAGGAGTGCACCATGCATACGATTTTGATTGGAAAACAAAAAGAGAAAATATAATTCCAACAAAAAATAGACCGACAGAACGACCTAATCGATTCATGTCTTAAGTGTACCAGAGAGTGCTCTAAAATAAAAGGCGCGTGGTAGAATAAAATGGAATGAAAAAAGTCATATTTTTTCCCTTTTATTTGTCTCGCGGAGCGAGATCCTGCTTCGCAGGATCTATTTGTCTATTTGTCTATTTGTTTATTTGCATATTTCCTGTCTTTGCCCAGTCATGTGATCTTCCGACAAAAGATGATAATTTAGATCGGATAAATGAAAAAATGGCAAAATGTAACGAGGCGTGGAATCAGATGGAGACGGCAAAAAGGCCGCACGTTGACGCCCTCAGAAAGATGGAAAACGATATTGCTGCATTTCAGGCACGTATCAAGATTTTAGAGGCAGATACGATACGAAAAGCACAGTCAATTGCGGAGGGGGAAAAAGCTCTGTCCGGATTTTTGGATCTTGCTGGCGGGCGAATCCGCAATATGTATGTCCGTAGCCGTATATTTAATCCATTGATCGAAATATTTTCTTCAGATTCTCTCGGAGATGCCATCCGAAGGCTCGGATACTCTCAGCTGGTCATAGACGAAGATAAAAAAATGATCGCAAAGACAGCAGTATCAGTAAAAGATCTCGAGGAACGGAAAAAGCAACTTGAGAAAGAACAAAGTTCACTTGCATACATAAAAGAGGAAACCGACAAAAAAGCCGTGTCTATCCGAAAACTCGTCGGAGAGGCTACGGCGTATCAGGGAAAGCTTACAAGTATTTTAGCTGCGCTTTCGGCTCAGCAGCAGCAGTTTTTGGCGGCAAAACTTTCAAATTTAAATATCTCCAGAAGTGCGGTCAGTATCGGCGCGTGTGTAGATGATAGAAACGTTGATCCCGGATTTAGTCCGCGTTTTGCCCTATTTACGTTTGGTGTGCCAAATAGAATTGGACTCAATCAATATGGCGCAAAGGGTCGTGCAGAAGCGGGCCAAAACGCAAGAGATATTCTTTCCGCATACTATAGTGCGGATTATACGACAGGGTATAACACAGGGATAAATATCCGTGTATCCGGGAAAAATGAATACGGGCAGACATTTGACGATAACTGGAATATAGAGGAGTACCTGAAACATCTCTATGAAATGCCTTCGGGTTGGCCCTCTGAGGCGTTGAAGTCTCAGGCGATTGCAGCGAGGTCGTACGCTCTTTCGTATACCAATAACGGATCGGGAAGCATCTGTCCAAGTCAGCAGTGTCAGGTGGTAAAAAAGGAGCTGAATAGCGAATCCTGGCAGAAGGCTGTTCGGGATACTGCAGGCATTGTTCTTACTCGTGGAGGCACTCCTATAAAAGCATGGTATTCGTCAACGCACGGCGGATATTCGTTTACCTCGGGAGACATAGGTTGGAACAATACGGACTGGACGAAGCGGCTCGTGGATGCGACAGGTGGAATCAGTAGTTTTTCTGATCTTTTTAGTACATCATATGATCGCGGTTCTCCGTGGTTTTACTGTGACTGGGGATCTCGGGCTCAGTACAACAAAACTGCATGGTTGAAACCTGAGGAACTTGCAGATATTGTCAATATTCTTCTTCTGGCAAAACGCGATAGTGGGACACAGAATCATCTGGTGCAGGTAGATAAACCAAATCCCGACGGGGTAGAGACGTGGGATGCCGGTCGCGTTCGTTCAGAATTATCCAGCCGCGGAGGAACGCCGTATACGAGTGTCAGCGATGTATCCATCGGGTGGGATCAGGCGACGGGGAGGACGACACAGGTCACCGTCTCCGGCAATGCCGGAAGCAATAGCTTTGACGGAAATGAGTTTAAGATGTATTTCAATCTCCGCGCTCCGGCGACTATACAGATCGTAGGTCCTTTATATAATGTAGAGAAGAGATAGCGTTGCCGTGATATAATACCCGCACATGCCAACTCTCTTTGAGGCTAAGCCAAAAATGAGTCATACCCCAAAAAGGGTGCCGCCGATTCCGACCCTGGGCGGCCGTGTCACTCCTTTATCCAGTTACGTGCTTCGCCCCGAAGCACTCCGCTTTGAGACTCAGGAGCCTGATGAAGATGTCATATTATTCATGAGACAACATCTTGTTGTTACTATTCCTTGGGTCTTGGTAAGCATCATACTTGTTTTGGCTCCATCTGTAGCAATTCCGTTTCTGTTTACGTTTTTACGTCTTCCTGTTCAGATTCCTGCAAGTTATATTGTCATCGGGACGCTTTTTTGGTATCTGGCAACATCGGGGTATATCATCATAAACTTTCTGCATTGGTATTTTAATATTTATATTGTGACAAATCATAGAGTGGTGGATATAGATTTTGTTCAGCTTTTATTTAAGAAATTATCTGAAGCACGTCTTTCCAAAATTCAGGATGTATCGTATCAGACGAGTGGTGTTTTTGCTGCTATATTTAATTTCGGTGATGTGCATATTCAAACCGCAGGAGAACTTCCAAACTTTGAATTTGGCTCTGTCCCTCGTCCGGATACCGTCGTTACTACAATAAGCGAACTTATCAAGCAGGAGGAAATAGCATGAATGAAACGGCTTCAATTCTTCCAACAGCTTTTTTGGGTTTGAAGATACTTACTCTCGTGGGACTTTTTCTCTATTCAATTTTTGCTTTTGTCGTATTTCGTCAGGAACAGCTCATGGCTGGCGTTTTAGATGAAGCGTTTGAACCGTTTCTTAAAGTTATTGTCATTGTCCATTTTTTCGCGAGTCTTGGTCTATTATTTCTTGCTTTCCTCATTCTTTAGGTCGAATGCATGAGTTCGATTTTTTTTCTTTCCGTCATGATACGATAGTGAGTATGAGAACTCTTCGTATATC
>JBBTTM010000032.1:0-12008 GCA_038064255.1 Patescibacteria group bacterium | reverse complement strand
CGCGAAGTTCTGAAACAGTGAGCAGCGAGATAGTCAGATTTCCTTCTTGAGTGATTTTTTCGATGAGTCGTAAGTCATACTGTCGTTTCTGAAAAAAATCAGCCAAGACATCAGAGTCGATGAGAAATGTTTTCATACGCCGAGTCTTTTCAGTCGTTTTTCGTCATCCCTGCGAATGCGGCGGATGTAGGTACGTGCATCGCCAAAAGAGAGGAGAGACGGAGGAGCCGCAAGCAAGTTTTTGAGTGCGTTTTCTCGTTTTATTCTTGTAATTTTTTCATTGGCGGCTTCAGTCAGGAATCGGCTGAGGCCTCGTTCTGGTACGTATCTTTTGAGCATCGCAAGAACGTCTTCGGAAAGAGATATGTTTATTCGAGTAGTTGGCGATGGTATCATGTACACACAATAATACACAATGACAATGTGTATGTCAAGTGAAATGTCTTCGTATTGTATGGCGTCATGAAATCTGATATGAATAGTAAGTAAAATAATCATACTTAAGGAGGTTCAATATGTTTACTTTGCCGGAATTACCATACGCATATACTGCGCTCGAACCGTTTATTGATGAGACGACCATGCGGATACATCATGATAAACATCACGGGGCGTATATAAAAAATGCAAACGATGCATTAACCGGACTTACAGAGTTTGCTGAAATTCCGGTCGAGACAGTGCTTACAAAACTTGGTGAGTTACCAGAAAATATACGAACAAAAGTAAAAAATAATGCCGGCGGTCATTACAATCACAGTCTCTTTTGGACTGTCATGAGTCCTAATCCAAAAGGGGCCCTTCGACATCCTTCGACAGAGCTCAGGACAGGGGCTCAGGGCGACTTAGATATCGCTATTAAAACAACTTTTGGGAGTTTCGAAAAGTTTCAGGAGCAATTCACGGCTTCTTCCCTAAGTCGTTTTGGGAGCGGATGGGTATGGCTAGTGGTAGATCCTTCTCCGCCAGCTGGCGGATCAGGACAAGCCTTGAGCATCGTCGATACGCCAAATCAGGATTCACCGCTAACGGATGGGAAGACGCCGATCTTAGGGCTTGATGTCTGGGAACACGCATATTATCTCAAATACCAGAACATGCGAGCAGAGTATGTGAAAGCATGGTGGAATGTGGTGAATTGGAAAGAAGTGTCACATCGATATGATACGGCTCGTTGATCCATATAGAGTAAAAGCAAGTAAGCCAAAAACGAAGGTAATCATAGCTTCTTCAACCCGTCAGGGAACGGCACTACGACAAGAAGATGCGGTACAGATTTTTGAGGATGAATGTGTCGTGATTTCTGATGGACTTTCAGCATCTTTGCATGGTGATATCGCCTCAAAAATTGCTGCCGAAACAGCACTGTGGGCGTATAAACACATCCGTCTCCATCCGTCGTTTTGGGTAGACAAAAAATTGTTCATGAAGCGGATATTCCGCTCTTCTAACTTGGCCGTGTGGCAGAAGCTTCGAGAAAAAGAGTGCGAGGGAGGCGCACAAACGACTCTGACTGTTGCCATAGTGGGGCCGATGAACGTTTGGATTGGGCAGGCAGGCGATACCGGTGTGTTTTTATACAGAGAGGGAAACATGAAGCAGGTTACTTCATTTGACCGTACGCCTGATGGATTGCCAAAGCATACATTGGGAGAAAAACGCCTCGGACTTGTCCATGAATTTCGCTCAGAAGAATTTTTACCGCATGACGTACTCATTCTTCTTTCCGACGGCGCGTGGGAACACATGAATAATACAATCCTTAAATCTGCTGCACAAAATACAGGAGGATCGCAAGCGTCACTTAGTACTGCAGCCGAAGTGTTGTTGGATGCGGTCATGAAACGGGGTGGAAAGAGTAATATGAGCATTGTATTAATAAAAAAACTCCCTGCATCATGATGATATCGTGATTCTTGTATCTCAGAGCTGGAGAGGATATGATGAAATATGAATATGCCTGCTGATTTTTTCAATGACATAACAGTCCAGCCTCATACGAATGATTCTCTCACCTGTAAATACTTTGACGGAAAAGCGTGGCAAGTCAGCAAGAGCGGGAAAACAGTATCTGTCATGTCTCCTGCAGATGCGTCTCTTGTTGGTACACTCCAAATTGTCTCCCACGAAGAAATAGATGCAGCACTTATGAGCGCAAAAAAAGCTCAAGGTGTGTGGGAACATATGCCGCTTCATGCACGGGTAAAAATCGTACATCTTGCATCTGATTGGATCCGGCAATTTGAAGAGTACCTGACAGCACTCCTGATGCGCGAAGTCGGAAAAACACATGACGATGCAAAGAGCGAAATACTTCGAACCGCTGATCTTATGGATTATTTTGCAGACGAGGCACAGTCCATAAAAGGTGAGACGCTTGATAGCGATAATTTTCCCGGGTTTGATAAAGGACGGATTGCTCTCATCGAACGCGCAGCGCAGGGAGTCGTGCTTTGCATTGCTCCGTTTAATTATCCGATAAATTTAGCTGCCAGTAAGATTGCCCCGGCGCTTCTCATGGGTAACGCGGTGGTATATAAACCTCCTACTCAAGGCGGGATCATCGGTGTTCATCTGACACAGGCATTTGTGAAAGCTGGTGTACCTGAAGGAGTCATCTCATGTCTCACCGGAGGAGGAGCTGAGATTGGTGACTATCTCGTCTCACACCCGATGGTCGATATGGTAGCCTTTACCGGCAGTAGCGATACGGGAGTTGCCATAGCATCAAAAGCGCCGATGAAGCCGCTCCTTTTTGAATGTGGCGGCAATAACCCTTCGATAGTTCTCCCGGATGCAGACTTGACCCTCACCGCGAGGGAAATTGTGAAAGGTTCATTTTCCTATTCTGGCCAGCGGTGTACCGCGATAAAGTATGTGTTAGCAACAGCAGAAGTGATGGAAAAAGTTATTCCTGCAGTAGAAAAAACAATGGATGAACTGATTCATGAGGGTGATTCCCGGAGTCCCGAGACGAAAATGGTAGGACCGGTCGTGTCTGAAAAAGTAGCGCAGGAAATAGTGGACGCAGTAAACGAAGCAAAAGCAGAAGGTGCGGTTGTCCTTCGAGGTGGAATACGAAAGGGTGCAGTGGTGTCTGCGACGCTCCTTAAAAATGTAACACCATCTATGAATGTCGTAGCCAAAGAAATATTTGGTCCGGTTCTTTCGTTTGTCACGGTAAAAGATACCGCCGAGGCGGTATCGATTGTGAACGCATCGACATTTGGGCTCCAGGCATCGGTATTTACCAGAGACGAGGGGACTGGCCTTGTCGTTGCAGGAACACTGAATACGGGAACGGTGCAGATAAACGGATCTCCTCAGAGGGGACCGGATCATTTTCCGTTTCTCGGGATAAAACACTCAGGTGTCGGCGTACAGGGAGTGCGCTACTCGCTTGAAGCCATGAGTCGACTTCGGCCGATCGTCATCAATAAACCCTCCTGAAGGAATAATCCAATAGTCAAATAATCCAATAATCCAATACAAATATTGTAATATCTTATTTGACTATTAATGTACTTTATATAAAGTATTGCAATTTGACAAAAATAATGTGATTTAGTAATATTACTGTATGAATGGATTTGTGACACTTACCACACAGAGTCAGATCAGTATTCCTGCGAAATACAGAAGACTTCTTGGATTCAAAAAGGGAGATAAATTGAAAGCGGAGATACAGGGAGATGCGCTCGTGCTTCGTCCTGTTGGTGATATTTTGTCTCTCGCAGGTTCCTTATCTCATCTAGCAAAAAAGTCTCTCTCCTCTCAAGAGATACAAGAAAAAGAAGATCAAGCGATAATACGGGCAGCTTCCGAGCGCTATATTTCGACTCTGACATCAATTGAAAAGAAACGGTTAAAAGTCCTGGATTCCCGATCGAGTGCGGGATGACATATGAAAGATCGATATTTGGTCGATACGAACGTATTTATCCGGATGTTTCTATGGGACAATCTCTCTCAATATGAGAGCGCTGTTGCGTTATTCACTGAGGCAAAACAGGGGAAAAAAGAGATTCTGGTAATTCCAGAGATATTTATAGAGATCGATTATGTACTCTCGAAAGTGTATAAACTTCCAAAACAAAAGATTATAGAGTATCTTGAGCATATTATGGCAACGCCATATGTGGAGATAGTGGAGCGAGAGAGTGTAGTAGAAATGCTTGAGCTATATAAACAGTCATCTATTAAACTCGTGGATGGATATTTGTTCGTTGTTGCTAAAAATAAAGATGCGCAAGTTTTTTCTTTTGATCGGGATTTTCGAAAACTTCAGAGTAATTAATTACTCCCACTCCATCGTCGCTGGGGGTTTTGTGGTGATATCGTAGACCACGCGGGAGACATTGGGTACTTCGTTCACGATGCGCGAAGACATGGTATGAAGTACCTCATGGGGGATGCGTGTCCATTCACTTGTCATAACGTCTTTTGAATCAACTGAACGGATCGCGATGACTTCCGCAAACACTCTCCCGTCGCCTTTCACCGCGGTGGAGTATGCACCGGTCATGATAGCAAAACACATATACGTTTTATCGTATAATTCTGCTTTTTTCATTTCTTCTATCACGATTTTGTCAGCGATTTTTATCTGTACAAGTCGCTCCTCAGTGACTTCTCCGCGGATCCGTACGGCGTATCCCGGTCCAGGAAAAACCTGTTCGTTTACAATCGCCTCCGGAAGACCGATAAGCTTTCCTATGTTTCTCACTTCATCTTTATAGTATGTTCGCAGGGGCTCGATGAGTTGGAATTTTAAGTCTTTCGGAAGTCCGCCGACGTTGTGGTGTGATTTGATATGCGACGCATTCTTACTGCCTTTGCTTTCAATAACATCTGAATATATTGTTCCTTGTCCGAGGAACGTAGCATCTTTATGTTTGTCTGCCTGTTCTTGAAAAATATCAATATATAATTTTCCGACAGTTTTTCGTTTTATTTCCGGATCAGTGATACCTTTGAGTGCCTTCATAAATTGTTTTTTTGCGTCGACGATAATAAGATCGGCTTTTATAAGTTTTGTAAAAATATGTTTTACGCGTTTGTCTGTATCCGGACGCATGAGACCACTGTCAACATAGACCGGAATTAAATTTTTACCAATGGCATTGCCGATGAGAAATGCGGCAACAGTCGAGTCTACCCCGCCTGATACTGCGCAGATGACTTTGTTTTTCCCGATGGTATTTTTGATAGAAAGTATAATTGAACTTGGATCGATCAGGAGGGGAGAGAGTGTCTCTCCGCATATATCAACAACAAAATTTTCAAGAAGTTTATTACCGTGCGTCGTGTGGTCTGCTTCCGGATGAAAATGAACACCGTAGAATTTTTTATCCTGATTTTCAACCCCAGCAAACCGTACCTGAGCAGTATGGGCTATGGCGGTAAATCCTGGGGGTAATTTTGTCACAGAATCGCCGTGTGACATGATAACCAGGAACTGATGATCCGGAAGACAAAATATACTCGAAAATTTATGTATACGAAGTAACTCCGGTCCATACTCTTTTGTTGTATTTTCGACTTTTCCGCCCAATAGTTTTGCCATAAGCTGCCATCCGTAACAGATTCCAAGGATGGGTGTTGTAAGGGAAAAGAGGGCAGGATCAACGGTTGGCGCACCTGTTTCATAGACGCTTGAGGGACCTCCCGAGAGAATGACACCTTTTGGATGTAGCTCCTGAATTTTCTGAATAACTTCTTCGGGTTGACAATATTCTGATACGACACCAAGATCGCGAAGACGTCGTCCGATAAGATGTGCTGTCTGTGATCCGAAATCTACAATTAAAATCATATTATTTACGAATGAGTTCAAACCATGCGTCAAATCCTTTGAGTTTTAATTTACCCGGCCGCATAGAATCTATCGTGATAAGAGATACAATCTGTTCGGTACTAAATCCTGCATCTATGAGTTTTTGCCGTCCTCCGAAAGGTTTTTCTATGACGAAAAAAAGTGTTACGACCCGTGCTTTCGCCTGATCTGTAATGGTAATAAGATCAAGTGCGGTTTTTCCGGTATCTAGAAAATCGTCGCAGATGGCGATGGTTGCTCCATCCGGGAGACAATCTTTGGCAACGGTAAGATCAACCGTTTTTCCATGAGTATATGATCTACTTTGCGCCTGATAGACATCCGTCATGGTGATCGGCATGCCTTTTGGGGCATAGATAACATCCGGTTTAGCTGGGAGATGCAGGGCTGTTGCGATCGCGGGAATATTTCCAGATGAGGGAGCTGTGAGGATAAGACTCGGAGTGAAGATAGAGATGGCTTCTGCAAGTTCTTCTCCGATGGCTTCAATAAGTTTTGTGTTTATCCTATGATTTAAGAAATGCGTCACATCAAGGATGAGAAGAGTGTTGTTTGTATCCGGCATTTGGCATTCAAAAGATCGGGCCTGAGTGACAAGCGATGATGCGAGAAGTTTTTGTGCACGGGAAAATGACGAAGAGGATATCGCTTCAAGTGAATCTGATGATGAAAGGATTGGGAGTTTAGGATAGTCTTCCATAGTTTTAATATTGAATTATGCCCGCCCTGAGCGAGGCCGAAGGGAATACTGAATAATAAAATGATTTATTTCGGACTTGTTAAATTCAATGGATAGGAAGCGTTTTTTCATCTCTTCGATTGTAACACCTTCTTTTTTCCACAGTGGCATAAGTTGCTTAATGGTTTCGTGCACCTCATACGGCATGATGACCCAATGTGCCGTTTCTCTATAATAATAGGTAGGTGTAAAGATTGAGTGAGGTTTATGAATAAGAGCTGTCGTGATGATATTTTTTTCTGCGACTCCTTGCTCCATAAGATATGATATTCCCCGTTTGAATGTGATGCCTGTGTCGGAAATATCGTCAACGAGTAGGACCTTTTTCCCATCGAGGGGAGATCCTAATGGATGAGTGATAGTTGGTTGATGTGATTGTTTGAGATCCTTATAGCTTACGACGGTAAATGTTGCGATAGGAAGACTGAGACTATCGGAGAGAAGTTGTGCGATAGTGAGCCCTCCACGGGCAATAGCAACGATTAGGTCGGGTTTGAGAGTGTTTGTTTCAATCTGTTTTGAAAGCTCAAACGTTCCTTCACGGAGTGTATCCCAGGTGATGTTGGTAAATTTTTCCTGCCAAGTATTCATATGATTGAGCCTCAAAAAAATCCGCCGAAGCGGAAATCTGGTAATTAACGAAAATAAAATAGTATGTGGCGTACTGCCATAGTGCATTATGGATATAACCCTTGACGGAAGTCAATACTTCGATTTACTCAGTATTGATCCTGAGTCTTGTCGAAGGGTCAAGTCATGATTATAATTGGAATATGGAAGAGCACGCATCATCTCCAAAACTAAAGTATTCCAGTATCGCAATATCTGGCCGCCCTGGAGCCGGAAGATCCACACTTTTAAAAAATCTAAAGGAAATCGTTACGCCCCTTGGGTGGGAGACGTTTTCCGGCGGCGATTGGGCGAGGCAGTTTGCTTTACAATCTGGAAAACATGATGAAAAAGATCCAACGCATCATAAGGCCACAGATTATGGAGATGATGTAGATCTAAAAATAGATGTGTCACTTCGAGAGAAATTGTCTAATCCTAAGACTCATGTGGCATTAGAATCCTGGATAGCAGGATGGAATATGAGAGGGCTTCCCCATGTCCTTCGCGTGCTTCTCATGTGCGATGACGCGCTTCGGATTGATCGAATAGTCAATAGAGATAATATTTCCGTAGAAGAAGCAAAACGACATTTGCGTGAACGCGAAGAGGCGAATCTGGGAAAATGGAAGCGGATGTATAGTGTCGAAGATTTTTGGGATCCAAAGTATTATGATCTCGTACTCAATACCTATTCCCACGGTCCGAAAGAAACAGAAAATCTCGTCCTCCAGGCGCTTGGATACTTTAGCGCCAATGGTCAGAAGCCGGCGTGATATCATATCCTCATGGAACGGTTTAAGATGATTGCCTCCTCGTATCTTCTTTTTATAAAAGATGGAAAGGTGCTCCTGTCCCGCCGATACAACACAGGGTATGAAGACGGAAAGTATAGCCTACCCGCCGGACACATAGAGAATAATGAAACGCTTACTTCTGGTGGCATACGAGAGACGTTTGAAGAAATTGGCGTACGATTAAAACCCAAAGATCTGAAGCTTGTCCATGTGATGCATAGAAAACACATGGATATCCGAATGGATTTTTTCTTCACTGCAGACATTGATAAACAAAAGCCAATCAACAATGAGCCGGAGAAGTGTGATGATCTGCAATGGTTTCCATTAATTCATTTGCCAACAAACACAATTCCATATATTCGTCACGCGATAGAGTGCTACCAGAAGAAAGTGGTGTATTCTGAATTTGGGTGGGAAAGTATTACCGATTGACATAAGTATTACTTTATAGTATAGTTATTACTAATATGCAATTACAACCGATGACAACTATCACTACAAAAGGACAGGTGACGATACCGGAAGCAATTCGAACGGCACTTGGGGCATCTGTCGGAGATAAAGTTGCTTTTTTCGACATACTGCACGACAAGAAAGAAGTGACGATAAAAATCGTTCCTTCACAGTCTGTTGAGGAGCTGTACGGATCACTCAAAACTTCTGTGGGTTACATTCCTCATGACAAGGCCAGAAAGATCGCGGCAAAGCTGTTAGCAAAGCGGTATTCATGAATGGACCCTCAGTTCGAATCATAGACGCGAATATAATAATTCGATTTTTACTTCGTGATGATCCGATCCTATCAAAGCGGGCAAAATCACTTTTTACTGATGCCGAGGATGGAAAGTTTTTTTGTTATCTCGATGAAGTTACTGTTGCAGAAGTTATATGGGTGTTGACCTCAGTGTACAAAACGAACCGTGACACTGTAGCTCATATGATTGAGGCACTTCTGGTACATGATTGGGTCGTAAATTCAAGAAAGAATACAATTTTTCGTGCACTTTCTTTTTATCGCATGAGTACTCTGAACTATGTTGACTGTTGGTTGCTTGCGGTTTCTGAAGAGAAACATATCACGCTTGAGACTTTTGATATGAAACTCGCTAAGAGTATGAAAAAGAGAAGTAGGTCATGATTCCGACTAATGATCAAATAAAACATCTTTGGGATAAATATAATCTCCCGGAAAATAAGCGTGTACATGTGACGCTTGTAGCAAAAGTTGCGGGGTTGTTGGCCACAAAACTCAAAGCGCAAAACTTAAAGTTCAAAATTAATTTAGAACTTTTATTGGCATGCGCGCTTCTCCATGATATAGACAAAAATGTACCAAAGCTTCTGGGCGAAGAGCATCCGGATGCTGGAGTCCGAATACTCAAGGATGAAGGGCTTGATGAACTTTTACCGCTCGTCATTTCTCATCCGCTTCACTCAATACTCGATCCAAAGATTTCTCCAAAAACTATTGAAGAAAAAATATTATTCCTGTCTGACAAGATGGTGAAATATGAAATCATAACTGTCGATAAACGTTTTGACCTGTGGCGGGCTGAGGATTTACCCGAAGAGGGGAGAGAGATGCTTGGAAAAGCATATCCGTTGGTAAAAAAACTTGAAGCGGAGATATTTAGGCTTATCAGTTTAAGAGCGGAAGATGTTGCAGGATTAGTGATGTAGGATCAGGAGTAATTTCATTTTTTAACAAGATTGCCACGTCGTCCGCCATCCGCCATCCGCCAACTGGCGGCGTCGGGCTCCTCGCAATGACGTAGGATGAAGAGTGGTATACTACTCCTACTATTTAAGGAGGAACGGATATGAATTCATTGGTAAGAATATTTTTTTCTGGAGTACTTGCATTGATTTTCGCTGTAGTTGTGCCATCTACAGTAGCAGTTTCATATCAAGATCCTGTGATATCTCAGGCTACGGAAAAAGTATCGGAATTGGTAGCGGAAACCAGCGCTGAAGTCGGGATGAAAAAACCGGAGTATCCGCTTCCGTTCCCCGGAATTCTACCTGATCATCCGCTCTATTTTATCAAACGTTTCCGCGATCAGATGATGGAACGGTTAATTGTCGATCCAGTGAGCAAAGCAAAGTTTTATATTCTCATGGCCGATAAACATATACAGATGGCAGTTCTGCTCGCTGAAAAGGGGAATACGGTGTTGGCTGGAACTATGGCGACGAAAGCCGAGATATATCTCGGACAGGCGTATGAAAAGCTTGTAGCGCTCAAGGGGAGCGAAAAAGAGCTTCCGGGTTTCATGGTTGAACATCTTTTTAACGCGTCGACCAAACACGTCGAAGTCCTCACGGGACTTTCCGGCACAACAAAAGATGCTGTTATCACTTCCGCACTTGGTGCGGCAAAAAATGCGCTGACTCAAGCAAATTCACTGAAGTAAGAGGGTATTGATTGCTGAAAACAAATTGATATAATTCAACTCCTCTGCCCCGCGCGTGTTGTCTTGAATACAAATATGAAACACCACGGCGTATGTATTGTTTCGTATTGTTGTTCTTTTGACGATTTGCCGAAGAATTTCCTCAAATTTTTGGAGTCGAGGCTAGAAATTTTCATTGACTGGTTTTGATCTACTTTTTGCCAGTTGACGGAATACATGTAGTGTCTTAGCATTTTGATGTGCACTAGATATAGTGTCCCGATGAAGATCGGGACAGATGAGCACATGATTAAAAAACATGATTAGCGCGAGATTAAGATGAAGTGTCCATATTGTACACATACAGATACAGAAGTTATAGAGACCCGGGATAGTGAAGATCTGAGGGTCACAAGGCGGCGGAGAAACTGTCCAGAGTGTGAGAAGCGGTTTACGACGTACGAGAGGATTGAGAGTGTACCGCTGACCGTCGTAAAAAAAGATGAACGGCGGGAGCAGTTTGACCGGGAAAAATTAAAACGGGGAATATGGCGGGCAAGCGGAAAGACAACGATAAAAGCAGAAGATATAGATAGGATAGTCGATGAAGTAGAGCGAGAGCTGATAGGCAGTGACAGTACAGAGGTAGACAGTAAAAAAATTGGTCTTTTGGTCGCAAAGAGACTCAAGAAATTAGATAAAGTAGCGTACATACGGTTTGCAAGCGTGTTTCGACAGTTTGTCGATATAGAGGATTTTGAGAAAGAAGTACAAAAATTGTTATAGAAAGGATTATATGATACTTGATGGAATACGTCAGAAAGTATTTTTAGATCGGTATGCTCTAAAGGATGAGACCGGTACGCCGACAGAAAAAACTCCGGAAGAAATGTGGAGGAGGGTAGCTAAAAGTGTCGCGCAGATCGAAGACAAAGGGGATAGAGAACACTGGGAAGAAAAATTTTATTCTGCAATGCAGGATTTTGCATTTGTTCCCGGTGGACGCATCCTCTCTGGCGCAGGGACAGGGTATAAAGTAACGTTTTACAATTGTTTTGTTCTTCCAAGTCCTCATGATTCGCGTGGTGGAATTTTAAAGACACTGACACAGATGATAGAAATCATGTCCCGCGGCGGCGGCGTCGGGATAAATCTTTCAACTCTGCGTCCCCGCGGCGCACGTGTGACAAAAGTGAACGGATTTTCATCCGGTCCGTGCAATTGGGCTGAACTTTTTTCTGTCGCAACCAAAGACATTATCCAACAAGGTGGGAGCAGGCGCGGAGCGCTCATGCTTATGATGTGGGACTGGCATCCTGATGTGGAAGAATTTATCACCGTAAAGCAGGATCTGACCCGTATCAATGGTGCAAATTTATCCGTCTGTGTCTCTGATAAATTTATGGAAGCAGTGAAAGCAGATAGCGATTGGGATCTCGTATTTCCTGATAAAAATGACCCGGACTATGACACAAAGTGGGACGGGTATATGCCAAATTGGATCGCCCTCGGGAAAAAACCGGTGGTGCAAAAAACCATCAAAGCCCGTGCCCTCTGGGATCTCATAGCTCAGGCGGCGTGGCGTAGCGCCGAACCTGGGGTTGTGTTCATGGAACGGTATAACAAGTGGT
>JBBTTM010000031.1:0-4199 GCA_038064255.1 Patescibacteria group bacterium | reverse complement strand
CTTTTCTCAAACGGAACGGGAACGGAAGCAGGCGGGCAAAAATTCCTTCCTCCCAGTCACAAGTATTTTCCTGCTGGAAAATCTCGCGACCCCTCCTCGTTCGCCCGAGGCGAACTCCGGCCTTGCGAAGCTCCAAGTATTCGCTTCTCACCCCTTCCTTTTTGCCCGCTGATTGCCTGCCCGCCTCTGGAGGGGGCTTCGCCCTCAAAACTTTTCGGCGGACGGATTTTTTTGCGATGGTTTCAAAAACGAATGCCTCTGGTGTTTTTGAAAACTTTGTTATCGCGTAACTTCAAGAATACTGGCTTTTTGATTTTGGTATTCTTCGATTGACTGCGAGATGTTATTTCGCTTCGGTTCTTTCTTGAATATTTGTGAGGATACTTCTTTTGCGACATTCCACATCAGAACAGGGGGTATAGCATTTCCTATCTGTATGTATTTCTTACCATCAGCCCCGGAGAACTCAAAATTTTCTGGGAAGGACTGAACCCTTGCAGCTTCACGAGGCGTTAGCCGTCGGTAAGTATCTTTTCTAACCAATAGTACGGGGTCGGTTCCATTCAAACTGACTTTAGCCAAATGAGTGGAGATTGTGTTACAAGGGGCTTCTACTGGTTGCGCACGACCCTTGTTGAATGCCTTGTTTGCTTTTTTCAATCCTGCCAAAGCACGAGGGGAAAAATAATATTTTTTTTCAACGGAAGCGTGTGGCTCTATTACTTTTCCAAGTGGAACTATTGTGTATGGAGCTTCAGGAAAAGAAAACTCTGAAAAAGCCTTGTCTAACCTTGTTCCGATTATAAAAACTCTTTCGCGCTTTTGTGGTACTCCGTAGCGTGAAGCGTTGAGAACTTTATAAGTAACTTTGTATCCGACTTTTTCAAAATCACGGATGATTATTTTCAATGCCTCGCCCCCATGTACCGAAACAAGACCTTTTACGTTTTCTGCTATGAAGGCGGTGGGCTTTTTTGCTTTTAATATTCGCACCATCTCCAAATAAAGCTGTCCGCGTGGGTCATTAAAGCCTCTGCGCTGTCCGACCATACTAAAAGACTGGCAGGGAAAACCTCCGACAAGTAAATCGTGGTCTGGAATATCGGCTGACTTTATTTTCGTGATGTCACCGACTACCATCTCTTTTCCTACATTTTTTATATAAGTTTCCGCAGCTATCGGTTCAATTTCATTTGCCCACATTATTTCAAAGCCAAGGTCGGGGTAATGCTTGCCGAGGAAGGTAAAATTTCCACGCAACCCTAAATCACCACCGCCACAACCGGAGAAAAGAGATACTACTTTAATTTTTTTATTTCCTTGGCTCATAAGAAACATTTTATAGTTTCAATAGGGTCCCGGATTTTTCAGTGTAGACAATCTTGTAGCCAATCGGTTCAACGACAAGATTTCCTTCTTTATTCCTTTGTGGCGGATTTTGTATTGTAAAGATGGAAATACCCTCTTTCGTAATTATAACACGATAAATGTAATAATCCTCCGCAAGTTGTTGCGCAACGCTCCATTCGTTGATGGATATTGTAAATGGTATTAAAAATCCCGTTTCGTAGTTCTTTTTTGTCGTCTTTACCTCAATATATTTCTTGCGCCTTCCGTCTTCCGTGTACATGGAAATAACATCGTAGCCGAGGGCCGCGGTTGCTGAAACCAGCTTAACCATTCTTACAAGGTCGGGCCGTGTTTTGGAAATTTCCTCACGTTCGTATTCCAAAACGATTTGTTCTCCTTCGTCGCCGATCTCTTTAAGAGCGGCTCCTCGGAGTCCAGCATCTTTCCTTTCCAACATTTCTTTTATTTTTTTCCATTGGTTAGGGAAGTTGCTGTCGTCTTGAACGAGAGCTGTGGTTTTAGTTTCAAAGACCTTATCCTCTACGGAATCGGCAAACCACTCCATCCATTCGGTATCTACTTTCTTATACTCCTCGGTATCCCAGCTCCCATCAGGTTTTATAACTTCGGAGTATTTATCAAAAAAGTCTTTGTTCGTGATTATACTTTGGATGGCCTGCTTCTCTTTGTTGTTCAGGGCATACATACCCTTAAACTCGGTCAGCAAGTTCGCCTCAACCATATAATTTAGAAAGTCGCGCGCATAACGTATTATATCGCTAGTCCTATCCAATTCAATCCCATTTTCGCGCGCTTCTTTTATACGAGCCAAGGGAATATTCGGTTCTTCCTTTTGGACCGTTATTCTCGTATCGTTGAAAAGAAAATGTGTTACTTCCGCTGCACTTATTGCAAAATCTCCGTGTTTTTGGTTTCCGATTATAAGAAGGCGCAATATGTAGGGAGCAGGTTTAAGTTTCACCCCAGCTTTTACCATTTCACTCACACGATCCGGTTTTACAAAACCGCCAGGGAATTGGAATCTGTTACAAAAAGATTTGAAGAAGCGCGGAATATCTTGTGTTTGTGTAAGAAGTGCGAGGCGGTTACCGGGTACGGCCAAGTTTTCCACATATTTCGCTAATCCAAACAACCTTATCATTTCGGTACGCTGGTTATGGATTGTCTTTTCTGTCAGAGGTTCCGATGTGGTTTCTGCGATTGTTTTATCCAGCAAGGTATCAAAACTTTCCTTATCCATCATTCCCATTTCGATTATTTTATTCGCAAGCAAAAGAAGCGTATCCTCAAAACGTCGTGAGAAACGCGAGCGTGGAAAATGAAGACGCAAAAAATGTTCGGGGGGTGTCTGGTACATAGAAGTTACATATATTTTAGCAATTCCTCGCCAAGTCGCATAGCAAGCATTGGGGGGACAGCATTTCCAACTTGTTTGTATTGAGAGGTTTTACTGCCGAGGAATTTGAAGGTGTCGGGAAAAGATTGTATCCGAGCCGCTTCTCTTACCGTGGGAACTCTATTTGCCGTAGGATGAAAATGATGGCGATGTCCTGTGTCAATCGTGGGGGACGGCTTGTCTCTATGTAATCTCGTCCACGCAACATGAAAATTGCGTGTGTTTATTAAATGTTGCGGTAGGGCTTTATAATTCTTGCCCTCCGGTACGAGAGCTACAATTTGGGTGGTCCGAATGGAATGTTTGCTTGCAACGTGATTATAAAGTTTACTACTACCTTTCCGGACGAGTTTTTGATATTCCGACAAAGGAGAGGATGGATAATTCATTTCCTCACTTCCCATTTCTTTATTCAATATCGGTAAATCTCCGATTGCTTCTCGCACGCTTATTTTTTTGCGATGTGAAGAATGTGCGTTTTCAAAGTGTGTCGGCTCTGGAAAATGGAAAATCTTGTCGCCTTTCAACCCAACAAAAATTATTCTTCTGCGGTTTTGGGGGATTCCATAATCGGAAGCATTCAAGACTTTCGCCTCAACTCGGTATCCCATTTTTGAAAACTCCTCAATGATTCTTTCTTTCACCTTACCGCCGAAAAGAGCAGCAAGACCAGGCACATTTTCAATTACAAAAGCTTTTGGCTTCAGTTCTCGGACTATTCTAACAAAATCAAGATAAAGACGGTTTCTTTTGTCATAAAATTTTCTCGGACCGGAGAGTGAGAAACCTTGACAAGGCGGTCCGCCTACGATGAGGTCAATTTTTTTATTGCCAATAAGTTTTTTTATATCGCTGCCCTTCACTTTTGAAATATCTGCTTCTAGTGTTTCAGCGTGCGGATGATTGTGTTTGAAGGTTTTTAGAGATTCTCCCCAATTATCAACTCCGAGCAGAACATTAAATCCGGCTTTTTCCAAGCCATAAGAAAGACCGCCACACCCGGAAAACAAATCAACTACCTTTATTTTTTTTGGGCTTGTTTTCGATTTCATAATTTATTGCAAAAGTGTATGCGGACTAACACCTAACGCCACGGCTATTCTTTCAACATTTTTAACTGTTGGATTTCTAACGCCACGCTCAATTCCGCTTATATAACTGCGATGTACCCCAAGTTTTCGGGCTATATCTCCTTGAGACATCCCTTTTTCATGGCGTATCTTCTTCAAACGCTCACCGAGTTTTTTATTTAATGACTTCATAGCCCTTGTGAACAGTATATCAACTGGTGTATTATTGGTCTATAGAGTATTATAATACTACAATGACTAAAGAGAATTTTATGGAAGAAACCATCGCCAAAAAATCCGTCCGTCCAAAAGTTTTGGGGGCGAAGCCCCCTCCAGAGGCGGGCAGGCAATCAGCGGGCAAA
>JBBTTM010000030.1:0-3472 GCA_038064255.1 Patescibacteria group bacterium | reverse complement strand
AGCGTTTTTAAGTTTTCTCCGGCGCATGGAGTATATTTCCATGTTTTTTGTGGCATATGCTTCAGTGAAGGACAAGAGGTTTCTAGGTGCGATAGTTCTTGCGGTTGTATGTACACTTATCGCAGTATCTTTGTATGGCATAGGACAAAAATACGTGGGTTTCCCTGCATTTCTTACTATGAACGAAGAGTATGCGAAGGGACTCGCTATCCATCTTTCTTCTCTGTCCCGGATATCCTCGACATTTAGCGGACATTATGACTTGGCCGCATATCTTGTACTCATACTGCCTATAGTCGCGAGTATGCTTTTTGGACTGCGAAATCTCTTTGTGCGGATTCTCCTCATCTGTAGCGCGGTACTCGGATTTATTGCACTCTTTATGACCGTATCACGGATATCTTTTTTTGCGCTGTTTATATCATTTGGTTTAGTGCTTTTTATGCACAAGAAAAAATTCGTATTGTATTCTCTCCCTGTAGTGATCGTGATAGCACTCGTGTTCATGAGTCTTTCTCCACGGGTATTTGAGCGGTTTAGTAATACGGTAAAAGCGATAGATGTCGTGGTCGATGCGAAAACTGGGGATCCCATCGGACATACGAAAACCGTACCAAGCAGTTACTTTTCAGGTAAAACCGTGAAGCAGCAGTACACACGGTCTATAAAAAATATCTACGGGTATGCAAGCGCTTCTGCGATGCTTATAGTAAATGAAGCTGAGCTACCCCAGAACGTGACGCTTCTCCTTGAGCCCAGTTCGCCAACTGGCGAGGATCTGCCCCAGGGTACGGGATATATAAACCTATCACTCTCGCCCATACTTCAAAAGCTCGATACGTTTTTGTATGAACCAAAACCAAGAGTGGCTACTACGTCAGCAGAGGTGTTTGTCATAAACGGAAGTTTTTTGGTCAAGAAAGTTTTTACGTATGATCTTTCGTTTACCACGCGGTTTCAGGGTCAATGGCCGAAGGCGATGGATGCGTTTTCAAAAAATATTCTCTTTGGAAGCGGGTACGGGTCTATAGGGCTTGCCGTAGACAATAGCTACCTACGGATGTTGGCCGAGGTAGGACTCTTGGGTTTCTTGTCGTTTCTTACGATATTTATCGTCGTTGGTGTGTATATAAAAAAGACGCTTCCCGATGTAGGGTCCAGGCTTCTTCGAAGTGTCGTCATCGGTTTTACCGCTGGGCTTGCAGGCCTTGCCATAAATGCGCTCTTTATAGACGTGTTTGAGGCGTCTAAAGTCGCATTCGTCACGTGGATACTTTTAGGTTTTATCCTGGGATTACTCAAGCTCTACGAGCGTAAACCGGTAGATATCTATAAAGAATTTTTGCACGCTTTGGTTTCGACGCCTGCCATAGTCGTGTATATCGCACTTACCGCATTTCTTCTGTATTCTCCTATGACCCGCAACAATTTTGTGGGAGATGATTTTACCTGGTTTCGGTGGGCGTCCGATTGTAGTGTAAAAACCGCATCCGGAGCTTGTAGGATCGATGCAGAAACTATCGGAAGGTATTTTACCCAGTCCAATGGGTTTTTCTACCGCCCCGGAGCGAAGGTGTATTTTCTTGTCATGTATTCTCTTTTTTGGCTGAATCAATCCGCATATCACATGGTTTCTCTTGGCCTACATGGATTGGTAGCCGTGCTCGTGTTTTTCCTCGCAAAGAAGCTGTTAAAACACTCGTATCTTGCTCTGTCTGCAGGAATATTATTTTTACTTCTGAACGGAAATGCAGAAGCGGTGTACTGGGTGAGCGCGACAGGAATTCTCTTTAGTGCGGTGTTTTCACTCTTGGGTCTTTTAAGTTATATAATTTTTGAAGAGAAAAAAGAACAGAGGTATGTGGCGCTCTCTGTCATTTTTATCCTGCTGTCTACAATTTTCCACGAAGTAGGCATCGTCACTCCGATTCTCATACTTCTTTACCGAAGCGTATTTACGAGGTATGAATTTTTACACACGTTATGGACTGATAAGATTTCCAGGTTTTTAATTCTGCCGGTTCCCGTATATTTAGGCATGCGATACATATCCCAGAGCCATTGGCTCTCCGGTGACTATAATTATAACCTTTTTCGATTGCCGTTTAATGTTTTAGGAAATGGTTTCGGGTATTTCATGCTGACTGTTTTAGGACCCATATCTGAGCCTTTGTATCAGATGATTCGGACTGGACTCAAGGCACATATCATATTCGCCACGATTATGATGGTGGTCATATCTGCGGTTGCCGTTTGGATAGTCCGAAAATACTATCATGGTATACCCAAAGAGGATCGGCGCACGATACTTTTTGGCATACTCTTTTCTGCTGTTTCTCTCCTGCCGTTTTTGGCCTTAGGAAACATGTCATCCCGGTACAGTTATCTTTCGACCATAGGCGTGGTATTTGTACTCATCATAGTTGCCAAATACCTCTATGCGTTTCTCATAGAGAACGGCAAAGTCATAGCGGCGCTTGGTACTGCAGTCGCTCTATCCGTCTTTGTACTTTTCCAGATAATCCAGCAGCAACAGATAACGTCGGATTGGTACGAATCCGGAAAAAGAACTCATACATTTATCGTTTCCATGGGCGGAATGTATGAAAATGGATGGGCGAGCGACCCTATGGAGCTTCACTTTGTCAATGTTCCGATACGTCATGGAGATGCGTGGGTGTTTCCCGTCGGGATGCCGGACGCGCTCTGGCTTTTATATAGAAATCCAAATATCAGAGTATTTTCCTGGGCCACTGTGCCAGAGGCATTTAACGCGGTCGTAGCAGGATCCAACACGCAAAAAGTATTTGAATTTGAAGAAAGCGGAGCAGTAGTTGAGCGTAAAAAACCCGGCCTGTTACCATGAAAAAATTACATCTCGTATTATTTCTAGCTCTCGTGGGTCTGACTATCGCTCTTCGTTTGTATCATTTTACGTTTCCCATTGCAGACTGGCATAGTTGGCGGCAATCCGATACCGCGGCAGTCGCAAGAAACTTTGTTAAACGCGGTTTTGATCCGTTTCATCCGCGCTACGATGATCTTTCCAATATCCAGTCCGGGAAAGATAATCCCGAAGGGTACCGCATGGTAGAGTTTCCTCTGTATCAGATCGCAGGATATGCGATTTACAGAGTGTTTCCAGCGATTTCGATAGAAGAGGCACTCCGGATAGTCAGTATTTTTTCGTCGGTTGTGAGTCTTGCTTCTCTGTACTACATCGCATATGTGATAAGCTCACCGGCAGTCGGTTTTTTTGCAGCTCTCACGTTTGCACTTCTCCCGTATAATGTTTTTTTCGGCCGGGTGATTTTGCCGGAATCGTTTATGGTTTTGCTGTACCTTTCTGCCCTTGCAACCGGACTGTACTCTTCAAAGATCAGGGGCACTTCGAAATATTTCCTGTTTTTTGTTTCAGCTTTTTTTTCAGTGCTATGGTCTGGAGAAAGTCAAGCCCCGTAGCTTTTGCGCC
>JBBTTM010000029.1:0-3032 GCA_038064255.1 Patescibacteria group bacterium | reverse complement strand
TTCTTGTCACCGGAAATGTATCAGAGTACCTTTTCTCTTTATCTTTGCTCCCGACAGTAAAATGCACAGTAATTCCATGTTTGTCTCTAGATAAATAATTTGATGGCAAGAAACTATCTGATCCGGCATATGAACAAGTTACATGCTCCCACCCTGTCTGCTCATATTCCTCTACTATCATATCGCCTGCTTTCCTATACGACAGATAATCTGTCCGTCGAACAGTCACTGTCGCTCCATGTAACGGATCGAACGTTCTTGGTTCGATTACAATTCTCCGACTCACTGTACATCCGGGTAAAACAACATCGTTCAATTCCCATTCACCCATAGTCTTTGGCTCCAAGAATTCTTTTATCGAAGTCAGTCTTGACTGTAACGCACTCATGTCTCTCTGTTTTTCGTCCACTAAAGACCTCTGAGAGAGTGCCAATTTTGCTGCCTCTCTTGTCATATACCCTTCATCGTCTGCATCTGTAAGCCCGATCGCTTTACTTCTGTCGTCACGCTCATCTTTGATTTCACAAAAAACGACCTTTTTCCCGATCATCCCCTGCTCTTTATAGCGTGTAATCATTTCGTTCAATGCATCACCGCGTACCCATACATCTGATCCGTTTTTTCTACTGATAAATCCATATCCAAATTTCTGACCTGGTTTTGCAGGTATATACTTCCTTATCGTTCCCTCTATAGGAGGTCTGCATACAAGCGATGTGATCTTTTTTTCATCTTGTAATCGAACAGAATACCCATACTTCGTCGCGAGCGCTATGATGTTTTTCTGTCCCTGACCGATCCAGCGATTGATAAGCGGATTACCACGAGAGTCTGCTCCATTTACCACGATTGTTGCTATACCATTCTGCTCGATTGTCACGCCAATATTTGGTGGTCCTATTATCCCGGGTGTCATGTTTATCCCTGCGATACTTCCAAGTACTGCACCAAATGCGTGACGATGCTCGTCTGTCAACTCGAGTACCTTTCCTTGCTCCACTGCACGTATCGTCCAAAGTACTTCCCAAGGGAAATCCTTGTATGTGTTTTCTGGAATCAATCTCTGAATTACTGCCTCGTTTTTTTGAACCCAATTGACTATCCAACCATCTCGTTCTTCATTCATGGCAAATGTATGTTTAAGATTTCCATCTCTCAAAATTGCACTTAAAGAGCTTGCATCCGGTTTTGGAAGCGTGGTGGCTGGCACCGAAATCTCCCATATACCCGCCTGTTGTAGGAAAATCTGTGAAAATGTCCCTATACCTGTGGTGTCGTCAGGTAATGCATGAGAAAGTTCAACGTGATTAGTAAACCCTGTATCGATCACCGGCCATGGCAGTTGATGTATGGTAAATTTTTTCGCTTCGCTAACTCCGGTCGAATCGCCGCCAGAAGGCACCCCATCTGGGGCTAAAAATAGACCATTATGTTGCTGTTCGAGACTCATATAATTATGCTGCTAATTGCGCCAACGTATCACGAGCGTTCACATCCACTCTGTTTCCAGATCCAAATTCATCTTGTACCTTTACCTCTACATCCGATGTGGTAGAAATTATTTTTCCACCTCGCATAAAAAGCATACCGCCACGATCCCACTTGGCTCTCATACCCATCCAAAGCTGTGAATGCTGGGCAGATACCTTCTGCATCATGTCTATAACCATATCCATTGTGGGAACTGGATATTCACATCCTGCAACGGGCTTATACATTCGCCACGTCCAAAACGTATATCGAAGATCGTTTACTCGCACAATTGACTCTGCAAGCCGCTCCATGTCAGAAACTATGGTGTCCCCAAATATTGGCGTCCGTACATCGAGTAATATTCCGTTCGATGAAACGACTCGTTGAGTGGCAAGCGATCGATCGTACATAGACTGACCTTTTTTCGGATCGATTCCCATGATGCTCCCTATTTTTTCCGGTACCGCTTTCAAATCAATGGCAGCAGATGATAAATATGGCACGAGTCTCTCTACCCATTTTGTGCCAGAACCGTTGTGCGCAATAGACACTTTCTCACCGTATCGTGCATCGATATATTTCGCCAAAGCAAGCGTGACACTCGGAAACATTACCGGGTCCCCTCCGGAAAATCGAGGAATTTCTCCGCGTCTCACTGCCCCTTCAGCGAGTCGTGCCACATCGAGGACTGGCACTTTCGTAGATGCTGTTGGCACTCCATCTTCGTCAATAAACTGCATATCGCGCTTACAATACCCACACGCCACGTTGCAATCTCCGAACGAGATGATTCTCGTCACAGGAAGCGACTGGGCTGGTATAGCGGATACCGTGGCATCAGAACCCAATGCGCCATTAGCACCATTTAAAGCTGGAGCAAAATACAATTTTCGTATTTCAAATCCAACGCCTCCGCGTCTCCCATACGGCAACATAAGTACCGGCGATTCAGGAGTAAGTTTAAATTCCTTTAGTATCGGATCTAAAATCGCACGGTCTACCTCACCTGGCTCATAAATTTCATACCCAGCTGCTTGTGACATATCTTGATCAACTACAGTATCTGCATTCATATATTTTTCTTTTTTTACTCATCATCATTCTTCACTCGACGAAACTAAATAATAAATACTACAGGGGGAAACGAAAACTAAAAGACAAAGAAGCATCCGCTTCCCCCTGAAAAACTAAAAACTAAGACAAAACAAACCTTGTTCCACCTCTTATTAGGAACAAGAACAAACATCAGTAACTGCAAAAGAGACTGATCGGTAGATAATGGTCATCTAGAGTTTCCTTATACATGCGCAATGCAACGTGTAAGCCTCCTGAATTCCAAATACCAGAGAACGCGTGGGACTCATTCTGAGCCATCTCCCCATCGTCTTCACATCTTCCCTGATGCACCGGCTCTCAAAATCGAGAGGCGAATGCAGCAAGAAGAGGATTCTGATGGAATAGCCCAAATGCCTTTTCAGAACGTTCCTTTTCCCTAAACCAGACAAACAGGTTTTGAACCGTGATGCTCCCACCACATCTGTCTGGACTAGTGAAACAAT
>JBBTTM010000028.1:0-12916 GCA_038064255.1 Patescibacteria group bacterium | reverse complement strand
TCTCGTATGCCGCTTATACATAAATAGTCTAAAGAAACCAGGTGTTTCGTTTTTCGCTCGGACTTTCAAGTACTGTGTCCGGGTCTTGGGATGTTTGGGATACAAGCTCATAGATGATTCCGTGCTGTCTGAGTGCGAATTTGATTGGGATATACGCGGGAGACTGGCTGTTGGCGTACATTGGTTGAGTGAGGAGATATCCCGTGACAAAGATACGCCTGTCGGAGTTTGCCCGTGCAAACTGCTCCAGGATTCTCGAAAATTCCATCTCATCGGTAAATTTCGGCATATCCACCCTATCTCTCTTATCTGCCCTATACCCCATATTCTCTCTGTACCATTTTTTTCCATAATAAATCGTAAAGTCGATGGGCGTAATGTCTGGTCTTGTTTTTAACACTTCATGCGCATACGCTGTGAGACTGTTAAATGTCTCCCCGCCGCCGATGAGGAGTGCACTATCTGGTAGTTTATAGTAAATATCATTTATATATGTATATGATCCGGTATCTTTTGCCCGTTTATGCATAGAAGGGTACCACGATACCAGAGGGAAGATGCACGCAAGAGTGATGGATATGTATGAAATTTTTCGTACAGTATCTGATCGGGTTTTTACGAGATTGATGAGAAAGTGTATACCATACGACAGAAAAACAGCGAGAGCGACAAAGCTTGTTATATACCAGCTGTCGCGGTTTCCGCTTGTATATAGGCCTGCAAGACTGACATTGGTACAGATCAGAAGAAGCCAGAAAATTGCACCCGATCTGTTGATTTTAAAAAGCGAATATATTCCGATACCAAAAAGGGGCAGGAGTATGAGGGCAAATTCCTGCGCGAGGAGAATAAAGAATCGAAGCCACGCATCGAGGTACCAGTGAATCGACCCGGTAAAGCCATTGACGACTGATCCGCTTGCGATCGAGAGTCCGCCGCCAAATATGTGGCTCAAAAACCGGTCAAGCGTCGACGGGTCGCTCCAATTTACAAACGGGTGAGCGGTCGCCCTGAGAGGCAGATAGCTATAGGATATGAGTCCCATCACTCCCGCTGCGCACGAAAATAAAATGAGCTTCGCAAGGCCAGGCCTTGCGAAGCTAAAATAAAGTAGTGATGGTACGACTGCAATAACTATAGGGTTTAATCCAAGACCGATGCCAAAAAGGATGCCGGCAAGAAGCACATTTTTTTTCTGACTGAAAGAGAGTTCGACGAGAATCATGACACAGACGATCACAAGATTGGTAAGTAAAAATGTTTCGACGTTCAGAGACTGCGACCAGAAACCGTATGATCCGGCGAGGGCCAGACAGGAAAAAAGTGCAGGGAGTGTGCCTGTATGTTTTTTGAGATACCAAAACAGAAGCAACAGAAGGAGAAGCGAGGAAAGAACTGAGAGAAGCTCGAGCCGGAAAAGCATAGTTCCAAACGGCAGCAGGGTAAAAATATGGGCAAGGATCATATAGCTTGGAAATCCCGGCGGGTGGGGTACGCCAAGAGTCGCAGCTGCCGCCGCCAGAAGTCCCGCATCTCCGTACCCGATGGATTTTGGCAGAGTGGAGAAGTATACAGTGCCGACAGAAAAAAGAAGCAGGAAATATTGTATGGCTGATGATAGGCGTAGACGCGTGATCATGGCGTATGTTTTTGCAGCTTTAAGAGATTGTTGAGATTAAGTTCTGCCTCTTTCATCTGCGGCTTGAGAGAAAGGGCGGTTTGATACGCGCTGATAGCACGATCAGTTTCCCCATTTTTCCCGTAGATGACGCCTAGCGTATACCAGACAAGTTCGCTTTGGGGATGGGTACGCGCTTCGTATTCCCATAATACCCTGGGGCTTTGCCAGTTTTGATTTCTCATATACGTCTGCAGTCCATACAACAGGGAAATGAGTATCACTCCAATGACCCCAATCTTGCCAAATTTTCCCAGAATCCATCCGACGAAAAATACGAATCCAAATGACGCTATGTACAGGTATTTTTCGGAAAACGCCGTCCCCTGGGGAAAAAAGTAGGCGACAGGCAGAAGTGCGATAAAAAACCAGCCGATCGCAAAAGATATGAGCGGCATTTTTTTTCGTAGCTTCCACCCGATCCACCCGACCCCCCCTATCACCCCGATTGAAAAAAGTATTTGCGGGTCCAGGATGGACTGACGGAGTATGACGTTTAGGTCAGAATATGGCGTCATAAAGGCTTCAAAACCGGGAAGAATGGTGTGATTATGGGAGAGCGTCACCGGGAAAAAAAGCATGGCGATATATTTTACCCACATCTGCGTCATGACAAGCTGAGTGTGGTAAAAACTATATGCGAGGTAGTCGCCGCGAGAAAGCCCAACGCCTAGGGAAAACCGTATCGCCAAAAATACGCCTGCAGCCACGAAATACGGCCAGATGTTTTTCATTGCATTCTGGAGCGTACTGACGACCTGCCAGAGAGGTCCTCTCGGGCATGGCTCTGTGACGCTCTGGCCAAGAGTCAGTTCGTAGAGCAGGAGAAGGAGCGGCAGGGTGAGCGTCATTTCATAGGTAAAAAAAGCGAGCAGAGCAAAGAGAACAGAAAAGAAAAAGAGAATCATCCCCTTGTCATTCCGGGCTTGTTTACCCTGGAAGGGACCCGGAATCCAGGCTTTTTCCTCACTGGATCCCCGCCCGCTTCGACTTAGCGAGGCGAGTGTACGCGGGGATGACAACATATACAACCAGAAACTTCCCAGCATAAAGATTACTCCTGTCATCTCCATACTTGCTGCGATGTATGTTATGGACTCAGTATGGATCGGGTGAAGACCAAAGAGGAGGGCGCCAGGAAATCCTAAGTCACGTAAGTGACTTAAGGTACTTAAGTGCCTTAATATGAAAAATACCAACACCGTCGACGCGAGGTGGATCGCGAGCGAGTGGAGGTGGTAGCCAATCGGATTTGTCCCCCATACCTGATAATATACGAGATACAAAAGGCTTCGGATAGGCCGGTAGACACCCTGCTGTGAGTCTGGATTTGCGCCCAAAATCATCTGTCCGGCGTTAGACCAACTTCGGGTTACTTGCCATTCCTGGATAAAATACTGGTCATCGATGACCAGGGTGTTTTTAAAAATATTTACATACGCAAGCGTTGTGAGTAAAACAATGAGAACTATCTGTACTATTGTTCGATCCGCCAGTTGGCGGAGAGAACTTCTCACTTCGCCCCGATCGAATCGGGACTTGTTCGAAGAATTCATGCGAAATTCATTATTCATGGACGACTCCAAAATCCCGGTTCTTTTTGTTCTGCAAGTTGATAATTGATATTTGAAAGCTCAGTGTTTCCCATATCGCGGTATGTGCGGGCAAGCGAAGCGTACCCCACAGCAAATCTGGTGTTTATCGCTACGGATTTTTGGTACTGCTCTATTGCTTTCTGGTAGTCTTTTTTTTCATTATACGCATTGCCGAGCGCAAAGTACGCGTACGCGTTATCGTTCGGCGCGGCGTTTACGTCTTTCGTAAAAAGCGCAACATCATCCCGCCAGTCTCGGTTTCGAAGCATTGTTCGACCTGTATAAAAAAGAAGCAGGAGCATACATCCCGCCAAAGCTACAATTTTTGTTTTCGGCAGTACAATAAACTTTGACAACCCGTATCCCAAAACGAGAAAAAATCCGACTGAAGAGAGGTATAGCGACCGCTCATTCATCATCGACCCCTGGGGGACAAACTCCATGACAGGAAGAAGGCCCAAGAAAAAAGTTCCGATTCCAAAACTGATCACCGGATATTTGTTTCTCATCTTCCATCCTATCACCCCTATCACCACTATCACCCCGATCGACAGCAAAATTTCTGGGTCAAAAAGGGTCTGCGACGCTATGGCCTCCGTCCGGTACCCGCGGTAGACAAATGCTTCTATGCCGGGACTGATGATGTGATTATGCATGAGATTTTGAGGCCAGAGTAAAAGAGTAAGGTATTGCAGGAGAACTTTGGACATGGTAAGCATCGTAAGATAAAAACTGTCAGCCAGGTATACCCCGCGTGCACCGATGCCAAGAACAAAAAAACGTACAGCCAGGTAGCCGCCTGCAGCCACGAAAAGTGGCCATATTTTTTTCATTGCATTTCGGAGCGTACCAGCAACATGCCCGAGAGGTCCTCTCGGGCAAGGCTTTGTGACGGCCTCATTGAATATGAGTTCCTGGAGGAGGAGAAAGAGCGGGAGGGTGAGCGCCATTTCGGTTGTAAAAAATGAAATGATTCCAACCAACAATGCCCATGGGTATTTTTTTTGAAGATAGAGAAGCCACGAGAGAAGAAACAGTAGAAGTCCTGTGGCGTCCATACTGGAGGCGATGTAGGTAATGGTCTCGGTATGAATAGGGTGCAAGCCAAAGAGGAGGGCGCCAGGAAATCCTAAGTCACGTAAGTGACTTAAGGTACTTAAGTGCCTTAATATGAAAAATACCAACACTGTCGATGCCAGGTGGACCGCGAGCGAGTGGAGATGGTAAAAAAATTGGTTTGTACCAAAGGCATGAAAGTAAAGTGTGTACAACAGTCCCCGGATCGGTCTGTACACACCTTCGTGTCCTGCTGGCACGACGCCCGCGAACGCTTCGCGTATCGTCGGATGATACGAGCCGATAAAAACATGATCATCGATTGCAAAACCGTTATAAAATATATTTCCGTACGCGAGTATCACGAGAGAACAGATAAGGAGTAATTGCCAACATAGCCGTTTCATATCTTCATCGACGTTATGATTTCGTCAAAGTTGCGCATGAGAGGAGAATCGGATGGGCCGACGATGATATGGATGACGACTTGTGCCTGAAAAAGGAAAAATTCAAGTTTCGATGTGCCCTTTATGCTCCAGACTTTGACGTATGCGATATCGACATTGTGTATTTTTGCCTGTCCCTGTTGAAGTAATGTCGCTTCAGAAAGCTGTGGCTGTTTGGCGATAAACGCTTCCACAGAGTCGCTCGCACTTCGTGTTTGTGTGTCTATTTCTATGGCAAACTCATCAGATCCTTCTTTCTTTAGCATCGTCTTTCCACCCGACTCTGTCATCTCAAAATCAGGAGGGAGAGAAAACGTGAGTCCCGACGCGATCTTTTTTCGTATCCTCCCCGAGCCGCTTGCATCTGGGGGCGTAGAAAGAGACGCTGATGCACTTGCGCTTTGGGAGAGAAATATCTGGTAATTTCGCTCAATGATCCGGTTTTCCGGGTCTTTTGACAGGGCAGAATTGAACGTTTTTTTTGCACTGTCAATCTGGCCGGTTTGGGCGTAGAAAATCGCAAGCCTATGGAGAAACTCCACAGAGTCTTTCGTGCCGGCGGCATTGGATCGAGAGAAATAATCAAACGCTTTTTTGGGGTCTTTGTTTTGTAAAAAATACTCGCCCATCTGTCCCAAAGACACAGCATAGTCGTTTACCAGAAGCCTCAGCGCATTAGTGTAATTTCTCTCCATGTAATACGGCAGTTTTTCGTAAGAAGGAAATTGAAAGAGCGACTCATCCGGTGGGGTTGGTTTTTGAAGCGAGTCTACTTTGAGGAGGAGGCCATGAGGAACGAGTGCATATTTTTTGGTTTTGTACGTGCCCTCAGTCGTCCCGGCGACGACAGAATCGCGAAGGAGAAGGGGCGTTACAAAGACAGCGCGCGTCAGATTGTCTTCGACAAGCTGATCAATCGCCTCGGTAAATTCCTCTACTTTTTTAAACTGAATCAGGTCATCGATTTTTTTCGAGATCGTAATATCGGTATTTTTCCGGAGATTCTCCCGGTACCAAGGGAAGATGTAAAACATGTTGCCGGTGATGGGGATGATATCGCGGCGCTCTCCGGTCACTTCATGCGTGTACGCTGTGAGAGAGTTAAAAAAGTCACCGCCGCCGATAATAATAGACCCCTGAGGGACACCGCGGTAGAGAATTTGTGCATAATCATCGGCAAATCGCTGCTTGGAGTGGTCAAGGATTGGGTACCAGAAGATGAGCGGGAGAAGACTCAAGGCAAGTACCGCGATCTTCAGTTTGTCATTGCGAGGAGTCTTCGACGAAGCAATCTCTGATTTGTGTGAGATCGCCACGCCGTCGGAACGGTCTCGCGATGACAATAGTACGAAGTCTACTCCCATCCCCATCCATACCGCCATTACCACCCAACTTGTGATCATCCAGCTTTCCTGGTTGCCGCCGAAATAGAGGATGATCCCAGTCATATTTGCTAAAAGAAGCGAAATAAGGAGGAAAAACACCTGCCTGTTTTTTTGAAAAAGCGTCCATGATCCGAGAAGCACAAGCGGGAAAAGTACGGGAGTAAATTGAAAGATCGCAAGGTGCACATAGTGGAGAAAACTTTGCCAGAAAATGATAGGTTGACCGGTAAATCCGTTTATGGAATTTGTTGCAGGTTCGTAGATATTGAGCCCCGATCCAAAGAGGTGATTTTTTAGTCGTTCAAATGTTGATGGATCGCCCCAATTGACAAATGGATGGGTGGTAGCCCTGATTGGGAGATAGCTATAGATGCCGATTATTCCTACGAAAAAGGCGAGAAATGACAGCATGTAGACGAGTTTGTGTGACGCGATATGGTATCTCATGTACCAGATCCAGACGAGGGCGGGAGCCGCGAGTGCTGCGGCGGTGGGGTTTAGGCCCATGGTGACCCCGCTTGCAAGACCGATACCAATCAGAAAAAAAGAATTGACTGTTTCAAATTTTTTCTGTGACAACGCGGCCTGAGAGAGCCGTTCCTGAAGCACAATGACCGAGAGGAGTATGGCAAAGATCGCAGCGTTTGTCACCGTATACGTCTCGACATTATTTGCCTGCTGCCAGATGTTGTACGAAAATGCTGCCGCGATCATGGCAAACAGAGCCGGGTAAAAGGACGCGAATTTTTTGACGAGAACAAAGACACACAGTGCGATGCCGATGGCAGAGAGCTCGGATAAGAGTTGTAAACGAAAAACGACCGATCCAAACGGGATCTTGGTAAAAAGATTCGCGATCAGAAGATACGCAGGAAAACCCGGGGGATTGGGGATGCCCAGAGTTTTTACTGCAGCAGCGATGACTCCCGAGTCAATCCAGCCTATGGTGGGCGATGCAGTCAGACGATAAACAATAAAGATAAGAAGAGCGCTTGCCGCGAGAATGAGCGCTTCCATGCGTTTTGTCACGAGAGGGAGGTTGGTCGGGCTATTTGGAATTGCTCCATTAATTTTTTGCTGTATAGGAGAGTAACGATGCGGTCGTTTCATGGTGTCTCTACTATACCGCGCTTTTCTCAGTTTGCAATCCGATAAAACGTAGATGGAGAGCGGACCACCTTTAAAGGCTGAACCTTCAGAGGTGTATTTAGAGGTGTTGGTAATTGATTACCTGTTCTTTGATTGAGCCACGCAAGGCCGGGCCTTTCATGCCTGCAAGGCCCGGCCTTGCAAATTATTTATAATTATTTCTTAACGAATGCTTTCGACCGATACTGTATAATTCATTTCATGTCTACCGATCACATACGTAACTTTGCTATCATAGCGCACATTGACCATGGGAAGTCGACGCTTGCCGATCGGTTGCTTGAGATGACCCATACCGTCGAGATGCGCGACATGCGCTCGCAGATCCTTGACAGTAATCCGATCGAGCGCGAGCGGGGAATTACGATAAAACTTGCGCCGGTGAGGATGAGGTATCAGTCGAAAGCTGTCAGTCGTCAGCTATCAGCAGAGAGTCGTCAGTCGTCAGCTATCAGCAGAGAGTCATTAGAAGCTGAAAGCAGAGAGCTGAAAGCTGAAAGCTATATTCTCAATCTCATCGACACTCCCGGCCATGTGGATTTTACGTACGAAGTGTCGCGGTCTCTCGCTGCCTGTGAAGGCGCGGTTCTCGTCGTCGATGCAACCCAGGGCGTGCAGGCGCAGACTTTGGCAAATCTTCACTTGGCGCAAAACAACAAGCTCACGATCATCCCCGTGGTAAATAAAATAGATATGCCAAACGCCCGAGTGGAAGAAACGATAGAGGAATTAGTCGGTCTTGGATTTAGTCGTGAGATGATTTTGCCGATTTCAGCCAAGACCGGGCAGAATGTCGATATGCTTCTTGAAAAAATTATCGAATATATTCCTCCGCCGGTTGCGACTGCTGATACACCGACGCGGGCTTTAATATTTTCATCTCAGTACGATACACATAAAGGCGTGGTTGTTTTTGTACGAGTAGTTGATGGATCGATACCGCTCGATACAGCTGAATGGGTGACGCGCCGGAAGGGTCCCATCGAGGCAAAGCCTTCCTCTCTAGGACAAACGAGTATGGATCATGAGAGTGGAATGCGAGCATCGATGGGAGGGAGAGGCGCGGCAGGACCCGTTCGATTGCGCTTTCTCGCCTCCAGAGCAGAAGTGACGCCGATAGAGCTTGGCTATTTTATGCCCCAGATGGTGGCAGGCAAAAGTCTTGAGACAGGCGAAGTCGGATACATTGCGACGGGGTTAAAAGACGTCCGTATGGCAAAAGTGGGAGATACGATAACGCTTGCGCATGTCATTGCGAGCGAAGCGCGGCAATCTATTAAAAATGAGATCGCCACGGGTCGAAATGTCGACCCTCGCGATGACAATCCGAGTATGGTTGCTCCTTTATCTGGCTACAAAGAGCCCAAGCCTATGGTCTTTTTAGGTCTCTTTCCTTTGAGTGCTGATGAGATCGTCGATGCCCGTGAGGCTATGGAAAAACTCCGGCTTTCCGACAGCGCGTTTTCGTTTCGCCCCATATCGTCCCTGGCCCTTGGAAACGGCTTTCACTGTGGCTTTTTAGGTTTACTACACGCAGAAGTCGTCCAGGAGCGTCTCCAGCGGGAATTTGATCTGTCTATGATCGCCACAGCCCCGTCGGTAGAGTACGTCCTGACGCTCGTCAAAAATGTCGAGCCCGGTAAATATAATCTGAAGCCCTTACATTCAGACAATAGAAGTATCTGCGCTATCCAATCAGCTGCAGAGTTTCCCGATCCGACAGTCATAGAAGAGGTAAAAGAGCCCATCATGATGGTCTCAATTTTTTCGCCCAAACGCTACGTCGGCGCGATCATGAGCCTGGCCCAGGAGAAGCGGGGAGAGTATATGGACCTTGTGTATATCAATAGCGGAACCCGCCTCGACTCGCAAGACGAGCGCGGAAGCGAGTCGACGCGAGGCGGGCAAGCACAATTCACCTATCTCATTCCTCTCTCCGAGATGATCATTGATTTTTTTGACCGGCTCAAAAGCGTCACCGAGGGCTATGCATCGCTTGATTATGAGTTTTTTGAACATCAGACGGTCGACGTCGTGCGGGTGGATATTCTCGTCAATCACGAGCAGGTTGACGCGCTTTCGTTTTTAGCCGTCCGCGATCAGGCACACGCACGGGGAGGCCAGATCGCCGACCGACTCTCATCGGTGATCCCGCGTCAACAATTTGAGGTACCGATCCAGGCGGCGATAGGCGGCAAAGTCGTCGCCCGAGCAGACGTCAAAGCATTTCGTAAAGATGTGATCGCCAAGCTTTATGGGGGAGACCGAACCCGTAAAGACAAGCTTTTGAAAAAGCAGGCGAAAGGAAAAGCGAAAATGAAAAGAATCGGTAGTGTCGAGATACCACAAAATGCGTTTTTTGAGGTGCTTAAACGAGAATAACGACTCTTTAAATACCTCTAAGGTGAGACCTTAGAGGTATTATTATTTTTTGCTAATTTTTGTTGTCAGAGCAACCAAAACCTTCGTTAGTAGCAGTAGGATAGTATTGAGTGCCAATACAAGACCAGTACTTTGCATCATAGATGTGTTTATCCCTGTTATATAAATAAGTGTTTGACCCGTAAGAGTAAGCCGAACACCAAGAATAAACGCTCCGAATATGAGAAGAAGTATGAGAAATCCTACGATCCACACACCTTTCATGTCAACGTCCGATGGAAACATGGAGACAGAGACAGAAGAAAGCAGATACATGAGTCCCACGAGAATAGAGAGAGACGAAGTGCGAAATATATCCACTCCTTCATGCCATGGAATAGCTTCGAAAAGCCCCGGAAGAAACGAGGAGAGTGCGCCTAGTGACACGAGGCCCATGATAAGCGGCGCTATGCCTATCAGGGCACGCCGAAACGGGTCAGTTTCGTTCATCTGGACACTCCCTGTCTGTATCTGATCACTGCGGATCGATTCCGGAGCGAGTATGAGCTTACCGGTTTTGACCCCGAGGATTTCAGCCGTAAAAAGGTGGGAGAGTTCATGGATGATCGTTCCCGGAAATTGGAAAAGGGTGACGAGTGTCACTGCAACAGTGCGCGATCGAAATACGGATGTGAATAAGATAAACGATGCCTTCGTGAGGGTGCGACCGACAAAAAAGAGGGCTGTAATTTCAACAAGAAGGACTGCAAAGATATACATACGAAAAGTGCTTTACGATAAGACTTCTTTGCCTAGGTCGTGAGCCTTTTTTTCAAAAAACGAGACAACCATTTCTTTTGAAAGTGGAGTAATTATGCGTGGGAATATATCAAGATGGCGGACTTTTAAAAGCTCAGAACCAAGAGTAAGTGGTGAGATGGTAAAGTCAAACTTTTTTTTGACACCATCAATGAGCGTTTCAAGTGAGTACTGTTGCAACAGAAAATATAGGTCAATGAAATCTTTCGGTTCATTGCGGTCAAAGAGAGTAAAGAGTTTGTTGACGGCGATATCAAGCTCTGAGTCTATCGAAATTCCATTCTCCAGACCAGGGGGAGACAGGTGCGAAAAAGGATACAGGGAAAATTCGATTTTTAGGATTGGGTTGGTTGCAAAAATAAAAATATGCCTGTCATAGAGATGCTCATATGAAGGGGAATTAGATATCAGTGCGTTTTTTACAGCGCGTATAAATGGGGAAATGAGTGATAATTCAAATGGTTTGTCAGTAAAAAAATCTAAGTCATCGCTGTATCTATGGTGAAGATAAAAAGCCGATAGCGCGGTTCCGCCGCTTAAATAAAACAGTTTTGAAAGGGAAGTATCTCTGGAGAATAATTGAAGAACTTTTGCTTGGTCGGATGTCAGAATTACTGGTTCCATAAAATAAACTTGAGAAACTCTTTTTTCTTTGGGTCAATGCGGAGGAATGGGAAGTGTTTTTTCAGGAGTGTTTTTTTTATGCGTTTTCCGTTCGTGCCAAAATTTATCATCCGTTCAAGTTGAAACCGGATTCCATTTGGAGTTTTTTGAAGTTGTTTTTTATCGTAATCCCAGAGATGCATATGGTTGTAGTATAAAGTGCCAACAATGCTGGTGCAAGTGCGGAGAATGGATTTAGGAAGCCGGATCCATTCTTGATCTGAGAAGAAAAAGAAAAGGGATCGGAAGAAGGAGAAATCCCATCCATTCCAGCAGTTGCGGCAAGAAAAAGAGGATGATTGTTACTTCGTCTTGCGGAGCAAGATCCTGCTTCGCAGGATTTTTTCGTGTCACGTCCTTCATTTGATTATTTGTATATTTGTCTATTTGTTTATTTGCCATTCCTGCCTCTGGCAGGATCCATCCGTTCGCCCAATTATTGATTAAAAAGTGATTTTTTATTTCTGTGCCAAAGAGAAAAGGAAGGAGTTCTGCAGCTAGACACTTGAAGTTTCTCGTTTTGCACTTTTCACTTATATCGTACGCTTTCCATCTCTCATCGTAAGCCTGATTGAGGCTAAGAATTTTAGTATCATTTGAATTATTAGAATTTGCAGGAAGTGTGATTGTATACGAGGAAGGATTGGGATGATAGACGGATATATTACTTGAGTCTAATTGATTTTGAGAAGTATTAGTTGTTAATGATAGATGAGTAGAATTATTTGAAGTAAATTTGAGAGACTGAAGCCAAGAATATGGAATCGGATATACATCTATTGAAGCCAAGTCGTTTATGCGATTTTCTTTTCCGACAGCATAATTATCAAGTTCGATATAATATCGAAAAGAGGTAGTAGTAGAAATTTCAGGCGCAATATACGATGCAGTGCTCCATGATTTATTCTCAGGCAGTATGTCTTCCAAGAGGCAGTATCCAGGTGGATCAATTTTATAGCAAAATTTTATGGGTCTACCGCTCATATTTTTATGAGTGAAAAAGATTGCCGATCCAAAACGGAGAAGTGGATTTGAAAAAGTAAGTGTTTCACAGCTGCTTGCGTCATGCGCCTGGTATTGGACATATTGAGATTGGTATTGATCGCTCATGATACTTCTTTTAAATGTTCCGTCGCCCATGGGGTAGCAATTTTTTGCTTGTGAATGAAGAAAAGCCGGTTCTATGTGAGTGGCTGCACTTGTCATTGTTGGGAGTGTGACAGTGAGAGTGGTTTCTGAAGGAATGAGAATTTCATTTTTTTGAGCTTGAGTTGGTAAAGTAATGAGTTGTTCATATATTGGTGCGGATAAATGAGAGATAGATAGATTGCGAAATTCTCCTTTATTTTCTGCTTCTGAGTCAGCATTTAATTCCAGTTTCATCCAATAGTCTGGTATCTGGTTATTTTTAAAGGGGAGAAAAAATTCTCGAAATTGCCACCCATCAAGAGAAGTGCTTGAAACCTCTCCGTCAGATACGTAGTTGCATTCGATTTTACCTTCCCCGGTAAGACAGAGTGTGAATGACTCATTATGTTGAGGTTTATATTCAACGTGTATATGAATAATTCCGGATGAATTTTTATTTTGTTTTTGGAAGTTCGCTTGAGAAAGTATATCTGCCAGTTTTCCGTATATACAAGGACGGCTATTCGTTCCAATGAGTGTTATTGATTGAGATGATGGTGTGTTTTTACCAAAAAGGGTTTTTGCCGTACTTGTAGATTCATTTGCGCAATTATTGAGGGGGAGGGTGAAAAAACG
>JBBTTM010000027.1:3027-6761 GCA_038064255.1 Patescibacteria group bacterium | reverse complement strand
TATTACAAAATCTCGTTTCTTTTTATAAAATAAAACAGCCTAGTGGCAATTTTGTAGAGATAGGTTCAGGTTCAAATCTTTACCCTATATTTGCTGCCTTACCTTACGCGAATAAAATCGATGTTTTAGAATTGGGAAAACAAAACCTTACCTATTTAGCGAATCAATTTATATCTTTTGACCCAATATGGCAGTTGTGGATAGATTTTCTCAAGGAAATTGATCCTATATATTCAATAGACTTCCATCATCAATTCAAAGATAAAGTCGTCATTAAACGAGGAAGTTTATTTGACCTTTCTGAAAACATATATCAACTTGCTTCTATGCATTTTGTTGCCGAATCAATATCTCAGGACTTGGACGAATTTTACCTTGCAAATAAAAAGTTTGTATTATCTCTTACATCAAATAGAATTTTTTGCGCTAGTTTTATGGAAGGATCTGAAGGTTATTCGAGTCCTGGTAGTTTTTTCCCAGCAGTTAAGATTACTTCAAATGAAATAGAACAATCGTTAAAACCATTTTCAGACGAACTTGCTATACAAAGAATACATATGAATAAAGGTGTTGTCAGAAAAGGTCACACAGGCATGCTGTTAGCACTGGGAAATAGAAAATAAGTCGATCCTTGCGGTTAAGATGGATCACAATTTGTGCCATCAGCTCCCTAAAAAGGTACGTTCACCCATCCTTCACTAAAGTTTCGGAGTGGCAAGGCACAGAGATCATTTAGTAGGCTGATTTTAGCACTTCTTGATATACTTGAGTAATGAATCTTCTTGAACAATTTTTTGTTATCGGCCTCTTGACTCAGTTCATACATGCAATTGAGGAATTGGCTACGGGATTTAATAAAAAGTGGTATGTATTCAAAATGCCATTTTGGGTATTTCTTGTATTTGAAGTTGTTTTTGAGAGTTTTTGGATTGCCGTATGGTTTCTACAAGATTTTCCGAGCAGAACCAACCTTCAAGCATTCTTCCTAGCGCTCATGTTTGCCAATGGAGTTCAACATATTGTGTGGGCCGGAAATGCTAAAAAGTATGTGCCTGGTTTAATTACTGCTCCGATTCATATTATTGTTTTCCTAGTATTCTATTTCAAAGCTATTTTCTAAGTTTCCTTGGTTTACCAAAAACCTCCTGAAATAAACAGAAATCTACAGCCTTGAGGTGGTTTTTAAATTCAGTCAGTTGTAGAATTAATTCAGGAATAATGAGACTACGAAGGTTTGAGCTGAGTACCATCTTCAGCTCTAAAAGTGATAGAAGTAACCATAAATGTACATAAAAATTCAGCTAATTGTAAGAACATTTGAATTTAGAGTGAAATAAAGTTTAGAATAGCAGTATGTCACTACAAAAAATCATTCCACGTAAACTTCAAAAAGGCGACGAGGTTCGCGTCATAGCTCCGGCGCTGTCTCATGCAATCATCAGTAAAGAAGTACGCGAGATAGCGAAACAACGATTTATTGATCTTGGACTGAATCTCACATTTGGAAACCATGTAGAAGAATCGGATGAATACATGTCTTCTTCCGTAGAGTCTCGTATCTCAGACCTCCATGATGCTTTTGCAGACAAAAACGTAAAAGGAATTTTCACTGTACTCGGGGGTTTTAACAGCAATCAACTCTTACGCTACATCGATTGGGATCTCATCAAGAGCAATCCAAAAATATTCTGCGGCTACTCTGACATTACTGCTCTAAATAACGCAATCTTGACCAAAACCGGACTTGTCACATACTCAGGACCGCACTATTCATTACTTGGTCAAAAACTGCACTTTGATTACACGCTTGAATATTTCAAAACATGCCTCATGAGTTCTCGGGAATTTGAGATCACGCCAAGTAAGAATTGGTTTGATGATCTCTGGTTTATAGACCAGAACAAAAGAGAAGAGCTAAAAAATGACGGCTTTTGGGTTATACAAACAGGAGAAGCCAAAGGCACGATCCTTGGAGCAAACCTTTGTACGTTTAACCTTCTCCAGGGTACAGAGTACATGCCGAATCTCCACGATTCGATTCTTTTTTTGGAAGACGACGGGGAATCCAAGCACCATCATTTTGATCGCGATCTACAATCACTTATCCATTTGCCAGAATTTACGGGTGTATGTGGGATCGTCATTGGCAGGTTTCAAAAAGAAAGTAAGATGACAAAAGAATCGCTTACCCAGATCGTTGCATCTAAGAAAGAGCTTTCTCACATCCCAGTCATTGGAAACGTAGACTTCGGTCATACTGACCCAAAAATCACATTTCCGATTGGTGGAACAGCTGTACTCAAAGTATCTTCAACAGATATGACACTCAAAATATCAGAACACTAAAAATCTTCCTCAATAGAGAAATAGAACCTATTCGTATTGTATAATTAGAATCAAGCTCCCGTAGCTTAATTGGATAGAGCAATTCCCTTCTAAGGAATAGGTTGTGAGTTCGATTCTCACCGGGAGCGCATTGATATTTCTTATCGATCCGATTCAGAGAGGAGAGATTAGAAATGACAATGCCCACTAATAATCGCTCTGTGAGCCGTGTTCCAGCCTCGCCGGCTAGGCGGGCGAATAGGACTGAAAAGGCGAACAGAAAGATATGGTGGGCTCTCTCAATACTTCAATGTGAAAATAATCGCAGTATCTATCATACTTTTAATTCTCCTCTTTTTCTCTGGTAAAACTTTTGCCATAGTCGATCCACTGGCACAGCCTAATAATAAATTTGGTATCCACATCATAGATGAAAATGATCTCGCCAATGCCGCAAATCTTGTAAATTCTAGCGGTGGAGACTGGGGGTATGTCACTGTCGTTATTCGCGATGATGATTTAAAGGTATCTAAGTGGAAAGAAATATTTACAAAATTTCGAAAATTTCACCTTATTCCGCTCGTACGTCTTGCAACCCATGTTGAAAACAGTGCATGGACGATACCAAAAAATGGAGACGCATATCGTTGGACGGAATTTTTAAGCCAGATGCATTGGCCTGTTATGAATCGCTATGTCATCCTCTTTAACGAGCCGAATCATGCTGGAGAATGGGGGAATACTATAGATCCCGAGAAATACAGTGAAATTGTGAAGGAATTTTCTGACAGCTTAAGAAAGGCATCGGATTCATTTTTTATTCTCCCTGCAGGTCTAGATATGTCTGCACATTCCGGAGGGAACTCTCTCGACGGTGCAGAGTACTTACGCCGGATGTATGTCCATACGCCCTCGCTCTTTTCTGCCATAGACGGATGGAATTCTCATTCATATCCCAATCCCGGATTTAGCGCATCCGTCTGGGGAAGAGGAAAAGGAACGATCGGTTCATTTCTTTTTGAACAAGAATTATTGAAGCAGTACACACAGAAAAAATTCCCAATATTTATCACAGAATCAGGGTGGATGCATTCCAATGGAAAATTCTTTAATAGTAATCTTCTCTCTCCACAGGAGATATCTCAAAACCTTCAAACTGCGGCCACGACGCTGTGGAATATGGAAAATATTGTCGCAGTTACTCCGTTTCTTTTAAATTACCAAGACGCTCCATTTGACCATTTCTCGTTTCAAAAGCTTGGAAGTAATGAATTTTATCCGCATTTTTATGGGTATAAAGACATTCCAAAACCATTGGGGCAACCTTCACGTTTCTATCGATTCGAGATATCTGACAGAATATTTCCTCATGAAATAGTCGTAGGATCCACATTCACGCGAGAAGTGAA
>JBBTTM010000027.1:0-2927 GCA_038064255.1 Patescibacteria group bacterium | reverse complement strand
ATCCCGTCGGTCACCCCAAACATGTCAATGGCATAAATAGCCCGTTAAAACAATCTAAACTATTGACTGTCTGCTAGGAGTGGTGTACTATGCAATCATAAACGCCTCGTCCATGCGAAAGCCCGACGAGGTTTTTTGTGGTAAACTGGGCATATGACGACCTATCTTTTTATTGACGGTGAAAACTTCCTTCATAAACTTGAAGACGCACTTATCCAACAGGGAATTGAGAAAAAGAAGATTGACAGCACGCATGTAGACCTCAAAAAACTCATTCAGCTTGCCTTACCAAATGAGCACATCGCACTATCAACTTTCTACGCTGCAAAACTCCATGTGCACGAGGCCAGCCGAGCGAAATCACTAAAGCTCATTCAAGAGCAACGCATCCTCAAAACAAATCTTGAAAAACAAGGATTTACCTTTGTCCTTGCAGGAAATGTACGACCACAGATTATCACAGTTAACGGAAAATCGAAAACTATTTTTCGGGAGAAGGGTGTTGACGTGCGACTCGCAGTTGACCTGGTTTCGCTCAGTTGTGATAAGGTTATCGATCGGGCAATTATGTGCAGTTCCGATTCAGATTTACAACCGGCGATCGCAGAAGCACGAAAACGTGGCGTAGAAGTGGTCTATCTGGGATTCGAGGCTAGCCCGAACAAAGGCTTAACGTATACGACGAACCGGACTGTTCTCTTTAGAAATAGTGAGATAGTTCAAATCGTTCCGATGCTTCCTTAGACCGCATTAAACCAGACTCTGTACTGTTCCCTTTCTGTTGCTTGCAATGCTGTATAATAGGTTCGTAGGTCGTGTGTCAGACGACCCCAGTAATATTGATATTAAATAACGAGAAAGGGAGTGAGAACAATCTCGGGTGTTCCTAAAAAGATACAGAAATTCTAATAAAATAATTTATGAATTATCCCAATCCTGATCCATACGACAGTCGTGACGATATAGGATTATCTGTACCTATGTATACACCAAACGAGATAACAGAAGAAGAAAAACTATATCATGAGTTGCTTGGTTTGTATCAAGCCTGTCCAGACAATCAAGTCGCTTGCTATGACGCTTCACAATGGGAACATTTTAATGGCTCAATGGATACGCTTGTAACCAGAGGCCACTCGGATTACGCGCGTTTCAAAATCACCCCAAGAATAAACGGAGCAAACATAAGCTATGTAAACTACGATAGCTTTAGAATGAATATGATGAGTGCACTTCGACGGATGTCTCAAGATTTTACCCTTAGTGACCCCAACTTTTTTCTATATCAATACACACCCAAGGGAAACACCAGCATTGTTAATGCAAATACAAACGAGCAACATAATTCCCAAGTTCAGCATAACGAACAAAGATCCTATATTTCTCTCACAGTAGAACAAAAAATAAAGAAACTAAACAAAGAAATTGTGGAAAGATTATCCCCTGAACAAATAAACCAGATAGAACCATTATTAACACAATTTAAAAATGAACCCGCAGTATGGTCCAATGCACAGAAGTTGATCACTGGTGTATTGGGCTTTGGTAAAGATATCGCGGTAAACGTGATTGCAAATGTAATATCTTTTCATTTATCTGGTGTGCATACCTAATACGAGAATTTATTAAATTTAATAAAATAGTTCTTATATGGCAATTCCATGTATGTTGCTTGCATTTTGATATAAAAAGTTCGTAAGTAGTGCGTTATATAACGCATGAGCCTAACTCGGACATCCCGCGAGATTGACAATGATGTTATATGAATGAGTCACAAGTACCAGATTCAGATATCCCCGTAAATACTAGCCCGAATGAAATCAAACCAATGTTCGATCTTAGCTATCATCCTGACATGAGAGATGTACGAGGGCAACTGCATAACCCCAGTAGCATGCTGTTTTTATTAAATAAATACCATGAGAGAACTGATAGTCTACCTATTAACTCAATCGAACTTTTTCATTTCCGTTCAGAAGAGGCTGGATACACAGTGTACAACCCCGCCATCGTCGTTATTGATGATGTTCTCCACCTCTGGGGCAGGGAAGAGTTGGCAGGAAATAAAGATACGGGCGGCACGGTCAAGCTGTATGTTCAATCAGCTCAGGACGGAATTTGGGATCACGTGGAAGGTTCACCAGTGTTTGCAAATCTTCAGGATCCTTTTTACTGCGGAGTTATTGGTGGTTTCCACATCATGGGTGGAGTCGAAATTTACAAAATTCAGGATTCCGCCGACCCCGGTTATCGGACAGTTTTTTATAGATACAAAGAACTCAAAGACCTAATAGGTAAAGACGGAGAAACCGCCGAACCTTTCGCCCGAGGTCCAAACGGAATGAAAGGGGTTCGCCTAGTAGAACTTGAACCGAATCGGATAGGCGTATTCACCCGGCCACAGGGAAAAGACTTTGGAGGGAGAGGGCGGATTGGGTACTATGAAATATCCTCACTCTACGATCTCGAGTCATCACTCACTCAGTATATGCAGGATAAAAATATTTCCACATTAATAAGCGGGCTATTTGTCAGCGAAGAATATGGCAGTGAAGAATGGGGAGGAGCGAACCAGGTTACCCTGATGGCTGATGGTAAGATTTTCGTCCTCGGGCACATCGCTGGATTTTTAGGGCAATCTCGAATCAAAGCCTATTTTCCTATGACTTTTATTTTTGATCCTCTCACGCACAAATTTACTGATTACCAGATCATTTCATCAAAACGGGAATATCCGCTCCAATCGTCAAAATTCAAATCAATTGGGATTGTTTATTATCCTGCAGGATTTGCCAAAATACACAATAAACTGATGCTCATTGCTGGACTCGGCGATTGCGCCATTGGTGCGCAGAAAGCGCGCTGATGAGTAAATATTTGTTTAGGTATTCTCTATGGCATTCTTCTGGAAATTAAACCTAAAGCTT
>JBBTTM010000026.1:0-16355 GCA_038064255.1 Patescibacteria group bacterium | reverse complement strand
GCAAATTGATCAGCAATTTTCTGTCCGGGGGCTTTGGAGTTTTGGGCGGTTTCTACCATCTTCACAATTTGGGCGAGCGCTGTATCTTCTCCAACTTTAGTCGCCTTAAACTTTACAGAACCGGAGGTGTTAATTGAGCCGCCGATGACTGAATCTCCAATTGATTTGGAAACAGGCAGTGATTCGCCAGTGACGAGCGATTCGTCGATGGCAGTCTCTCCCTCGATAATTTCACCATCAACTGGAACTTTGTCTCCCGGCTTAAGGATCAGAATGTCGCCAAGCACGATACTAGCTGTTGGGACCGTTGATTCCACACCATCTTTCCAAAGTCTTGCTTGTGGAGGAACAAGGTTAAATAAGGCCTGAAGTGCATCGGTTGTGCCACGACGTGACTTCATTTCCATCCAGTGGCCAAAAAGTACAAAAGTGATAAGCATCGCAGCTGCTTCATAGTACGAGTCAGTACTGCCTAACAATGTCAAAACGACACTGAAGCCATACGCAGCAGTAATACCAACAGCAATGAGAACTGACATGCCGAGGCGCAGCGTCTTAAGCTCAAAATAGGATGAATAGATGAATAACCAACCACTATAAAAGAATACTGGTGTAGTGAGAATAAAAAGTAACCAAGGAATCGGCAGTGGAGAGGGTAAATTCCAACTAAACATCGTTCGTCCCATTGAGTAAGCAAGGATTGGGATTGTCAGAAGGAGTGCAAAAAAAAATTTGTTCCGGATATCTTCTTCCATCAGTTTCGCCATTTCTTGTCCGGCTAGTCCCGTATGATCCATACCCATGGTCATAGTCATACTCATTTTGAGTTTTTCCCAAAAAGACCAGCCTTCGTCTCGCGTAGCAAGACTTCGGCCGGCAGGCATCTCGGACACAGGCTTCGCGACATGCGTTTCGTGTTTGGTATGATCCGTTGCACCGTGCTTCATCTTTGTAGGGACGAGAGTCATGCCGCATTTCGGGCATCCTCCAGGCTTGGCTTCCTGCACTTCCGGATGCATCGGGCATGTGAATTGTTCCATATGATTATTGTATACCCGATGGTTTCTGTTGTGGGAACATGGATTTTTTGATGATCAAAACTGACGGGAAAAATCCCGGTGTGTGTTCCTGATACCGAATGTACGAAATACCAAATTGTTTACGCATTTCCATTTCTTCAAGCCTTGCAAGGCGGATATATCGCCAGATGAGAACTGGTGACATGAGAAGAGTGATTAACGTCGGCCACTGCACTAAAAACCCAAAAATAATGAGAATAAAAGCAAGGTATTGTGGATGACGGATGTATTTGTAGATGCCCGAAATGGCAAGTTTTTTCCTTTTTTGTGCTTTATAGAGTATCTCCCATGCATTACCGAGAAGCAAAAAACCTCCGATAATGAATGTATAGCTTACTATATGAAGGAGACTGAAATGTGGGTCTCCTTTGATTCCTAAAATCGTATTGAGTAAATGACCGTTATTATGAGTAAAATCAATTCCAAATCGATTGCCAAAAAGGGAAGTTAATAAGTAAATCGTGAGCGGGAACCCATACATCTCAGCAAAAAGCGCAACGATAAACGCACCGAACGTATTGTACGTTCGCCAATCTGTCTTTGTTCGTGGTTTAAACGTACTATTTAAAAAATAGAGAAAAAGAGCGACATTCACGATGACGAACAACCAGTTCCCGTAGTCGTACATAAAAACAGCTTAATATAATGCAGATTAAGAAATTATGAAGTTTTTACAAAGACATACGTTGATATATTCCGCTTCAAATACTACAATTTGTAGTATCACTATGTCATATAAATTATTAAGTCCGCTAGAACAGGAAACCATGAACGTCGTATGGGAGCTAAAACATTGCAATACTAGGGACGTCTTAAGAAACCTGAATAGAACCAAACGCAGAGCCTACACAACCGTAGCGACACTACTACAGAGATTGCATGAAAAAGGAATGGTCTATAGAAATAACGATAACTCTGTATTTATTTACTCTCCAAAACACTCGAAGACTCAATATGGTAAAACATTAGTACATTCGTTTATGCACAAATTTTTCAAGTCATTCGGTGATACTGCCATCGCCTCTTTTGCAGAATCCATAGAAGAGTTACCAAGAGAAAAGAAGGATTACTTTTTAAAACTCTTAGAATAACATAATGAAAATACATAATTATTTATTGGCATTTACCGGAACACTCCTGTTTCTCACATTCGGTCATTTTGTCATTATCTATAAATATTTCCTAGTTCTTATTCATCACGGTCTGTATTATTGCCAGGAAATGGTAAAGTCCTTAAATTTTCAGCTTCCGGGTGAGTACGGAAAAGTTCTTGGAGGTATATTGTTATTTACTGCACTGTTTACCGTTTTTAAATTATCTAGATCAGTTATTGATGTACTTGCGTTTAGAAAAACACTTTTGAAAAAGAGGCATGAACACCATGACGGACTCATGAGCCTTTCTAGATCGTTAGGATTAGAGAAGAAGGTACTAATTTTTACACAAGATAAACCTCAGGCATTTTGTTTTGGTATCCGTAATCCAAAAATTTATATTTCCACTGGGCTTATCCAAATGATGGATCAAAAAGAACTCGAAGTAATACTGCGGCACGAAAAATATCACCTTGAGCACCGTGATACTCTTACGTTACTACTGGCAACGATTATTGAATCTCTTTTCCCATTTTTTCCTGTAGTATCTGATTTTATCAGAGTATATCGGACAGATAGAGAGGTAGCAGCTGACAAAGCTGCCTTGACGTCTAGGGTAGATAAACAATCACTGAAAGACGTGCTAAGGAAACTTATCCAATATGAACCAGATATTCACCCTGTTTTTCTACCTGCGATGTTGAGTGTTGATACCCTAGAGGCGCGAATCCGATCAATAAATATAATTGATGCCACCTACAAAAAAATTGGGTTAAAAAGCCTCGGTATTAGTGTTTTATCGCTTGTTGTTTTATTGAGATTCATGGTAGCTCCGGTAAATGCCATCGAACTCCATGAAGACGGTCAGGATGTCGTCCTGCTCTGCAGTGGTTCTGCTGGCTGCGAATCAGTATGTCGTAAACAAACACTAGAACAACTCCAAAGCTTCCAGCCCCAATATACACCCACAACAAATAACTTCAGTTCCGTTAAGTGATGTTGTTAGACATAGTTGACAGATAATCTGTTTAGCTACTACACTATGTAGTAATATGACAGACCAAATAATCAATTCCAAACTAACACCCGTATTGGTAGTGCTATTAATAATCGGGTCATTTTTCCTTGGCTCACTAACAACAAAAGTCAAATTGCTGGAAAAAGGTAATGTCGCTGGTGTAGCTCAGGGAGGTAACAATGCTCAGCCGGCAGCGGCTGCACAGCCTCCGCAAGTCACCAGAGGTGTTGCCTCTATTGACGACGATCCTGTTTTGGGAGACAAAAATGCACCCGTAACTATTATTGAGTTTTCCGATTATGAATGTCCATTTTGCAAACGTCACTTTGACGACACATTTCCACAGCTAGTCAAAAATTACGTGGATACAGGTAAAGTAAAAATTGTATTTAGAGATTTTCCACTTTCCTTCCACGACCCTATGGCTACAAAGGAAGCAGTAGCTGCTACTTGTGCCCGTGAACAGGGTGGTGACAAGAAATACTTCGAATTTCACCACGAAATTTTCAAACGTACAACTTCAAATGGTAACGGCTTAGATGATGCGAAAATACAAACGATTGCCAGTGATTTAAAGTTGAACATCAATACTTTTACATCATGTCTTTCAAATACAGCCAAAGCAGACGAGGTGAAGAAGGATCTCGCAGATGGTTCGGCAGCTGGAGCATCCGGAACACCCACATTCATAATCGGCAAATCAAGCGGTGACGGAAAGATTGATGGTGACTTATTGGTTGGAGCCCAGCCATTCGCCGCATTCAAAGCCGTTATCGATCCACTGCTTAAATAACGCTATGGCCACAATAGCGAAAATAATTTGGCGTCCCAAATACTTAATCACAACCATCTTCATAGCGCTCGCCATGATAGCTTTTTCTGCCTGGTTGCCGAATTTACATCTCATAACCAAAACCATGACCTCTTCAACTATGACTTTGTGGCAAAAAACAAACCTACTCACCGCCTTACTTGGGTCATTACAGACTAACTTTACGCCACTTTCACGGACTCTTACGATTCTCAGCGCTTCTCTTACTGGTATCCAAGCAAGCCTGCTGATCTACTATCTTCGTCAATCGGTCAAAATACAGACGGAAATGGGAGCATCTTTGGCTGGAGTATCAACTAGCCTACTTGGTGTAGGGTGTGCTTCGTGTGGCTCAGTGCTTTTGACCTCTTTAATTGGTTTTGGGTCAGCGACTACTGTGTTAGGGATATTACCATTTAGAGGTCAGGAATTCGGTTTTGTAGGCGTCGGAATTCTATTAATCGCAATTAACTACACGATAAAAAAAATTAATCAGCCATTTATTTGTGCAGTAAAGGTTAAAAATCCTAACTAAATCGTTGATAAAAACGTAGTGATGTCCTACACTATGTAGTAGGTAATTATATGAAAAAACAAAATAAAAAAATAATTATTGGGGTCATTTCTATATTAGCCATCACACTTATTTTTCTTGCACAAAAGGCAGTAAAAAAATCCAATATCGCTCCAGCTCAATTAATAACTACCGGCGCAAATCTTGCCGGCGAAAAAGCAATGGAGGCAATTTCTGATGCAGGAGTCCCTTTGGCTACCCAAGAAGCAGGGCTACAGGAGCTTCCCTACAAAATGGATAATGGTACAAAAGTTTTTAATTTGACGGCTGCTCCAGTACGATGGCAGATACTAAAAGATACTGTGGTTACCGCTTGGGCATATAATGGCATGGTTCCAGGACCTCTTATCCGTGCAACCAACGGGGACAAAATTCGGATTCTTGTCAAAAACAACTTGCCTGAGCCGACCACTATCCACTGGCATGGCATCCAAGTCCCAAATGATATGGATGGCATCCCTGATGAAACACAAAAACCTATTCAACCCGGAGAAACGTTTACCTATGAGTTTACGGCCAAACCCGCAGGCACATACTGGTATCATTCTCACTTTAATTCAGACAAACAAATTTCAGTCGGGCTATCAGGCGCATTTATCATCGACCCTCCAGGCGGAATTGCATCAAGACCAGATATAGACAAAATTTTGATGCTCAATGAATGGCGCGTCATAGACGGCCAAACATACGCTGCAATGCCTGCAACTGGTATGGACGGCAATTTCTTTACTATAAACGGGAAGGCATTTCCAAATACTGAGAATATTTCTGCTAAGGTTGGTCAAAAAATTCGCCTTCGGTTTATCGGTTCCGGACAGATGATCCATCCGATGCACCTACACGGTTTTCCGTTTAAAGTGGTTGCTACGGATGGCAATGATGTTCCGGAGAGCGCTCAATGGACAAAAGACGTTATTTCGGTAGCCCCAGGAGAACGGTATGATATAGAATTTACTCCCGACAGGCCCGGCAAATGGATGCTCCACTGCCATATACCGCATCACACAACAAATGATCATCAGGAACCCGGCGGACTTATGATGATGATAAATGTATTATAAAAAAATTAGGAGGAAAATATGAATAATAAAACTTTATTGATAGCGCTTGCAGTTATGATAGGTGCGATTGCTTTCTTAGGATGGAAAGTTATGTCCGCATCCGGTTTAAGTTCAACCGAAAAAAGTACTGATGCCGTAGGTATCACGCTTTCGACCAGTCCAAATCCGCTAAAACTTGGCCAAGCAACATTTATGATTGATGTAAAAAATAAAGACGGTACACCCGTAGACAATGCGACTGTCTCATTTGACGTAAACATGACGACCATGAACATGGGAACGCAGCGGGGCAACGCTATGCTTCAGGGAAACGGACGGTATTCAACAATAGGAAATATGACAATGAAAGGGCCTTGGCGAGTACGAACAACTGTCAATATACCTGATGGAAGTTCCGAGAACAAAGATTTTATAGTCAATGTTCCATAAGAAAAATTATGAATTTCGATTACACTGTTGCTACCAAAAAATCATTCGACGAGGCGGTGAAGACGGTTGAGCAAGAAACAAAAACCGCAGGCTTTCGGGTACTCTACATCCATGATGTTTCTGCAACTCTAAAAGAGAAAAACTTTGAGATTGAGCCATATAAGATTATTGAAATCTGCAATGCAAAAAGTGCGTATACCGTGCTTCAGGCAGATGTGAGGATAGGTTTATGTTTGCCATGCAAAATAAATGTCTACCAAAAAGACGGGAAAACTTTCATTTCCGGTATGAGGCCGATTATCCTTCCTCAATTTTTCCCAAACGCCAACCTGGGTACTTTGCCTGACGAAATTGATATCATTATCAGAAAGATTATTGATACGAGCAGATAAATTCTTAATGCTTATGACCTCCGCTTCGCATCATCCAAAGATGCATGAGCGGACAGGCAAGGAGTATCCCCACGGTAAACAAATTACTCACTGAAACCTGAAAGACTACGATAGCTATAAAGACTGCAACAGCCGCTCCCAGACATATAACGAGCCACTTTATGGAACTGTTCTGAGCAACAGTCGTAGCGGACTCATTGGTATTATGTTTTTCCATATTTCACCCCCTTTTATTCATTCGGTATCAGTATGAGGTCAGATAGATTAAGAAAAGATGAAGAAGCTAGGCGATATTGATGAGCGGCAAAGAGATACTAACAGTGGTACCCTTGCCAAGGGTGCTTAATATTTTAATATCCCCACCATGAGCTTTTATGATTCCCTGGGCTATAGCAAGCCCCAGACCAGATCCTACTGTCTTCGCTGTTTTAGAACCTCGATAGAAACGATCAAATATGTGAGCAAGGTCTTTTTCAGAGATACCACTCCCTGTGTCTTTCACATGTATCATGGCCATCTTTCTTTTTTTATACAAAGATATCGTGACAGTATTATCTTCCGGTGTGTACTTTATGGCGTTATCAATGACGTTTAAAATTGCCCTGTAAATTTTATCTTCCACACCAACAACATCTACATTCGGTTCAATATCGCCCTGAATAGTAATATGTTTTTGAGCTGCTAATCTCGCAGCGATGTCTCTAAGCTCCATCACAGTGGCAGATACATTAAAATGGTGTTCCCCAAGATTCGCATTGTCTGCTCCAAGCCATGCCAGATCGAGAATATTTCTAATCGTGGTCGATAATCGATTGACATCTATAAGTGTTTCGCTCAATGTCTGTTTATATTCTCCGTTCGTTCTGTTTTTCGAAAGAACCAGTTCGATACCACCTCGTAGAGTCGCAACCGGAGTTTTCAGTTCGTGAGCCACATCGCCGATAAACTGCCGTTCCCGTGAAAATGCCTGCGCGATTCTATCGAGCAGACTATTAGATGTCGAGGCCAGTTCTTCAAGCTCATCGCTTGTCTTTGGTACATCGACTCTCTCGTTCAAATTGTCGCTCGTGATTTTTGCCAATTTTTTTGAAATAGCAGATACCGGTTCCATCGCTTTACGGGCGAGTATATGACCGCCAATGAGAGCCGGAATAAAAAATAAGAGATTAATAATAAATAAACTTACAAGTAAACTGTTTAATGAATGATAAATAGCTTCTACCGGGTCACCCATGAGTACTAATCCCGTTGTACTTCCGTTTATAGCAATGGGAAACACACCAATGCGAAGTATGGTTGAACCGATTGTACGATCGACAAATATGGGTTTTACGATCATTGACGATTTCTGAAGCAGATCCTGAATAACAGGATCACTCTCTGCACCCTGCTGTGAACTGGTTGTTATCTTTCCTGACGCTTCTGAAACAGCAACCAGCATGCCCGGCATCTCAGAAAACTGCTGAGATATCAGACCCTGATTAAATACCCCTGCCATCATATTCGATTGTCCATTCGAAATAATATTAACCAATGCATTCGCATGTACGGTCAATTCCTGATCTGTCTGAAGAAGAAGTGTTTGCTTCGTGACGAGGTAAAAAACGATAAACATCACAGCAGTCCCTATAAAAAAGGCCAGCGAATACCAGATAGTTAGTCGAAACCGAATACTTTTTATATTCATAATGAATTATTCACTCTGTACCCTACGCCATGGATAGTTTCTAAAAGCTTCACCTTTGACCCAGAATCGATCTTTTTTCGTAGGGTAACGACAAATACATCGACTATATTACTCATTCCATCGAAATTATAATCCCAGACGTGTTCAATAATCATGGTTCTGCTGACGACCTCGCCTTTGTGCCTCAACAGTAATTCTAAAATTGAAAATTCTTTCGGTGTAAGATAGATTATTTTTCCGGATCGGGAAACGCTATGTTTCAACGGATCCATTTCCAGATCAAATATTTTTAGCACCGGAGAGGTCTCCTGATGACTTCGTCTAATAAGAGCGTGTACGCGGGAACGAAACTCTACAAACGAGAAAGGTTTTGTGATGTAATCATCAGCACCACTATCAAGACCTGCAACCTTTTCTTCTGTGGTCGATTTAGCTGTCAATATAAGCACTGGGGTTTTTATGTTTTTCTTTCGAAGTTCACGACAAAGCTGTATGCCATCCTTTTTCGGAAGCATGATATCAAGCACTATGAGATCATACTGCTCGCTTTCGGCAAGATATAATCCTTCTTCACCGTCAAACGCCTGATCTACCGCAAATCCATCTTCGACAAATCCTTTTTTGATAATATTGGAAAGTCGACGCTCATCTTCGACAATAAGGATCCTCATGACTGTATTATATTAGAAATTCATGAGGATTTCATTAATTTACGAATATAACTATACATATATCCGACTATCCAGGCTGAAACGATGGATGATACGAAACCAAGAATAAATGTAGAAATTGATAAACTTTCTACATCTAATTGCGTAAGTTTAATATCATGAAACCAGGACTGTGCTATGGAATACATCAGACCGGGAAATAGACCGACGAGTATTCGACACGCTATATATATAATTCCGACCGTCAGAGCCAGAGAATTTGCGGTTGCCATTGGGTTATTTTTCACTAAAAATCACCTCCTTTTTATTTTATTATACTCCACACCCACCACCTTGCTTCGGCGGCTGTTGAATAAGTCCATTGCTTACGAGCCACTGCTTAACATTCTGATATCCCGATGCAGAAGAATAGTCACTTCCCAGCACCGTCTTTGCATCTACATCTCTGAATGATTTTCCCTCCTTAGTACGGAAGTAAAGAGCTAGATCATAGTAATTTCCGGGAAACCAAAACGCATTAAAATATTTTCCCGCGTCATACATCTGATTCTCGGTCGCACCACTTGCCGCAAGTAGTTGTAGTACACCCAAAAGTGCCATACCGTGATTGCAGTCCGGAAACGCTGTAGAATTATTACAGCAAGGCCGAAAAATATTGGAAGCAATCAAAGTCATTCGCTCTTCCTGCTCTGCGGTGAGGGGAATGAGCGCAGATTTTGAGTAGTAACTCATTGCGTCGCCCTTACCCAGAGTCCATCCACCCGTCGACGCAAAATTTCCTGCACCTTTATTTCCCCCGTATTTCATCATGTCCCCTTCATCCAAAATTTTCGATTTATTTGCAAGTCCTACAGCCCAGAAAAAATTAAGCAAAAAATAAGAATTTTCTCTGTTTATTTTTATTTTCCCGTCAAACCCCCGTATGAGAATTTCTTCCTGTTCCGGGGTAAGCGGCTGATTGGATTTTTCATAGATACTCTTAAACTTTTGAGGATCTATAACACCCAGAGCTGTCATCTTTGGACCAAGTGCACCATATGTGGCATTTATCTCATAGCCCGCTACCGGATTAATTTCACCAAATAAATTGTTCTTACTGGGAGTAGCCGAGGTTACAGCAGGTGTAGCAGAAGAATTTATACGACTAGCCTTAAATTTTACAATCTGAGGAGATATAAAGATTGCACCCAATACAACATTGGCAATTACGCTCGTAATAAAAAATGGGAAAAGTTTATTGTTTTTCATGTCGCGTATACCGTAGTAACGTATAAAAAGCAAATAACACAAAACCAAACACAAGTAAGTCAACGAATGGATTTTGAAAATATTTGGCAATTTCAAATACGATCATGCGTATTTTGAGACTATACGGCTCCATCTGATTCATCTGAATTTTTCCCTGAAAATTAAATATGGCTATCAGGATTCCGGCAAGAAAGAAAATGCCCGCTCCTAAATATTTCAGTACGGTATACATTTTATACCTGTTGGAACCTACAAATTTTGAAGAAACTTTCCCATAAAGCATCGACAGGACAAATAATGGCATAACAATGCCGACTATATAGGCAAGAGAAACAATCAATGCCTGCAGAAGGGACGGAGACAATGAAGTAAGTGTGACCGCTGCAAACAATACAGGCGCACAACACGCTGACGTGAGCCCGGACATGAGCCCAAGACCAAAAACACTGATTGTGTTTACATTTTTATTCTTTAATCCTGAAACGTGGAATATCTGAGGAAGGTGAAAGATCGGTTTTAACGTCATAATACCCATGAGAATCAAGATAAAAGCCCCAAGATAGTAAATTGGAGCATGATACGCATCAAGAAAAAAGATAGCTGACCGAATACCGAGAGCGATTGGCACCAATATAAACGCCAAACCCAGAGCGAAAATGAGAGTAAAGTACATGACTCTCTTCTGCTCTTTAAAGATTGTGCCAATGTAAGACGGAAAAAGAAAGGTAATACAGCAGGGTGCAAACAGCGCTAATACTCCAGCAAGAAATGAAGCGGTAAGAGATACGCCAAAAAGAAAATTTGAATCCATATTTACTTCACTTTTGCTTTAATACTGAATACGAGTTTTTGGTTAGCTGGATCATTGGTCGTGACATACACCTCCCGTTCCACAACTCCGAACACTGGCATAGCCGCGGGTCTGTAGGTCAGTCTCACTGTAGCCGTATCCCCTGGAGCAATATCCGTGACATATCCACCCTGTGAATGCATGCTGAATTCCTTACTCGTTTCACCTTTATATATAATCTGACCAGCTGTACAGCCACAACTTGAATTTACACCAAGAATTTGAAGCGGTTTTGTCCCAACATTTTTAAACGAATAGTCCTGTTTTTTTTCGTCGAACACAGAAATTTCTCCAATATCAAAAAAAGCTTGACCTATTTCTGCCTTGGGACGATCTCTATCCTGAACAGTAAACGAAGCAGCTATAGACTCTGGTTTTTGCCCGAAAGTCATAAGAAACGCCAACCCAACAACACCCACAACAAGGAAAATGACACTAACAATGACGGATTTGAATGACATGCTTAACCAAATTCTACAACTGAAATGATTAAGATTTTATTAAGAATAAATGACACAATAATACCCTCTTCCACAAGTTTGCAACCTGATACTTCGGCAGGCATCAATGAAATGGTAGAATAGACTCATGTTAGTTGACAATATCGCGCTTACTATAAAAGCAGGTGCCGGAGGAAACGGCGCTGCGACATTTCTTCAGGACGGGATGACCGCAAAGGGAGGCCCTGATGGAGGCGATGGTGGACGTGGCGGAGACATATATTTTCAGGGCTCGACGGATATCACTGACTTGCGGCAATTCCGATTTCAAAAGGAACTGCGCGCAGAAGACGGAGTAAACGGAAAAAGAAAAAATCTAACCGGAAGAATGGGAAAAAACATAACAATCTCTCTCCCTCTCGGAACACGTATCACCGATCTTGAAACCGGAAAAATATTTGAAATAGTGAATAAAGACGTGACGTATTGTTTTGCTCATGGCGGAAAGGGTGGAAGAGGCAATGAAGCACTTAAAACATCCACAAATCAAACTCCGAAGATAGCTGAAATGGGAGAAGAAGGAGAAGAAAAAAAACTCTTCCTCGAGCTTCATCTCATAGCTGAAATCGGACTTATCGGCCTTCCAAACGCAGGAAAAAGCAGTCTCCTGACAGTACTCACAAATGCGACACCGCTTATAGGTAGTTATCCGTTTACTACTTTGGAACCAAACATAGGCATGCTGGAAAAGCATCCTATAGCAGATATTCCAGGGCTTATCGAGGGTGCATCTAAAGGAAAAGGTCTTGGCATAACTTTTTTAAAACACATAGAAAAAACGAAGATCCTGGTACACTGTGTGGCGCTCACTGACGATGACCCACAAGAATCATACGACACTATCCGATCTGAATTTAATACCTTTAACCCGGTGCTTCTCACAAAACCCGAAGTCATAATTCTTACTAAAACCGATCTCGTGAAAATAGAAATAATAAAACAATACACGAGACAATTTTCGACAAATGGAAGAACTGTACTCTGTTGTTCTATATATAATGAAGAGGAGATTACAGCCGTAAAAAAAGTACTTACATCACTCATAACTCAAGCAAACTAATATGAAATTACTCGGTCAGAAACCATCGCGAATCCCCTTTACCAAGGCTGGATTTGAGAAAATAGTGCAAGAGAGAGACGAGCTTCAGGCTCAGAGACCCGAAGCCGTAGAACACCTGCGAAAATCCCGCGAAATGGGAGATCTCTCTGAAAATGGATACTATAAAGCATCAAGGGCTAAGCTCTCGTTTATTGATGCACGACTTCGAAGTTTTGAGGGGATCATAAAACGAGCAAAAATTGTAGTATCGACCCATACTGGAATGATAGATATAGGTGATAGCGTTACACTTAAAACTGATACCGTAACTGTAGAATATACCATCGTCGGTGGGTATGAATCAGATCCTACGAAACTACTCATTTCCCATGTCTCCCCCCTTGGAAAAGCTCTCATGGGTAAACGCGTTGGAGACATGGTGAGTGTCGACGCACCAGCAGGCACAAAGATATTCGAGATACTCAAGATAGGCTCATAGTATTATTGACATTCGACTTGCAATCATGTATACTGCTGTAAGCAAGGTGCATTTCTACATGTCATGCATCTGCTTAATTTAAAATATTGTTGATTAGACAAGATAAAGATCGGCCACTTATATTTTTATTCGCCTCGTATCTTTCTCCCCTACTCACTCACCGTTTCATATTTAAGCAGGTTCATGCCATGGGAAAAACATTCTTTTTAGCATATGGGACAACGATTTAGCCACAATAGAGGTTTTAGACCGCGATACAATAACAACCAATCACGCTCTCAAGGCCGTGGTTCTAGTAATGGTGGTGAGATTATCCGCGCAATAAACTCCATGAACTCCACAAAGCAGGAGAGTGTTCCCACTGAGGCATATGTGTCAAAAAATGCAAAAACATTTGCCGATTTTGCTCTCGAGGATATCATAAAGACAAATATCGCTGCCAAAAAGTATACAACTCCAACGCCTATACAGGATCAGGCAATACCTCCAATACTTGAAGGGCGGGATATCATTGGCATTGCAAATACGGGAACCGGAAAAACAGCAGCATTCCTTCTCCCTCTCATCCAGAAAGTGTGGAAAAATCCTAACGAAAAAGTGTTTATCGTTACCCCAACACGCGAACTTGCAGTGCAGATCCAGGCAGAACTTCAGGACTACTCCCGAGGTATGCGTATGCGATCCGCACTTCTCATCGGCGGCATGAGTATGGGTCGACAGGTATTTGACCTCCGGGCAAATCCTCAATTTGTGATCGGTACTCCCGGAAGGATACGGGATCATCTCAAAAGCCGGACCATGAATCTTTCGGTATTTCATACGGTAGTACTGGATGAAGCAGACAGAATGGTTGACATAGGATTTATCACAGAAATAAAATATTTTATCTCACTTCTCCCTTCTGACCGTCAGTCATTATTTTTCTCTGCAACCATATCAGACAAGATTACAGACATACTCCGGGCGTTTGTCAAAGACCCTATCCGTGTCTCTGTGCGCCAGGGTGAAACTGCATCCGCCATAACCCAACAAATGATCAAAGTTGTAGACAAAAGCCGCAAAGTAGATCAACTCCATGATCTATTAAACCAAGATGGGTTTGATAAAGTGCTCATCTTTGGCAGAACTAAATGGGGGATTGAAAAACTTACGAAGGAACTCACAGTCCGAGGATTTAAAGCAGGCTCAATCCATGGAAACAAACGGCAAAGTCAGAGACAAAGAACACTCGATATGTTTAAGCGTTCAGAAATAAACATACTTCTGGCAACAGATGTCGCTTCGCGCGGACTCGACATACACGAAGTAAGTCATGTGATAAATTATGATATGCCGACGACCCTGGATGATTATATCCACAGAATCGGTAGAACAGGACGAGCAAATAACGCCGGCACAGCCCTTACATTCGTAGATTAAATAGTCTAAGATTTATACCCTCTGATAATCCTATTCGGATATCTGGTAATCACTTCTACGCGATCAAATATTTTCCGTACTTTTTGAATAAATTCATCGGTTTGATTTCTGTACTTTTCTATATACGAGCTGTTTGAAATATAGACTCCTCCATTTGATAGATGTGTATAAATACCCTGAAGAAAATCATTCGTCCGTAGATCATATGCCGTATCGCATCCAATAAATAAATCGCTCACAACCACTTGAAATAATTCACTCTTTTTAAGTTTTTCTAGATATTCCCACGCATCAGAGACAACAAGTGAAGTATTTTTGTCAGATGAAAGATTAAAATATTTTCGACCAATATCTAGCATCGCAGAATCTATGTCGACCCCTGTAGTGTGAACTTTTGGAAACTCTTCCCGCAGAATCTCAACCATCGACCCTGGTCCGATACCTAGGAATAATAATTTCCTTACAGAAACACGAGGCATAGATAAGTTATTTAACGCAGCTCGTATAACTCCCCTCGCATACGATCCTGATTGCCAGTAAGAATCAACCGTAACCCTGTATTCCCCGCGATAATACTCGACCAGAATATCGCCCTGAATCTCTGACTTCACGACTTCAATCTTCTGAGGGATAATATACGATAAAATCTTGGAAACTGCGCTTATCATAATAAAATACTATCACAATATTGAGGAGTTAAATAAATATTTTCTCTTTTCTCTCAAGAATACTTTTCATCAATTCAGGAAGTTTATCTTTATATTGAGTCAGTAATATCATAGCTGCAACAACAAACGGCTTATACTCCGCTTCCAAATACATCTGTTTCCTGTATCTCCCAAAAACGCTTTTATCCACTTCGCCTTCTTTGCAGTTTACTCCGGATATATCCGCAGGCAAACAATGCATATATAATGCTCTTCCGTTTTTTGTAGTTTTCATAAACTCCTCAGAACAAGTCCAGTCTTTATGTTTTCTGTTTATTTCCAATGCTTCAATTTTCAGTGATTCTAATCCCTTTTTATCATCTTTCTTTAACAATTCAGTTCTTTTCTCCATAATTGAAAATGAAGCCCATGACTTGGGATAGACAATATCGGCGTTTTGAAAAGCACTTTTCATATCATGAACTATTTTGAAAGAACCACCACTTTCCCTACTATTTTTTCCAGCCAATTTTTCTATTTCCGGTATCAGATGAAATCCATCCGGGTAAGCAAGAGTGATATTCATACCAAAACGGCTCATAAGTGCAATCGTCCCTTGCGCTACTGACAATGGTTTCCCATAGCTTGGAGAATATGCCCAACTCATTACCAATTTTTTACCTTTCAGGTTTTCTAAACTACCGAAACACTGATCGAGATGAGCAAGATCTGATAGAGATTGAGTTGAATGATCTTCGTCAGATTGCAAATTTATAACACTCGGACGCTGAGCCAGAACGCCTTCCTGGAATCCTATTTCTGCAGATTTTGCAACATCAAGCATGTATTTATGTCCCAAACCAAGATAAATATCATCACGAATTCCAATGGCACGCGTCAAAAAAGAAAGCATGTTTGTGGTTTCCATAATTGTTTCACCGTGGATTACCTGAGACTTATTTTCATCCAGATCGGCGACAGACAATCCAAGCAAATTTGATCCTGAAGCCCAACTGTACCTTGTGCGCGTAGAGTTGTCTCTAAAAATTGAAATTGCTATGCCAGAGTCATATATACGAGGAGAAATATTAGATATGTACATTTCTTTCAGCAGCTTTGTCAGAGTCAACGTAGCTTTTATGACTCCATCATCTTCATCCCATGTCCGAAGAAAATCATTATGTACATTTTTAATGCTTATTTTTTTTAGCTCTGTGAGCAATTGATGTATCATATTAATTCTTAGTTATAACTGTACCGTATTTATTCTCCAATAGAGTGTCCAACCATTTCTTTTTAGTATCCAATTCTCCTACGATAACTGTTTCCACGCCACC
>JBBTTM010000025.1:0-2139 GCA_038064255.1 Patescibacteria group bacterium | reverse complement strand
GAAAAGTCGCGATTTTTGGAGGTGCAGGTGTCGGTAAGACGGTAACGATACAGGAACTTATACATAACGTCGCAGAAGTTCATGGCGGTGTCTCGGTATTTGCAGGCGTTGGCGAAAGGTCCAGGGAGGGAAATGATCTCTGGCGTGAGATGAAAGATTCAGGGGTTATCGATAAAACAGCAATGGTGTTTGGTCAGATGAATGAGCCGCCGGGAGCACGTCTACGCGTTGCGCTTACAGGACTTACTATGGCTGAATATTTCCGCGATGAAGAAAATCAGGATGTACTTCTTTTTATCGACAACATTTTCCGTTTTGCTCAGGCAGGGAGTGAGGTCTCGGCGCTTCTTGGTCGTATTCCGTCGGCCGTCGGTTACCAACCGACGCTTGCCTCTGAGATGGGCGCCCTACAGGAGCGCATCACGTCTACGACAAAAGGATCTATCACTTCTGTACAGGCGGTCTACGTACCCGCAGATGATTACACAGATCCGGCACCTGTCGTGACATTTTCACATCTGGATAGCTCGATCTCGCTAGAACGGTCGATCGCTGAACAGGGTCTCTTTCCGGCTGTCGATCCTCTTTCGTCAAATTCACGGATTCTCGAGCCAGGAGTAGTGGGCGAGGAGCATTATGCTGTAGCACGAGGGGTTCAGAGGACGCTTCAGCGATACAAGGATCTGCAGGATATCATCGCAATTCTTGGCATGGAAGAGCTCAGCGATGAAGATAAGCTTGTGGTATCGCGTGCCAGGAAGATTCAACGGTTTCTGACTCAGCCGATGTTCGTGGCAGAGCCTTTTACCGCACGTCCGGGAAAATATGTAACCCGAAAAGATACAGTCCGTGGGTTTAAAGAGATACTGGACGGAAAGCATGATAGCAAGAATGAACAGTCTTTTTATATGGTAGGCGGTATAGAAGAGGTGAAATAATCAAATGTTGAAACTTGATATTATCACACCGGTCAGAAATGCGTTTTCGGAGGATGTGGAATTTGTGAGTGTCCCGACAAAAATGGGGACGGTCGGAGTATTGCCTCATCATGTCGGACTTTTTTCGGCACTCTCTGAGGGTGAGATAAAGATAAAAACGAAGCAAAAAGAGATGTTTCTGGCCATAGGCGGTGGATTTATGGAAGTACGTGGGAATTGCGTCACGCTTCTGGTATCCCGGGCGTTTCATGCGGATGAGCTCAATGAGGCAGAGATAAAGAAAGCTCAACAGGCAGCAAAAGAGGCTATAGCAAAACGGTCAAGCGGGGTAAATCTTTCCGATGCGTATACACTCCTCCGGCGGTCATTTATCGAGATGAAGGTGCTTCGACGGTATAGAGCAAAACATTCATCCTCACTATCATAGTGAAAAGAACAGTTTGGTGTATCTTCATCCTTTTTATCTTCGTTCGGGTATATTTTGCTCTCTATTTTCCAATTTTTAATGATGCATCGACCTACATGCGTTGGGGGCAGGGATTTCTCCACTCTCCGGATCGCTGGTGGGCATTTATGCTGGACGGGAAACAACCCGGCGTTGCGATACTGTATGGTGCATCTCAGCTCCTTCCTTTTGATCCTTTAATTTCAATGAGATTTGTGAGTATTGTTTTTTCAGTCATATCGTTTCTCTGTTTCACTTTACTCTCAAAACGTATTTTTAAAAATAATTGTGCTGAATTTTTTTTGCTTCTCCTCGCTTTTTGTCCCTACCTGATTTTTTTTGATTCACTCGCGCTTCCTGAAGCTATCATAACGGCCTGTTTTGCAATGATTTTTTTAGTTCTGCATTCATTTTTGCAAGAACCACGTGTATGGAAGGGGATATTCATCGGTGGGATTGTCGGTTTTGGGTGGTGGTTTAAGTCTTCTATACTGCTTAGTATTCCTCTCATTTTTTTGTCTCTTGCTCTCTATTTTCCCAATATTCGTACGAATATAAACAGTATCATATTGGGATCAGCACTGGGTATAGTTTTAGGATTCATTATAATTTTTCCAGTTCTTTTTAATCCAAACGTTGCGTACGAGAGTACGCAAGTCATTCAAAGAACACGAGACTTTTCAGAAATTATTGCCACCTCCTTTGCGACGTGGGGACTGAGACTCTGGCAGATTAGTAGTTGGATATGGGGGTTTG
>JBBTTM010000024.1:0-1377 GCA_038064255.1 Patescibacteria group bacterium | reverse complement strand
CTCTCTATCTGTATTATTTTTGCCTGAGTTTCATCAATTGATGCCTGTGTCAAACCGGATGCAGCGACGTCTGACTGGAGTTTCTCTTTTTCCGAATTCCCCTTTTCATTCTCTCTTCGAATCTCTTCTTCTTTTTCCTCAATCTTTCTCATAACATACACTTCACTTGCATTGATAACCACGATTCTATCGAGAAGAGGCAATAACTTCGCTGGTAGCTGTTTCAACACATCTTCAGATACTTTCGACTTAGCATCTTTCATTGCTTTTATTACATCAGGATCTGCAAGCTTCGATGCGATGTCTAAGCCTACCGCCTCTTCAACATTATGAGCTTTAAAATACGCACCGATCACTCCATTTTTATCTAATTCTGTACTCAGAGTTTCAATTACCTGAGATATAACACTCCAATTCTGAGGTTCCAATGGGAAATTTCGAATAGTAAATTGCAAAGCGAGATAATATTGAAGACTTGTTAGATCTGCTGAAACAACAGAGGAGGCAAGGATAAAGAGCCGTAAAATTGGATCCATTTTTTCATCAAGTATCCCTGCTGCATCTGCTTCTGCAGGAAGGAGTTTCAGTAGCTCTTTTTCAAGCACTTCATATACCAGCACTCCATCGTTATACGCCGCAACACCGGGGAGAGTACTTGCCGTCAGCGCTTTTATCGCCACCGACCACACCGGCCTTTGGTCTACCGGAAAGCGTTTGACAAGTGCATTGATAAATGGACCGTAATCCGTAAGCAGCGTCAGATGACGAATGTTTTCTTTTTCGACGATGGCATACAGGTATTTCTCTGTACTATTCACTACCTGAACCGATACTATCTCGCCATCCAGTAACTGTCGTACTCTGCTACCGCCAATAGGCTTTCCAAACATCTCTACTACATACCTATTTTGAGGATATGGAATGATATATTTCGTCTGATCTTTGAGAGTTACGACTGCAAATGCAGGCACCTTTGGCAACGTCGGATCAACTGAAACCTGTACACCCCCGGGTAATGAACCGTACACTTCAATAGAGGTAATATTTTCTCGATTTTTTTCAGCTATCAAGCCGTATGCATTGGATCTGGCAATAAATAATTGCAATTCATCCCATACCTGCGTCTTCAACGCCTCACTTTTTATTTTGTCTAATTTATTCGCTTCAGCATCGAGCTTTTCTTTAAATGCATCTTTGATTTTCCTTCTTTCCTCTATTCCTTTCTCCTTCATGAGACTCTCGAGAGTTGAAATAAAGTCCTTTTTCAGCGCATCAGAGCCATAATCGACAGTATAAATTCTCGAACTAAAAATAGCCGGAAGTCTCGCTCCTTTTTTATACTCCGCAAGTGCCGCTTCCACTTTCTCTCTGGTATAC
>JBBTTM010000023.1:0-3549 GCA_038064255.1 Patescibacteria group bacterium | reverse complement strand
AGAACTAAAAAATAAAAAAATCTCTTCGTACAAAGGAAATTATGATGCGTATCTCACTCAAAACACTGCCCATACGACCAATTCCGTCATCCTCTACCAAAATCAGCTGAGAAAACTCAAAGATGCCAAAGAACGCGTAACGTGGGGTCTACAGATGCGTGCAAAAAGCAAAGCATGGAAAATTCGCTACGATCACTGGGCCAAAGAGTATGAACAAATAAAGACAGAAACGGTAAAACCTTCTTTTTGGATCGATCAGGAATCAGTAGAAAACTTAGATACACGCGTCACAGATTCCTACCATAAGTTTAAAGAGAAAAATGTAAATATCGCGATTGTGCAAGATAAAAAGAGAGTCAGCGAACTCGTTTCTCTAAAAAACGTATCGCTTGGATACCGTCATCCCTTATTTGAAAACAAGACAATTACCATCGGGAGTGAGGGACGCGTACTCATAAAAGGCCGGAATGGCGCTGGAAAAAGCACGCTCGTTCATACGATCATGGCTCAATACCGGAACGAAACGCCAGAAGCCAAACTTTGGAACGGGCAGATAAAGATCGGTGTCATGACGAGAATAGGCGAATACGAGCAGGAAATACATACACACTATCTTTCTTTATCTCTTGAAGAGGCAGTACATACAGTCTATGAAAAACTCGGTATCCCTGCAAATCGCGAAATGATCCTAGCAACGCTCTCCCGGTACCTTTTTGATACCAAAGTAGACACAAAGATACACATAGCAAACTTGTCCGGAGGCCAAAAAGCGCGATTTCAGCTGATCAAAATGTTTGCCAACACGCCGAATCTGTTAATCCTGGATGAACCAACAAATCACCTAGATCTTCCATCTATAGAAGAATTAGAAAACGCACTTCTTTCATACACGGGAGGAATCTTATACATCTCTCATGACACAAGCTTTATAAAAAAACTTCAAGGCGAAGTTATAGAAATTTAAGTACCTAGGAATCTAAATTATATCAAACCAATCATAGACATTCGTAGCTATAAGTAGCCATAAAGTCAACATATACTTGCCAATATCATTCTGTCCCTAAAAGGACTATAATAGAAGAACTGAAAGGAGAAACTAGTATGAACGGTACAATCAAAACGAAAACAGATAGAGGATTTGGTTTTATATCCAGAGATGGAGAAACGAAAGATCTATTTTTTCACTCAAAAGACTTAGTCGGCGTGACATTTGATGCGCTTCAAGTAGGAGCGGCAGTGTCATTTGACGTCGTAGACGGTGAAAAAGGACCAAGTGCAAAAAATGTAAAATTGGCATAATAGCTTATAATTTACAAAAACAAAAAGCCTTGCTTTACCGCAGGGCTTTTTTGTGGGGATCCGCTTTGTTACATGCCAAACAACGTCATAGCATTTATTCCCTCTTTGTCCCGGATTGTTTCCCATTTTACCTGTAGCTTTTTTTTAACGACTACAAATATCTCTTCCGTCACTCTAAGTGGAATTTCTACCTTCTTCCCTCTTTCAAATGTATCAACTAATTTTTCTACTATTTTTGGTCTATCGTTAAAACTATTCCAGAGCGATGAATCAGGATGAAAGAGTATTTTTGCAAATGCCCACTTGTCTTCAACAGTTATATTTTCCCAGACTGCATCTAAAAATCGTGCAACGAGTGTGTCACGTTCAGGAAGGTCCTCTTCCGTTTCTAAAGAATCGCACAATAATCCATACACAGATTCTTCCAGCTGCACCTTCACTCGTTCCAAAGTATTATGTTCCTGATTTCCCACACGGGAGAGAATCTCACTGTGAGCATGATGCAATATTCCGTGTTCCGATTTTTTTTCATGTGATTCTATGTCCATAACTTCGATTTTCCTTCCTAAGCCTTCGACCATGCGGTGAATACGTGCTTGTATGTATTTTTGAGAGACTTTTTTAGAACTTCCTATTTTTTCTGCAACACGAACAGCTACCCAGAGAGTCAGTGCATCGGGAACAAATTTGTGTGTTGCGCTCATGCGATCTACAGCGCTTACGGATCCGACACTCAAAAAACTCCACGTTCTATGCGGATAATCAAGAATGCCTGATCCTGCCCCAGAATTATTTTGCTCCATACCAACCATGGCCATAAGAGATCGCTTCGTCAATACTCCGACTCCGGGAACTCCTACAGCTACAGCTTCTTTCATTTTATCTTCGGAAGGCATCTTCGGTTGGGAGAGAATCATAATCGTATCCGGGTATCCCAATAACCCATGAGAAGATCGATGCTCCTTTTCATTTCCACCGGCTATGCTTACAGTAAATAAACCTAAATGTAATTTATCTGCATGTATGAGCTGTGCTAACCGCGCGGTAGCGACCTGTATACCAAAACGTGCGACTGCAGTATTTTTATTTGTCCTAGTATTCAGCTCTTTCTGGAAATCTTCATATCGACTCGTATCACTATCCATTGAAGTTAGTCCTCCGATAAGAGACCCCATGAGAATAAAATACTGTATATCATCCGGCTCAGTAACAAATGCCTCGTGGATGGATTGCCAGAGTTTCGTATGTTTTTCTGGTGGTAATCCCTTTGCAGCATGACACACATGTATGATTGCGACTGATTTCACAAGTAACGGTACACGGGCATCCGTAGCGCCGATAAGGTCTACCGCCGTAGCGATACTTTCCTCTGTGGGAGTCTCGCGAAGTCCTCCCAATGTGGCATCGTGCCAGAGTCCCCGGACAGTTTGTCTTTCTGTCATGTCCATCAGATTCACCATGCGGGAGATTGCGGACTCTACCTGACCCCGGATAAACGCTGCGTCATCTACTTCAAGACCGTACAATTTTTCTATAGGATGAACTTCCTGTGTTTCTCTTTCAAGTCCGTGCTGGGCTGATTGCTGAGATGACATTGTTGACATAGCGCATATTCTACCGTACTATATCGCAAAGTCAAAAAAATACTCACTCTTATGAGCTCATCCCCAGAACAAATTGATGCTGAGAAAATCGCTTCTGAATATTTAGCTACGAATATTCCCACTACAGAAATTGAAGAAGATCCCTCACTTGCTCAATTTCCTCCATTCCTCACAAATATTTTACAAGGGAGAACTACTGCACTAGAAAACATACGGGTACTCGAGGAAGATGCTCTTGTGAACCAAGGAAACTTCATGATGGTAGCAACGACACTCGCAGAAAATATTGCCCGGGCAAAAAATGATTCAAGCTATTTTGATGAACTGGAAAGACTCAAAGCATCAGAAAATCAGAAAGCTTCAAATGCTCACAAAGTTACCTATTTGGAAAATAGCCAAGTATTTAAAAAATCGCCAATACGATTACCAATAGACATAAAACAATCTCCTCTTGCCCCGATCATAAAAGCAGCTGCAAATTCTCTTGAAACTCATGCACAAAGACGTGAAGTGATACATAAACATCTGAAACAGGAAACTGATACCCTGCGTCATTTAACAGTTGCAGGAGCATGTTTTTTGGCATTGGAAAACGGTGATAAAGCATTTTTTAGGCTCCTTGCTGACGCTCTAAAGAAACAATCTG
>JBBTTM010000022.1:0-1726 GCA_038064255.1 Patescibacteria group bacterium | reverse complement strand
GCATCATAACTTAACTCACCTTCGGGAAACTCGAACACCGTCGCCTCGCGACCAAGCTTTGGCAGAGAATGTGCATCGGAGAATGAGAGAATTGTGCGGGTATCAAGCTCCGGTATACACCAATTCATCGCCGGGTTACTGGAAAGTCCCGTCTCTACCGCATAAATCCTGTCAGCATACGGCCCAAACGCGTCAGCGATACTGTCAAATCCGCTCTTAGATCCATACATCGCAAACCACGGCGTCCAGCAATTGTGCACAGCAGCAAACTCAGCTACATACGAATGATCGTGTTCTACTTCTAGGTTATATACGTCCCCCTTGTATGAAGTTGTCGTTCTATCTTTAATCGGTAAATACACATTTGTATCATCTATCCACCCATGTTTTCTATCAATTTTTGTCTGAGAACGAGGTATTTCTTTTTTTAAATTAAATGAATCGATAAAAAATGCAAAATTTGAAAAAAAATATGAGGGATGTGATGCGTGTATCGTTCTGTCTCCAATGGTATGCTTCCCTCTCTTCGTATGCATTTCGACGGTATCAATATGAATAGATGGAATAATTCCCAACATCAAAGACATCGCCTTCATCTGATTCATGAGAGTCTGAGACGATGTATACCCCTTATCGCCTCGATACCAACCTCGCAAACATTCCGCCTGCACAATAGATTCTGCTTGAAGTAAAAAATCAGGAATCCGCTTTGAAAATGCACGCCGAACAGAGCCGGTATAACACGCGCGCGCGAACCACTCAGCATGAATCTTTGAATAAAACGTTATTTCTACGCTTTGAGCCTTATTTCTCAGATAAATTCGCGGATGACCCAGTTGAAATTCCTCCTGAACGAGTGAAACAACATCGTCAATATACTCTTTCTCTTTATTTGAAAAACAAAAAGAAAAACTATTGTTTCCATCAGTCGATCCTTCGGCAAGATAATATCCCAACAGGCGACCAAGTGATGGTGTAAGCTTCAGTATTGAATGTATCGTCCTCCCTCTCGAACCGCCAGCTGAAATAGACGTATTATAGCTCTCATTTTTTTTCTCACTGTCAATCAATGAAATCTGTGAAATTCTTTTCCTCGGGATTGACCGTGGATACACAAGTACGTCACCTACTGTCAAATCTTTTGCTAATATCCATGTTGGACGATACCCCATATATGCTTTCTGTTTGCATAATTTTTTGTGAGCAAGACTTGGGCGACAAATATCTCCCGTACTTGGACATTTTTTTACAGTTTTAATTGCATAATAAGGGTGCTCAGGAGTTGTCGTTAAACCCGGACGGAAGTACCATGGCTGGATCGTGACGACATCTCCGCTGTAGGCTCGTTTTTTTACTTCTGTCACTCGCTGAGTGACACCCGTATGTGTCAACACTTGCTCACCAACCTCTATTTCTTGAATCTCTTTTGAAATAAAATCTTCCTGTAAAATATGCGCATCTGGTACGAGACAATGAGCCGGTATGACCAACGCTTTTGGTTCTATGGTAAATACGAGTTCTGCGACCTGTATACTCGTGAGTCCAATGATGGGTCTCCCGTCACTTAATAGATTACATCCTTGCCTCGTCATCTCTTTATTTATTTTTCGCGCACTCTCGAGGGATGGCACCCAGATCAGCGTATGCACCCGCCTCCCCTTTCCCCCTTGGGTATAAATACCCGACACTTCAGAAGCAAGTAAAAACATTGGATCAATAAGTGGAG
>JBBTTM010000021.1:0-6375 GCA_038064255.1 Patescibacteria group bacterium | reverse complement strand
AAAGAGGACATTTTAACTTGGTCTAAAGAGGACATTATCACTTGGTGCTAACAGATCTTTTTATTGGGGTTGATTTTGTGAGTATCCCAAAGTTATCCACAAAGAAATGATATATTTTATTTAGCGCTTTGTAGCAAGACAAATGGTGTGTAAATAATTATGGGTTATATGTTTTTGACAGTATGAAAATCCTATGGGACTTGACACGCCTTGAGCCGAGGTGATTAGATAAGAGAGTGAACAAAGCACTACCGCAAGAGTCACATGGGTTCCCCGCCAAAGGCGGGGTATTGGGCTACATACAGTCTCTCTTTGCCGGGAGAAAGAGTCGTGTCTCACAGACGACCCTTGAGCGAGAGTCGTTTGAGCGTGAGGTCAAGACTCAGTTTATGAAGTTAAAAGAGAAAGGGCTTTCAATCCCTGTATTTACGCTTTAGGGATGATTTGAGCACGCCTAGAGGGGAGATGGGAGTCCGAGAGGATAAAATAGTACCATCATCCTCCTGCTCTTTCTGTTCGCCTTATCTACTATTCGTAGAGCGGCTCACAGAGCGAGCTTAGAAGGATGTGGCACACTAAGCTCGAAGAATCGCTAAGTGTGCCATCAAAAAAGCATCACTACCGCTAGCAAATTGGGTTTGGGCTACGAGTAGTAATGCCTTTTATTCGTGTTTCTTCTTTTTGAGCAGAAAGAAGAAGAACACTGTACGCCTACACTAACAGGCGATTGTTTTTGTGTCAAATTTTTTTCTGAGGCGCGGTTAGCGTGTTTAGATTGTTTTGATGCGAAAATTCATACGTATAGTTTTCCACAAAAAACCGTTCAATCGGAAGTTGATTTTGTAGCGTCAGAGCAGGACATTCATGGAATAAACAAAGATATATTTTTGGACTTGCACATGTGTGTCATCGCGAGACCGTTCTTACGGCGTGGCGATCTTTTATATATAAGATTGCCGCGTCTCCCGCCAGAGGCGGGATCCTCGCAATGACGAACCGCGCTTGTTGCAATTTGTTCGTTTTACAGTCGTTGACATTCCAAATAATCGGGGATACAATCCTATCAAATCAATCTTATGCTTCAGTATTGAGTATGAGAGTTGAACAACAATAATCCGTTTCTTTCTTGAGTGGGTGGTTGGAGGTTGGGCAGGCATCCAACTACCCATTGAGGACAGAAGCGGATTTCAATTGTTTAGAAGACTTGTTATTTTTTCTTCTGAAAACTTTCCAGTATTCTGAAATATCTTTACCTCCGGGTGGTCGAAGACCTCTATACTTTCCTCTGCAGGCCGGTCTGACAGTGTAAAGCCAAAGAGAGCGGGGTACGAGGTGAATGTCGCTACCTCTGTGTATCCCAGTTTTTCTGATAGCAGAAGTTCATAGAAACGTTTTGTCAGCGGGTACTTTTTTTCGAGATTTGGCATAGTATCCCAGATCCGTCTGGTAGAAAGAATTATAAAATCTCCCTTCGGAAGTTTTGTCGTATACATGGTACGTTTCGTGTCATTATCCGGAAGATACACTTCCAGAAGTTCCCGCTTGAAAGAGATAAGCGGCTCGTCCGGAAGGGCTATGGGGAGTCCGTCGTTCCAGTGCTCTGTGTAGATGAGTGCACTCTCTGGTACATTTTTATAGATCCATCGAGAGGCTTCAATACGTGTTTGGGGGCGGGTGTAGATAGTCCAATTGGCGATACCCCAAGAGAGAGAAAATAGACAAATAGACAAATAAACAAATAGACAAATAATGCGTAATGTTTTTGTTCGATTATCACATAATAGATTGATTGAGTAATATATAAACCATGCAGAAAAGAGGGTTAGAAGTGGCAAAAGCGGGACATTGTACCGGGCAAATTTGGCAAACCATGAGCCGGTGTAGAGAAAATAGAGAAGTGGGAACGAGAGAAATACCCATTGAATTCGCAAAGTTTCAGTGCTCTTCAAAATGGTCACCCTTCGTCCTATCATTTGATATGTCGCTATGAATAACAGTCGAAGAGTATATAATATAAATCCTAATAATCCGAGTATCGCCACCGGTCCCATCTGCCAGAGCGTCGTGTATATTTGGTAGAGATAGGGTTTGGTACCGGAAAACTGCATTGTATAGGGCACGATGAATTTTCCCAGTGCAACTCCTGATTCGTATATCATCGATTCTTTAAATCCTGAAAAATCGAGAACTGTATATGGAGATACAGTAAATGCGACGAGAGCGGTAAATATAATCAATAGAATCAAGTGCAAAGTGCAAAGTGCAAAGTGCCCGCCCTGAGCGAGGCCGAAGGGCAAAGTGAATTGTTTGGATCTCTGTTTTGATAGTGCTTTGAGCATAATCGCGGTGAGTGGGATCACAAGAAAGAGTACGCTTATCGTTTTGGCGCCAACCGCAAGACCCGAAACGATGCCTATGAGCGCGGCGTTTTTCCCTGTTGCGCTATGTATATAGCGAAATGTTAGAAGATAAATTGTGAGGAGAAAAAAGACGAGCATGGTTTCGGTGGTTGCAAAATGAGCTTCGCGGATCGCCCATGGAGCAAAAGTCAGAAGGATGGCTCCCAGAAGTCCGATGTTTTCCGAAAAATATTTCTTTCCGACTTTATAGAGCAATATGATTGAAAGCGTTGAGAGAAATGCAGAGACGAACCGTCCGATGACCGAGATTTTTCCCCATTCTGTCGTCCAGCTTTGGTCGTGAGTAACAAACGCCACTCCATTGGACAGCGCTTTATACATATATATAGGTAGACCACCATAGGCGAAAAATTTAGGATTAAGCTGATCAAAAAAAGATATACGGGTAACAGCCCAGGCGATGTTTCTCTCATCCGGATGAAACGACTGATAGCTGTCCCAGTTTCCATATGAAAATCGGAGGATGGCGCCAAATATGAGTATTATTAAGAGGGAAAATTTTATTTTGTGTTTCATATCTCACTCCTTGTTCATTTATTTTCCTATTATTTTTGCAACATCTCTCCCAAGCTTTACAGCATAATTTGTCCCGCGATCCCAAGGGACGATAGAATCGAGGTTTGCTATGTATACGCCTGGGATAGGTGTCACAAACTGCGGCGCTTTTTGGGAATAATTGAGCGTATGGACGGGCTGGGCGAAGGGGGCGGTAAAGAGATGGCAGATGACCCGCTTCGCCGAAGCCTTAGCGAGGCGAGCAGCTGACCCGCTTCGCCGGAGTGCGACCGAGGCGAGTAGCTGAAAGCTCGGATTAAGACGTTGTATGTATGGTAAAAATAGCCTGAGGAGCTGGCCTTTGGTCATGGTGAGGTAGGGGTGACCCGCGGGAAGATAATTTCCGATATAGGTGATATGATTTCCTCCATAGTATTTTTTATCCATAAAATTTGTATGGGCGACGACGGCAAGGAAGGGGAAAGACCGGTCGTTGATGCTGAGCCAGTAAATATTTTTTACGCAAGGAGAGTCCTTGCGGCTTTGCAAGGACTCTCCTTGCAAGATAGGCTCTTTCGTCTCCAGGATCAGAGTCTGGGCACTGAGGTGGTCGATTGAGAGGAGTTTATCGGTAAAAATGCGGGGAAATGTTGGGACAATCTTATTAATAACAGGAGATGGGACTGTCAGAATAACCTTATCAAATATCTGTGATTTTTTGCCATATGTAACCCGGAAGCCATTGTTTATCTGAGATATAGAGGTCACTTCAGTATTCAAAAGGATTGAACTGTTCAATTTTTTTATCGCTTTGACAAGAGCCGCGACAAATGTAGTAAATCCACCCCTGAAATAGTAGAGTCGAGACGTGCGTTTGGTTATTCTCGCCCAGAGCCAGGAAGCCGGAACCGTATCTATATGCGGACCAAATTTTCCTCTCATGAGTGGTTCCCAGAGAACACGCCAACCTTCTTCCCCCCCGACAGTTTGAAAGAGCGATTGGGCGGTGATTTTTTCCAGAGGTTTCCAGAAGGGATTTACCTTGAGAAATGCGAGGAGAAACGCAGTTCTGATTTTTGAAACGAGTGATAATCCCGGGAAAGTGAGAAGTGTGAGAGGAGAATCAAATTGACTGATTTTGTTGGTATGAAAAATTGCGGTGAGGGGGCGCTTGAGAATGAGTGTATCGGAAATTCCCAAGTCCTGACACAGCGAAAGAATATCAGAATCGTTTTCAAAGAGGTGATGGTATGCTTTTTCAAGCTTCCACTCCCAGTTTTTTCCCTTGCCTCGCCTATGGTCGGGTCGAAATCCGGCTGCAAGCCCTCCAGCTTCACTGTCCCGTTCAAAGAGAGTGACAGAGTGTCCTGATTTTGAAAGAAAATATCCGGCGGCAAGCCCCGTATATCCGGCACCGATGATGGCGATCTTCATGGAGAGATTGTAGCTCCAGGGATAGCTCAATTCAACAGAAGAATTTAGGCTCACACACATATATATATGTCATCGCGAGACCGTTCTGACGGCGTGGTGATCTTCCATACATAATATAAGATTGCCGCGTCTCCCGCCAAAAGCGGGTTCCTCGCAATAACGGCCAAAACATAGGCATATTGTGTAACTCCTGTCTATTCATCAATATAGATCGTATCTATAATAGAGCGATGATGCCAGCAAATGATATCCTTCTTGTATTACGATTTTGGGGTGCATTATTTTTTGTGGGATCGATAGCGTATCCTCTGACGAAAGTGCTGTTCGGAAGAGCTCGCCATCATGAGATGGATCCCCGCTGGAGTTTACCCCGCACTTTGATGCGGGGCGAGGATGACAATAAGAAGGCTGGCCGTGCCACGCGAAGCCCCGATGTACATCGGGGCGGAGTGTGGCCTGCCAGCCACGACTTGCGAAGCATGACGGGCTGGTGGGATGACGGCTATTTTTTCTCCAAGGCTGTCGGTATGGCGACGGTGACGTTTGGTGTATTTGTCCTCGGGAGTTTAAATATCTTACCGTTTGGTATCGTGTCCATTGCGATTTCGATGGGAATCACGGTTATCCTGGGGCTTGTTGGAAACCTGTTAGATAGCTCAAAGCTCCCTCCTACGCACAAGGCTTCGGGCGGGCACAGCAAAGCTCAAAGCTCAAAGCTTGTAGTTCAAAGCGCAAAATTGAGAGAGTGGGTAAAAAAGATACTGCTCATAACTCTAGAAGAAGGCATATTTTTAGGATTATTGATTTTCTGGGCGTGGATAAAAGGACATGAACCGAGCATTCACGGACTCGAAAAGTTTATGGATTTCGGCTTTACCAAATCAATATTAAATGGAGGATTTTTTCCTCCGAGGGATATCTGGTACAGCGGATTCACGATAAATTATTACTACTTTGGCCATACCACACTTGCAGTACTGACGAAACTCTCTGGGCTTGATCTTGCTGTCACATTTAATCTCATCCTGGCGACCCTTTTTAGTCTTTGTTTTACCATGGCAGGGAGTATAGGAGCGCAGTTGACATTACTCATTTGCAAGGACTCTCCTTGCAAACCTGCAAGGAGAGTCCTTGCGATCAGAGCTATAGTATCGTGGTTATTGACCGGATTTTTTGTGACCCTTGCGGGAAATATGCAGACAATATATGCATTTACCCGTGGGTATACAGGCGATAATGTAAAACCATTTTGGCAACTCCTGTGGAACAGTGGAGAGTTTATGAAACGTCTACCGGAGGGACTCAATACCTATTGGTACGCAAATGCGACACGATTTATCCCGTTTACTATCCATGAATTTCCCAGTTACTCGTTTGTGGTGTCGGATATACATGGGCATGTTTTGTCCATCCCGTTTGCCCTGTTGGCGATAGGGATGCTCATACGTATGTTTGGTTCTGGTATCCATAAGGATAATTTTCAATTGTCAATTTTCAATTTTCAATCAATATTTCAAATTTCAAATTTTAAATTTCAAATTGTATTCTATGGCTTCCTCTGTGGTGTTTTATTTATGACAAACGCGCTCGATGGACCGATATACCTTGGTCTTTTTGTGATATTGCTTGTTGTATTGAGATGGAAGATGACAGATGAAAGAAATATGATGCGAGGAGGGTGGAAAAGTGCGATCTTATTTAGTATTTTATGCGTTATAAGTGCGGGTATTACAGCACTTCCATTTATTCTCCATTTTAAGCCGTTCGTCACCGGGATAGGCGTGAACTGCCCGCCTGCATTTTTAGCAAATCATAAAATAGGTCCATTTCTTTTTGAGACGATTGATAAGTGCCAGCATTCGCCTCTCTGGATGTGGTGGCTTCTCTGGGGATTTTTTGTGTTTGCCGGGGGAGGGTGGATAGTAAGCAAAGTGAAAAGTTTAAGTAATAGCAGGACTTACACACCTCTGTCATCGCGAGACCGTTCTGACGGCGTGGCGATCTCACATCCGTATGAGATTGCCGC